>NZ_JBLVPV010000021.1:0-72109 GCF_048286775.1 Flavobacterium glycogeni
TTCCTTAATCACCAAAATTTTTGCATGTGCCATAATTACTGTTATAATATAGTCCAAATTTACCATAAAAAAACCAATTATCAAAATTGGTCTATATTATATTTTCGTTTGGTATAACATTATTTTTTGCCAAAGATTTGAAGGGTTTTAATGAACTTCTTCAATACATCTGATTCATCTTTTCTTTAATCCGTGGAAATCCTTTAAATCTGTGGCAAAAATTTTACTGGTATTATTTACGGATAGTCCTAAAAAATTATTCATTGAAATCATGAATCCATAATTAATACCATTAGCGACTATCTTTTAGTCCAATATTTTTTTGTCACATCGAGCCCAGTCGAAATCCAATAATGGTTCTCGACTGCGCTACCAATGACGTTTTTTTTTACTATGTGGGGCTTCGACTGCGCTCAGCCTGACAGTTTGAATATCATTTTATTTTTTTTTATAAAAAAAATATGCCTCGAACTGACAATTGGACTAATTCTTTTTCAATAGTACTAATTCCTCAAAAATTAAAAAAAGAGCTATTATTTACCCGTAACTCTGATAATGAAAAACATTTTCAAAAAGCTATCATAATGAAATTTTTAATACTAATTAACCTACAATATAAAAAAAAACATGTATTTAATCGATTTTATTAGTGTTTAAACAGATGGATAACAATAATAAATTTAAATTTAATGTACGAAAAAAAATTGTCATTAAAACTTTAGAAGTAAAAAGATAAAAAACTGAACCTTAATTAAATACAGTAATTAGACATGGATAAAATTACTTTAATAAGCAAAAAATTAGTTTTTACAATTGTTCTCCTTTTCATAACTTTTTTTGGAATTTCACAAACAACTCAAACCTTTTCCACATCTGGAACATTTACTGTTCCTGCTGGGATAACCTCGATACAAGTTGAAGCTTGGGGAGGCGGAGGTGCTGGTGGTGGTGCAACAGGAAATCCATCTGCTGGTGGTGGTGGTGGTGGTGGCGGCTATGTTAAAAACACATCCCTTACAGTAATTCCAGGCACTACATATACCGTTACTGTTGGAACTGGCGGAGTAGGTTCAACAGGCACAGGTGGTGCAGGAAATTCATCTTGGTTCGGGTCAACGGCTACATTATTAGCTGTTGGCGGTAATGGTGGTAACGGTGCAAGTGGTAATCTTTCAACTGCTAGTGGTGCAACTGCATCCACAAGTGGCAATATTGGCTGGTCTTCTGGTTTTAATTATTATGGAGGAGCAGGTGGAACCGGTGGAACATTAGGAGTATCAAGTGGCGGTGGCGGCGGAAGCGCAGGAACAACGTCAAATGGAAATAGTGCTCTTATCATGCTTGGAGGTGCTGCAGTTACTGGAGGAGGAACAGGGGCAACAGGCTTAGATATCAGTAGCGACGGAAATTCAAGTACTGCTTTAGGCGGTGCTGGAGCTGGGGCCAGAGCAGGAACCGGTGCAGATAAATCAGGAGGAAATGGCTATAAAGGTCAAGTAATTATCTCATGGACCTGTCCTACTTATAGTTTAACGTCAACTCTATCAGCAACTCCAATCTGTCCAGGCAACACAGCCAGCACATCAATAACATCCTCAGCAGCAGGGCTACCAGTAGGAACTTATACTGTAACATACAACTTAACAGGAGCAAATACAGCAACAGCAAATACAGCAACTATGACTGTTACAAGTGCTGGTTCAGGAACTTTTACCACAAGCGCGTTATCAAATTCCGGTACAACTACTATAACAATTACAAATCTGGCAAGTGGTGGAACTACTCCTAATAATTGTAGTTCTAACATTGGTATAAATAATACTGCAAACGTAACCGTAAATGCCACTCCTACGATTACAGGCACGACTCCCGCTTCTAGAATTGGTTCTGGAACGGTCGATTTGGGAGCCACTGCTTCTGCTGGAACAATTTCTTGGTTTGCAGCATCAACTGGCGGAAGTGCTTTAGGAACAGGACCCAGTTTTACCACGCCATTTATTGCTACAACTACAACCTATTATGTTGAAGCGGTTAATGGACTATGTATTTCTGCAGCAAGAACAGCTATAGTAGCAACCGTAAATTTACCGGAAATAAATATTCTGGGAAACGCTGTTTCAATTATTGATGGTGACACAACCCCAAGCGTCACAGATTGGACAGACTTTGGATCAATGGAAACCAGTACGGGAATCATCACAAAAACATACACTATTCAAAATACGGGTACTTCCCCCTTATCCATAGGAGCCATAACTATTTCTGGAACTAACGCTGGCGATTTCACACTTACCACAAGTCCGAGTGCTTCAATTCCTGCGGGAGGCAGCACTACATTTTCTGTTAGCTTCGATCCTAATACCTTAGGTTTAAAAACTGCCGCAATTTCGATTGTAAACGATGATACTAATGAGAATCCTTATAATTTTTCCATTCAAGGCACGGGAATCCAAACCTTTTTTGATAGTGACGGGGATGGCGTTTATGACAATTTTGATATTGATGATGATAACGACGGCATTCTGGATGCCACCGAAGAAATAAATTGCAATAGTTCCAATGGACATAAAGTAGATTATAAGTTTTTAAATGAAACCTTTGGTACGGGAGGAAGAACTCCAAACTTTACTGCCGCCTATAACGCAACAACAACCTATTGTTATGAAGACGGAATTGCAGGCACTAACACGACAGCATGTCCTAGCCAATCAACCTGGATACTAGACGATGGGGAATACACGGTGGTTTCTAAGATAACGGGGACAGTAGCCAGCGACCCTGAAAATATTCATGGTGATTTAGCTTGGTACAATGGCGAAGATCATACCACAGGAGATACCAATGGAAGAATGGCCGTTTTTAACGCCAGTTTTACTCCCGGTATATTTTATGAAACGACAATAACAGGAATCCTGTCCAATTTGCCTGTAACGTATAGTTTTTGGGTATTAAACATCATGGCACAATCGACTTTCCCTTCTTCAATTTTACCAAATGTAACGGTAGAGTTTTATGATTTATCAAACAATCTTCTTACGACTTTCAACACAGGAGATATTGGCAGATGCTCCGGAAGCACAACAGACAATACCTGCAGTCAAGGAGTTTGGAAACAATTCACCACTAGTGTTAACTTAGGTAATGTGAATGCCTTTACCATCCGTTTCAAAAATAATGCTCCCGGTGGTGGTGGTAATGACCTTGCATTGGATGATATCCTAATTTCACAAACTTTATGTGATTTAGAAAATGATGGAGTTGCTGATATGTTTGATTTAGATGCCGATAATGACGGGATTGAAGATGTTATTGAAGCTGGCTTAGGAAACTTGAGTAATGCCAAAGGAAAAATAGATGTGGCTTGGGTAGATGGAAATGGAAACGGTCTTCATGACAGCAGCGAATCAGTGGCAGCTTTACCAGCATTAGACTCTGATGGTGATGGCATTCCTAATTATATTGATTTAGACAGTGATAACGACAGTCTTTTTGATGTGGATGAATCTGGAGCCGGAAATATCCATGGAGCAATTGGCTATATAAATGGCGACGGTGACATCAATGGTGATGGTGTTGGCGATGGTCCGGAATCAGAAACATTTAGAAGTAAAGACATTAATGGAGATGGAATAACGGAAGGTTTTGGCGATGGAATACTAAATATTTATGATTATGGTACTGGAGCAACATTCAATTCTCTATATGGAAATTTAGACCAAGGCATTGCAACTGGAAATCCTGCTACTACTTATTTAAAAGACACTGATGCCGACGGAATACCTGATTATTTAGATGTCATGTCCAATGGAAGTACATTTGATATTGCAAACACATTATTAATCTATGACTATAAAACGTTAGACACCAATAATAATGGAATTATTGATGGCACAACAGACATTGATAAAGATGGAATTTTAGATATTTTTGATACAAACACCGCTTATTTTGGTTCGCCAAGGGACATACGCACCAAACTATTTCTAGATTTTGACGGACGAAATGATTATGGACAAAGCACCGCAATTCTTGGCGGTTTAGCCAATGCATCGCTAATGGCATGGATTAATTTGAATCCTGCGTTTTCTACCGATGGAGTAATTATAGGTCAAAATAATTTTCAAATACGAATTACAGCTGCCAAGAAATTAGAAGCAGTTGTAAATGGTACAACTGTCATCTTCAATACCACATTAAATACATCTCAATGGTACAATGTTGGAGTAATCTATGACGGATCAAATATAAAATTATATTTAAATGGTGCTTTGGTGGCAACACAAGCTAAAACCGGAAGCATTTCAGCTGATGTTTCGCTGCTCACTTTAGGAAGAGATTCTGGTACGAGTACAAAATACTTTAAAGGAAAAATAGATGAAGTAAGAGTCTTTAATTCGGCTTTAACAGAATCTCAATTACAAAGAATGGTCTATCAGGAAATACAGGATACTGGCTCACAAGTTAGAGGTACAATCGTTCCTAAAAACGTTGTCACATCACCCGTTTCTTTGCCCTTTACCAATTTATTACGTTATTACAGAATGGACACCTATAAAGATGATATCATTGATGACCTGACAACTCCGGTAATAGATCTTACCGGGGCAAAAATATACAACCATAAAAATATTCATGTTCAGCAAGCTCCTATGCCTTTTTTAACAGAACGAAATGGAAGTTTTGCAACAGCGGTAAACAGTCCTACAAAAGAAATTAGAGGAGAAGATATCATGGAACAAGACTGGTCGATAGTACATGTAAAACACGACATTACGGAAACGGCCAATAATATTGATTTGGGAATGTTGGTAGATTCAGGAAAAAACATTGTGATGAATAATGATACCAAAATACAAAATGACTGGTACTTAAAATTAGATGGAAAAATAGATTTGGTAGGGATGTCACAGTTAGTGCAAACTGCTGAGAGTGATTTGGATGTTTCAAGCACCGGATGGATAGAAAGAGACCAACAAGGACAATCGAACAAGTACAATTATAACTATTGGAGTTCTCCGGTAAGCCCTATCAATTCTTTAAGCAACAATAATGACTATAGCGTAAATGAAGTATTTAAAGATGGAACAAATGTGGCTGTACCTACGGCGATCAATTGGGTTGGAGGTTATGATGGAGCTGCGGGTTCACCAATTAGTTTAGCACGCTATTGGCTTTATAAATTTGATGATTATGTTAATGACTATGCCAATTGGGTTCAAATAACAGAGAATGATTTATTGCGTGTAGGTCAAGGATTCACATTGAAAGGAAGTGGAAGTATTTTAGCAACTCAAAATTATACCTTTATTGGAAAACCAAATAATGGATCGATAGCAACAAATACTGTTGGTGATGACCAATTATTGTTAACCGGAAACCCATATCCATCCGCATTAGATGCCGATGCTTTTATAACCGATAATATAAATTCTTTAGAAACATTTTCAAGTCCGTCAATAGATGGTACTCTCTATTTTTGGGAACATTATGCCAGTAACAATACCCACATTTTACGGGATTATCAAGGTGGATATGCCGTTAGAAATTTAACCGGTGGATTAGCCCCATCGGCTTCAGGTATTGATTTCATTAGCCAATCAGGAACTCCGTCAAGAGGTATTCCAAACCGATATATTCCTGTGGGGCAAGGCTTTTTTGTAAACGGGAAAATTGGTTCAGGTGGCACGGTTGTCTTTAAAAATAGCCAAAGAGGTTTTCATAAAGAAAATGACGCTTTGAATTCTAATGTGATGTATAAAACTACAACCAATAAAGACAAAACGTGGAGTAACAATAATAATGACCCTGTGATAAAAGACACTTATAAAAGAATTCGATTGGGATTTAATTCCCATAACGATTATCACAGACAGGTATTATTAGGATTTATGAATGAAAAAGCAACCAGCGAAATGGACTACGGTTATGATGGTTTAAATATTGATGACTTTCCGAATGATATGTATTTTTTGAATGGAGAAAATCAACTGGTAATTGAAGGTGAAGGTTTTTTTGATGCAGATGCCTCCTACCCTATTGGTGTAAAAACAGATGCTGCGGGAAAAGTCAAATTCCTAATCGATGCTTTAGAAAATTTTGATGCAAATCAACCTATTTTTCTATACGATGATGACACCAAAATGTACTATAATATCCGAAATGAAGCTTTTGAAATCAATCTTACTGAAGGCGAACATAATTCCCGTTTTTCATTACGATTCAAAGACAAAACACTAAATCTTAATGAGGAAACCAGTATTGATAATGAAATAAAAATAGCCCATTCACAAAGCAAAAACACAATAATAATCAACAATAAAGCAATAGATACAACTGTTCAGGAAGTGACTTTATTCAATAGTATTGGACAATTGATCAATACTTGGAAGATTGAAAGTCAAGGGCAATACGACATACAACTTCCCATCAAAAAAATAAGTTCAGGAGTTTATATTGTAAAACTCAAAACTTCCAAAGGAGATCTCAGTAAAAAAATAATTATCAAATAACTTGAGAGTCAATACACTTAAAAAAGAAAAAACTGTCTGAAAAGACAGTTTTTTTTATATCTAAATTGGTCCTAAAAAAAGAAAAAAGAAAACCTTTGACCTTAAATTTCTTAAAACGAGTAGTTTGTCGGGAGATAAAATCCTTTTATCGAAAAAAAGATTTTTTTTAACAAAACACCATTATAAATCATTAATTTTAAGCTTATTAAGCCTAAAAAATAAAAAAACAACACATATAAATCCGAATAAAATCATTCTTGTTGTCATTTTTGAGTATTAATTCTGAAAGAAGATATAGAAAATAACAGCAACATGATTAATTTTTTCATTGCGAATAATACCACTACAATAAACTTTATTTTACTTCTAAAAACGCCATAGATTACGCTATGGATTTTTTATAAAAATATTAATTATTTGATTCTAAAGTGTGACTATTATGAAAAAAAATTACTTCTTTATAATTCTATTGTTTCTAACTTCACTATATACTTTTGGGCAACCTTGTCCCGTAGCAACTGCAACACCTACCACAGAAACAATTTGTTCTGGCGGAAACAGCAATATAGTATTAACCAGTAATGAAACAGGAACAATCTTTACATGGACTGTAGTTCAAACCGATGTATCTGGTGCCAGTGATGGTAGTAGTGACACTATCGTACAAACATTAACAGCAACAAGTACCACACCAGGGACAGCCGTTTATACTATTACACCGACTGCTAATGGTTGTGATGGAGCAATAATAACAATAACTGTAACGGTACAAAGTAGCGTAACTTCTGGAACGATTGGAACAGCGCAAACCATATGTAATGGAAGTACTCCAGCAACTCTCACTTCTACAACAGCGGGTACCGGTTCAGGAACTATTAGCTATGAATGGCAAACCAACGCGAGCGGAAGTTATGTTGATATAGGTACAGCAACTTCGGCGACCTATTCTCCGCCATCCTTGACAGCAACAACCAGTTACCAAAGAAGAACCGTTTCCACTCTGAATGGTGTGCCGTGTTATTCAGCATATACAACACCTATTACCATAACGGTACAAAGTTCTGTTACCGCCGGAGCCATTGGAACAGCGCAAACAATATGCAATGGCGCCACACCAGCAACACTCACTTCTACAGCCGGTACCGGTTCAGGAACTATTAGCTATGAATGGCAAACCAACGCGAGCGGAAGTTATGTGACAATAGGCGGAGCAACTGCAGACACCTATTCTCCACCTTCGTTGACAGCCACAACCAGTTACCAAAGAAGAACCGTTTCTACTCTGAATGGTGTGCCGTGTTATTCAGCATACACAACACCTATTACCATAACGGTACAAAGTAGCGTAACTTCTGGAACGATTGGAACAGCGCAAACCATATGTAATGGAAGTACTCCAGCAACTCTCACTTCTACAACAGCGGGTACCGGTTCAGGAACTATTAGCTATGAATGGCAAACCAACGCGAGCGGAAGCTATGTTGATATAGGTACAGCAACTTCGGCGACCTATTCTCTGCCATCCTTGACAGCAACAACCAGTTACCAAAGAAGAACTGTTTCCACTCTGAATGGTGTTCCATGTTATTCAGCATATACAACACCTATTACCATAACGGTACAAAGTACTGTTACCGCCGGAGCCATTGGAACAGCGCAAACAATATGCAATGGCGCCACACCAGCAACACTCACTTCTACAGCCGGCACCGGTTCAGGAACTATTAGCTATGAATGGCAAACCAACGCGAGCGGAAGTTATGTGACAATAGGCGGAGCAACTGCAGACACCTATTCTCCACCTTCGTTTACAGCCACAACCAGTTACCAAAGAAGAACCGTTTCTACTCTGAATGGTGTGCCGTGTTATTCAGCATACACAACACCTATTACCATAACGGTACAAAGTAGCGTAACTTCTGGAACGATTGGAACAGCGCAAACCATATGTAATGGAAGTACTCCAGCAACTCTCACTTCTACAACAGCGGGTACCGGTTCAGGAACTATTAGCTATGAATGGCAAACCAACGCGAGCGGAAGTTATGTTGATATAGGTACAGCAACTTCGGCGACCTATTCTCCGCCATCCTTGACAGCAACAACCAGTTACCAAAGAAGAACCGTTTCCACTCTGAATGGTGTGCCGTGTTATTCAGCATACACAACACCTATTACCATAACGGTACAAAGTGCAGTAACTTCCGGAACGATTGGAACAGCGCAAACGATATGCAATGGCGTAACACCAGCAGCATTCACTTCTACAGCCGGTACCGGTTCAGGAACTATTAGCTATGAATGGCAAACCAACGCGAGCGGAAGTTATGTGACAATAGGCGGAGCAACTGCAGACATCTATTCTCCACCTTCGTTGACAGCCACAACCAGTTACCAAAGAAGAACCGTTTCCACTCAGAATGGTGTTCCATGTTATTCAGCATACACAACACCTATTACCATAACGGTACAAAGTACTGTTACCGCCGGAGCCATTGGAACAGCGCAAACAATATGCAATGGCGCCACACCAGCAACACTCACTTCTACAGCCGGTACCGGTTCAGGAACTATTAGCTATGAATGGCAAACCAACGCGAGCGGAAGCTATGTTGATATAGGTACAGCAACTTCGGCGACCTATTCTCCGCCATCCTTGACAGCAACAACCAGTTACCAAAGAAGAACCGTTTCCACTCTGAATGGTGTTCCATGTTATTCAGCATATACAACACCTATTACCATAACGGTACAAAGTGCAGTAACTTCCGGAACGATTGGAACAGCGCAAACGATATGCAATGGCGCCACACCAGCAACACTCACTTCTACAGCCGGTACCGGTTCAGGAACTATTAGCTATGAATGGCAAACCAACGCGAGCGGAAGTTATGTGACAATAGGCGGAGCAACTGCAGACACCTATTCTACACCTTCGTTGACAGCCACAACCAGTTACCAAAGAAGAACCGTTTCTACTCAGAATGGTGTTCCATGTTATTCAGCATACACAACACCTATTACCATAACGGTACAAAGTGCAGTAACTTCCGGAACGATTGGAACAGCGCAAACGATATGCAATGGCGTAACACCAGCAGCATTCACTTCTACAGCCGGTACCGGTTCAGGAACTATTAGCTATGAATGGCAAACCAACGCGAGCGGAAGTTATGTGACAATAGGTGGAGCAATTGCAAACACCTATTCTCCACCTTCGTTGACAGCCACAACCAGTTACCAAAGAAGAACCGTTTCCATTCTAAATAGCGTTCCATGTTATTCAGCATATACAACACCTATTACCATAACGGTACAAAGTACCGTAACCGCCGGAGTGATTGGAACAGCGCAAACGATATGCAATGGAGCTACGCCCGCAGCACTCACTTCTACAACAGCGGGTACCGGTTCGGGAACTATTAGCTATCAATGGCAAACCAACGCGAGCGGAAGTTATGTTGATATAGGTACAGCAACTTCGGCGACCTATTCTCCGCCATCCTTGACAGCAACAACCAGTTACCAAAGAAGAACCGTTTCCACTCTGAATGGTGTTCCATGTTATTCAGCATATACAACAGCTATTACCATAACGGTACAAAGTACTGTTACCGCCGGAGCCATTGGAACAGCGCAAACAATATGCAATGGCGCTACACCAGCAACACTCACTTCTACAACAGCGGGTACCGGTTCGGGAACTATTAGCTATCAATGGCAAACCAACGCGAGCGGAAGTTATGTGACAATAGGCGGAGCAACTGCAGACACCTATTCTCCACCTTCGTTGACAGCCACAACCAGTTACCAAAGAAGAACCGTTTCCACTCTGAATAGCGTTCCATGTTATTCAGCATACACAACACCTATTACTATAACGGTACAAAGTGCAGTAACTTCTGGAGCGATTGGAACAGCGCAAACGATATGCAATGGCGCCACACCAGCAGCACTCACTTCTACAACAGCGGGTACCGGTTCGGGAACTATTAGCTATCAATGGCAAACCAACGCGAGCGGAAGTTATGTTGATATAGGTACAGCAACTTCGGCGACCTATTCTCCGCCATCCTTGACAGCAACAACCAGTTACCAAAGAAGAACCGTTTCCACTCAGAATGGTGTTCCATGTTATTCAGCATATACAACAGCTATTACCATAACGGTACAAAGTACTGTTACCGCCGGAGCCATTGGAACAGCGCAAACAATATGCAATGGCGCTACACCAGCAACACTCACTTCTACAACAGCGGGTACCGGTTCGGGAACTATTAGCTATCAATGGCAAACCAACGCGAGCGGAAGTTATGTGACAATAGGCGGAGCAACTGCAGACACCTATTCTCCACCTTCGTTGACAGCCACAACCAGTTACCAAAGAAGAACCGTTTCCATTCTGAATAGCGTTCCATGTTATTCAGCATACACAACACCTATTACTATAACGGTACAAAGTGCAGTAACTTCTGGAGCGATTGGAACAGCACAAACGATATGCAATGGCGCCACACCAGCAGCACTCACTTCTACAACAGCGGGTACCGGTTCGGGAACTATTAGCTATCAATGGCAAACCAACGCGAGCGGAAGTTATGTTGATATAGGTACAGCAACTTCGGCGACCTATTCTCCAGGACCGTTGACAGCTACAACCAGTTACCAAAGAAGAACCGTTTCCACTCAGGATGGCGTTCCATGTTATTCAGCCTATACAACACCTATTACCATAACGGTACAAAGTACCGTAACCGCCGGAGTGATTGGAACAGCGCAAACGATATGCACTGGCGCTACACCAGCAGCACTCACTTCTACAACAGCGGGTACCGGTTCGGGAACTATTAGCTATCAATGGCAAACCAACGCGAGCGGAAGTTATGTGACAATAGGCGGAGCAACTTCAGCGACCTATTCTCCACCGTCATTGACAGCTACAACCAGTTACCAAAGAAGAACTGTTTCCACTCAGAATGGCCTTCCATGTTATTCAGCATATACAACACCTATTACCATAATTGTAAATCCGACCGCTCAAGTTAATCAACCCACTTCACAAGTGGTTTGCAACGGAAGTCCAACAACGACTGTCAATTTTGGAACCACAAATTCTGGTGGGACAACGACTTATTCTTGGGCTAACAATACTACTTCAATTGGATTGGCTGCTTCTGGAATGGGAAATATCGCTTCTTTTACGGCTATAAATACTGGTTCAACTCCTGTAACAGCAACAATTATTGTGACCCCAACTTTCAATAATGGAAGTGTGAATTGTACTGGACCAACAAAAACATTTACCATAACAGTGAATCCAAAACCAATAGTAACTTTAACTAATGTAACGGCACAATGTTCAACTACATTAACAGCACCAACGGCAACTGATAATTGTGGAGTGACAGTAACCGGAACAACAGGAGATCCATTAATTTATAATACCCAAGGGACATATGTTGTTACTTGGTCTTTTGCTTTTGGTACTGTAATAACTAGCACCCAAAATATAATTATCGATGACACAATAGCACCAGTCCCAAACACGGCAAACTTACCAGATGTTAACAAAGCAGGATGTGAGTTAACCACTTTACCAGCGCCAACAGCAACTGACACTTGCAAAGGAACAATTACTGGCACAACAACAACTCCATTCCCAATTACAACGGAAGGAACTACAGTCGTAACTTGGACCTACAATGATGGTAACGGAAACACAACGACTCAAACACAAAATGTAATACTAACAGCACCATCAATTTCTGGAGGATCTTTGTCAGGCTATATTAGTGACTTAGTTCCGACACCTGCTGCTACTGACAATATAGCCATAACTTCTTGTCCAAATGATTCAAACCCAATAACAATAAATTTATCAGGTGAAACAGGTACAATTGTTCGTTGGGAAAAATTCGAAGCTGGAGGTACTACATGGAGTGCTATTGCAAATACTGCTGACACCCACACCTATAATACTATCTTTAATTTTAGCAACACTAAATCCACTTTATTTAGAGCGCTAATTCAAGTAGGGAACTGTACTCAATATTCAAATATGGTAAATGTACATGCCATCCCTCCAGATGTACCACCAATTTTAGATCAAAATTTATTCAATATCTGTCTTGGTGCTCCAGTTACTTTGATAGCTCGTAGCGGATATACTTCTACAGTAAACGTAGGAAATGGTGGAGATTTTAATACGGGGCAATTTCCTGCTAAGTGGGATCCTACCCAATGGAAAATTGATGGAGAAGTAGCAGGAACGGCATGGACAGCCGCGGCAAATAACACAAAAGTCAATAATTGGACTGGAACCAATGATGCTAAAAATGTAGGTACATCCTATATAATAAAATATGATAATGGTGCAACGGGGAAGAAATTTGGAATGGCTCATGGTAATTATAATAGTGCGGCTTATATTTCTAAGTATGGTGTAGGACCAACAACTTTAGAAACTCCTATATTTAGTTTGGAAGGTTTAGCAGAAGCATCTATCTGTTTCGACCAAGCGTATAACCTACATGCGGGAGATTATGCCAAGTTGGAGTTGTCATTAGATGGCGGAACAACTTATGACATTCCCTTACAAGAATTAATTGGAACAAACCCTCCATTAACTTGGGATTGGCAGAATCATTCTCCTTCAACTGCTAGTTATTATATGTTTGCAAACGATAACTCCTGTTTTGATTTATATGAATACATTAAAGAAATTCCTGCTGGTGGCCTTACTAATCTTAGAGTGAAGTGGACCTTTTTTGGAACAACTGATGAAAGTGTATGGGCAATTGATAATATTACAATTCCTGTTAAACCTTATAGTGATGAGTTAGAATGGACCGATGGAATTGGAGAACCTGGGGAGTATATTATAAAAGGTAAATTAGAGGTTGCCTATACTTTTATCCCTTCGGCACCAGGTGTGCACCAATATGGAGCAACATCATTAATTAACGGATGTAGAGCATATGACCCAGCTGGAACGGCAATAGCTACTGTAAAAGTAAATTATGCCTATGCGGGTGAAGCGGTTGGATATACTAATGCAGAGTGTGGAGAAAGAACCGTTAATCTTAATGCGTACGACAATACTAAAACAGCTGATCAAAATAACGATGACGGAGCATATCCAACATTAGTTCGTAATGATTTTAGTGACGATCCAGGCACAGGAGCGACAGGAAAATGGACTGTTTTTAACACCACAAATACATGTGGAACTTATAGTTTTTCTAACGATGTTAGCCCAACCTCATCCTTTTCTGGTGATGCAGGTATCTACACTTTGAGATGGACACTGGTTGGCACAGGCTGTTTTAGTGATGTTCAAGTAACATTAACCAGTTGCGATGTTATTGATTTTGACGGCGTTGATGATTATGTAGCTTTCAAAAATAATTATGGATTAGGTAGTGCATTTAGTATAGAAGTATGGGTAAAACCGGATCCACAACCAGTAAACCCATTAAGTACCATCCAAACCATTCTATCTAAACGAAATGCAAACAGTCTTGTTGATGGTTATGACTTAAGACTTGTTGGAAGTACACTAACCTTTAATTGGAATAATGGAAGTAAAATAACTTCGCCCTTCCCATTAACTACCAGTAGATGGTATCATGTTGCTGTCACCTATAGTGGTGGAATCTATATATTGTATATAGACGGAATTGAAGTTATTCGTTCTGCTGGTTCTGCACCAACAATTAATAGTTTTGAGTGCATTGCGGGAGCCATGGATCAAACTGGAAACCCTCCAAACAAACCTGTAAATCATTTTTCAGGATGGATGGATGAATTAAGAATTTGGGATGTAGGTTTAAGCCCTGACCATGTACGACAAATGATGAATCAACAAATCATTAATAATGGTGCTGCTGTTAGAGGAGAAATAATACCTATTGATATCAATGGACCGGATGCTAATAAAGACGGAACCGATGATCAACCCTTAAATTGGGCAAATTTAAAAGGCTATTACCGCATGAATCTAATTGACTGTGGTTATCTTAAACCTTTTGGAGGAAAAGGTGTTGATGGCAAATTAAGAAATATTACGAGTTCCCAAGAAGAAACTGCTCCTTTACCTTATGTTTCAATAAGAGATGGTAATTGGACCGATAGAGGCACTGGTACAACTCCATGGAAATATAGTGATTCCGTTTGGGATTATCCAAATAGTATTGGTTATAATGGAACTCTAATCGATTGGAATATTGTACAAACGGCACACAACATCAGTTCGGGAAATAAAGACATTACCGTATTAGGATTGATTTCAACTGCTGGCAGATTAACAGTTGCAGATCCTACGCCGACCATTCCAATTGAAAAAAATGACGGTCAAGGGGTATGGATTACTCATTATTTAAAATTGAATGGTACTATTGATCTGGTAGGAGAATCACAATTGGTACAAAAGAGATATGGCACCTATAATCCAACTGACCAATTATTTATGACTACACAATTCAGCGAAAGTATTTTTGACGCAACCAGCTTAGGATATATTGAGCGTGACCAACAAGGCAAACAAAACAGTTTCAATTACAATTATTGGTCATCACCCGTAAGTACTATACAAGGGCTCATTAATAATACTCCACACACAGTTTCAGGTATTTTAAGGGATGGAACAAATTCTGCTGTTCCGAAAACTATAACATTTGGTGACGGTGCCTATTTTGCCGACGGCTCTCTTTCAAGCCCTATAAACATAAGTAACCGTTGGATATGGTCCTACAATTCACCAACACTAGATTCTAATACAGATTGGGATGATTATTTCCAATGGAACTATATTGCTAATGCAGGACTTTTAAAAACAGGAGAAGGATTTACAATGAAGGGTACAGGTGGAACAGCAGCAATCGATGCTTTACAAAATCATGTTTTTATTGGCAAACCTAATTCTGGAGATATTACACTAAGCTTGCCTCCTGACCAAACCTATTTAGTTGGGAATCCCTATCCATCCGCACTCGATGCCAATGAATTTATTTTAGATAATTTAGCAGGTAGAAATGCGGAGGGCAAAAATGTTTTTAATGGAGCACTCTATTTTTGGGATCATTTTGGTCTGTCAAACAATCATATATTAGCTGAATATGAAGGCGGTTATGCGACCTATACTTTAACAGGAGGTGTAGCAGGTATTGCAGACAGTCCTTTAACTGGAACTGGAACTGGATCAAAAGTACCAGGACGTTTCATACCCGTAGGACAAGGATTTTTTGTGGATGCCGCATTAGACCCAACCCTATCTGGGACAACATCAACCGTTGATGGTGGTTATATTAATTTTAAAAATAGTCAACGGGTATTTGTGAGAGAAACTTCGGCGAGTTCCATTTTCATGAAAACTGCGGGAACTAAAAGCACAAAAACACAAGAAACAACGGATACAAGATCAAAAATCAGACTTGGTTTTGACTCTTCTGTTGGTGCGCACCGACAACTATTAGTTGGAGCAGACAGCAATACAACCCTTCTTTTTGACATTGGCTATGATGCACCCATGTTCGACATGAATGATAATGATATGTATTGGGAATTGAGTAACAGTCAGTTTGTGATTCAGGCAATTCCAGATTTTAATGTGGGCCAAATAATCCCTTTAGGGCTTACTATCGCAAATGAAGGTAAAGCGACTATCAAAATTGATGCATTAGAAAACATCCCTGAGGCTACCAAAATTTATCTGTACGATAACATTACAGGCATTTATCATGATATACGAAATAGTGATTTTACAATTTCGTTAGCCATTGGTGAATACAAAAACCGTTTCTCCATACAATTTACAGATAAAACACTTGATGTTGAAGAGAATAATTTGAATGATGGACTTTTAGTTTTGTACTCCAATAACTATAAGGTTTTAATTATCCAAAACAAGATTCCTGACGCAACTGTGAACGAAGTTCATCTCTTCAATTTATTAGGGCAAGCTGTTGCAAATTGGGATGTGAAAAATGAAAATCAAACCAGGATTCAGATTCCAGTCAAAAATTTAAGTTCAGGAGTATACCTAGTAAAACTAAAAACTTCAAAAGGAGATTACGGCAGAAAAATAATTATCAAATAAAATGGATGTTTCCAATAATAGAATCCGATTCAATTAAGTAAATATTGATCTAAATTTTAATAATTGATTTAAATTATTATTTATATTTGAATTGAAATTTTGGATTTACATCCAAAACAAAAAATAAAACCAATTTTAACCTTACAAAATATGAAAAAGATAATAACATGTATAGCAATCGCATTTCTGACTGTAAATCTTAGTGCGCAAGAAAGTAAAACTGCTACAAAAGAAAAAGCAAAAAAAGAATCTTGTTGTGCTAAAAAAGATTCCAAATCAAAAGCAATGAGTGCTGAAGAAATAGAAAAATGCCAAGCAAAATGCAAGGCCGAAGGAAAAAAGTGTGATGTCTCAACGGCAAAAGCAAGTGGAAAAAAATGCTAATCTAAAAAATATAAATTTTAATTTCCTATAAAAAACGCCTCTAAATCTAGAGGCGTTTTTCTATTTTTATAAATAACAAAGTGTTTTTATTTAACTCTTACACTCCATTCAAAATCCATTTCGGATACTTGAATTCCTTTTTCATCCGTTCCAATAGACTTCATCCAGAAGGTTTGTCCTTCACCGGTAGCAATTGTTTTTTCAATTGCTTCTTCAATCAAATGACCATCCTTACAAGTAAAAGTGATTCTACCAGTTGCTTTTTTAGTAAAATTTCCTTTGTTGTTAGCGACAAGCATTGATATTTTTCTCCCGCTTTTCTGAATTTGGAACATTACTAAAGCTCCTGTAGAAAGCTCAGCAGCCATTGCTTGCACCGCAAAATACATGGAATTAAACGGGTTTTGATTAATCCAACGGTGTTTTACTGATACCACACATTTGTTTTCATCAATCTCTTTTACACGTACACCACAGATAAATGCTGACGGTAATTTAAATAAGAGAAATTTATTAAGTTTTGACGCTGTAAGTTTCATTATTGCTAGGTTTTTTGCTAAAATACAAAAAAATAGTATGCGTACATATTAAATTAATTTGTTAATTTTATGTTAATATTTGGTACTATGCGAAACAAGATACTGTCTTTTAGACATATATTTGCATAAGAAATTACTATATACTTTTAATCATGGAAACAACAACCGAAAAAAACACCGCTACATTTACTCATTTGAGTGCATTAACTCAATATTTTATTCCTTTTGGAAATTATATTTTTCCAATAATACTTTGGACCTCAAAAAAGGAAAGTTCAGAATTTGTGGATCACCACGGAAAACAAGTACTTAATTTTCAGTTAAGTTTATTATTGTATTCTTTAGTGCTTGTCCTAATTGCAGTTCCAACATTTTTAATTACACTGTTTAGAAATGTTCCTTTAGAAGCTATAGTAAATGATCACGATTTTGTTTTTAGAAATTTTAACTTTGAAGGAAACATTGGAATGTTAACAGTAGGTTTAGTTGCTGTTTTAATTTTTGGCCTTTTAAAAGTGGCTGAATTCTTTTTAATCATTTATGCTTCAATCAAGACATCAAATGGAGAAAAATACAAATATCCAATAACGATTCCTTTTATTAAGTAGGAAAAATAAAATGGATTAAAAGAAAATAGACGTAATAAATAAAGTGAACCAAATAGCAATGAGAGATTGCTTCGATCCTCGCAATGACAAATCATCAATCATCAATCAGAAAATGAACCGTTTAATCAACACAAAATCAAAACAAAGAAATTATGAACATTGAAAACACAAAAGCCCAGATGCGTAAAGGTGTTCTCGAGTTTTGCATCTTATCAGTATTAAAAGAAAAAGATGCATACACATCGGAAATATTGGACACATTAAAAAACGCAAAATTATTAGTCGTGGAGGGAACTATTTACCCGCTGCTAACCCGATTGAAAAATGATGGATTGCTCAACTACCGTTGGGAAGAATCCACATCAGGACCACCAAGAAAATATTACGGTCTAACCGAAATAGGACAAACATTTTTAAAAGAACTTAGTGGCACCTGGACTGAATTATCCGATGCCGTAAACCTTATAACCAACCAAAAACAATAGTCATGAACAAAACTGTAAATATAAATCTAGGCGGAATGTTCTTTCATATAGATGAAGATGCATACCAAAAATTAACTCGCTATTTTGATGCCATAAAACGTTCTTTATCTAATTCATCAGGACATGATGAGATTATAAAAGATATCGAAATGCGTGTTTCAGAATTATTGAATGAGAAACAAATAAGCGACAAACATGTTGTGGGTTTAAAAGATGTAGATGAGGTTATTGCCGTAATGGGGCAACCGGAAGATTACATTATTGAAGATGAGTTGAAAGGTTCTCAAAGCTTTAGTGACAGTTCAAACAGAAGAACAAAAAAGTTATACCGTGATAAAGAAAAAGGTATGATTGGTGGTGTATCTGCAGGATTAGGTCATTATTTTGGAATTGATGCCGTATGGATCAGAATCGTTCTAATACTATTAGTTTTTGCTGGATTTGGGACTGGAATTTTAGCGTATATCATTCTTTGGATTGTTACTCCTGAAGCCGTTACCACATCAGAAAAACTGGAAATGACTGGAGAACCGGTAAACATTTCGAATATCGAAAAAAAAGTGCGTGAAGAGTTTGAAAGCGTTTCTGGGAAATTAAAAAATGTTGATTATGACAAATATGGCAATCAAATAAAAACTGGTGCTGGGAAAATAGGAAGCTCTTTTGGTGATTTTATCATGACAGTTTTCAAGATTTTCGCAAAGTTTTTGGGTGTGATTTTAATCATAACCGGAATTGCAACATTAGTTTCTTTACTAATTGCTGTTTTCACTTTAGGTTCCTCAGATTTTATTAATGTGCCATGGCAAAGTTTTATTGAAGCTGGAAATTTCACGGATTATCCAATATGGTCTTTTGGACTGTTAATGTTCTTTGCTGTTGGAATTCCGTTCTTTTTCTTGACACTTTTAGGTTTCAAATTATTGTCACCAACCATGAAATCAATTGGAAACATTGCTAAATACACATTATTGGCACTTTGGATTATTGCTATAGCGATACTAATTTCGATTGGAATAAAACAAGCGTCAGAAGTGGCTTACGAAGGAAAAACGGTTCAGAAAGAAACGATTAATGTATTGCCAAATGACACTTTGTTTGTAAAATTCAGATACAATGAATATTACACTAAAGACATTCATGACAGAGAAAGCTTCAAGTTTGTTCAGGATTCAGCCAATACCCAATTGATTTATTCCAATAATGTAAGATTAGAAATTTTACGTACCGATGAAAAATTACCTTTCATTCAAATTGAGAAAATCGCAAGAGGTAAATCATTTCAAGATGCAAAACAAAGAGCCGAAAAAATAAAATACGCTATCAAAATTGAAGGAAATCAGCTGATTCTAGACAATTATTTATTGACAGAAGTAGCTAATAAATTCCGTGATCAGGAAGTGGAAATATTTTTATACTTACCAGAAGGAATTCTATTGAAACCAGATTCTTCCATACAAAATTACGACAGATCTGATGATTCATTTTTTAACTTACACTACAGTTCAGACAATTACATTTACAAAGTAGAAAATTCTCAAATAAAATGTTTAAATTGTCCCGCTGATGAAAATGAATATGATGATGTTGATGTTGATGTAAATGAGAATGGCGATAATGTTGAAGTAAACATTACTGGAAAAGTAACGGAAAATGACAGTATTACAACCACTACTGTAAAAGTAAACGGTGAAACGGTAACAGTAAATGAAGCTGGAACCAAAAAAGGCTTATCCAAAAATAAAGACGGTGTAATCATTAAAAATTAAAGCTATGTTAAAAATCATCACATTAATTACAAAATTCATTCTGGTTGCGTTAACTGCCTTACTATTCGCATCGTGTAACCATTCCATTAATTTACGATCAATTGAAGGAAGCGGGAATGTCACCACCGAAAGAAGAAATGTAGAAGGTGATTTCAAAAGCATAGAAGTAAGCAATGCCATCGATCTTGTCATTGAACAATCAGACGTAACTGAAATAGTAGTTGAGGCTGATGATAATTTGCAAAAACACATCTTTACCAAAGTTGAAAATGGCACTCTCGTTATTTCTTGCGATAAAAATTCTTTTATCAATACGAAATCAAAAAAAGTAACCGTAAAAATGCCTGTTATTGATCAATTAGAAGCCAATAGCAGTGCATCGATCACAAGCACAAATACTATAAAAGGAGAAAACATCACACTAAATGCTTCTAGTGCAGGAACTATTAACCTGAGTATAGAATCAGATGATATTACTTGTGATTCAAGTAGCGGAAGCAGCATCACCATTAATGGAATGGGATTAAAAATGAAAGCAAATGCATCAAGTGGAAGCGGAATTGACGCCAAAAACTTATTAGCAAATGAAGTTAATGCCGAAGCTTCCAGTGGAGCGACTATCAGTATTCACCCTATTGTGAGTTTGGATGCCGAAGCATCTAGCGGAGGAAGCATAAGCTACAATAAAGTTCCAAAATCAATTCGAAAAGAAACCAATTCTGGAGGAAGTATTCATCAAGAATAACAAATCTTTCTTAGTCTAAAAAAGCATCCACCAATCATGGATGTTTTTTTTGACCTTCTTTTATCAAAAATCAAATAATTAACCATCTATTTATTATAATAAATGACTGTCTAAAAAATCACGATAGTCCAAACAATTAATCACTTTTACAAATCATCAATCAAAATCAATCAAATTATGAAAAACAATTTCTTTAAGGCTACACCCTATTTAGCTTTATTTTTTGGAGTTACAACTCTTCAGGCGCAAGAAGCTAAAACAGTAGCCCCTGTAAACAATAAGGCAATATCAAAGTATAATTATCATGATACTTTTGGCCCTAATTTTTATACTAAAAACGGTACAGATTCCCACTCAGCAAGCGGACAGCCCGGAGCAAAATACTGGCAAAACAGAGCCGATTATCAATTGACCGCAATCTTGAATGAGAAAAACAATGAGGTTATTGGTTCTGAAATTTTGACTTACACGAACAATAGCCCCGATAAAATTTCTTTTTTATGGATGAACGTGGATCAGAATTTATTTAAAAACAATTCCCGTGGAGAAACTGTTATTCCAATAACTGGAAGTCGTAACGGAGATAAAGGACAAATTTTTGACGGTGGTCATAAAATAAAATCGATCAAAATAGTTTCTGGAAAAAATGGAAAGACTGTCGAAACGGAAGCCAAATTTGAAATAATCGATACGCGAATGCAAATTTTTCTTCCTCAGGATTTGAATCCAAATGGAGGAAGTATCAAACTTAAAATTGACTTTTCATTTATTTCGCCAGACTTCGGATCAGACAGAATGGGCGTTTTAGAAACTAAAAACGGCAAAGTATTTACCATGGCGCAATGGTACCCGAGAATGTGTGTTTATGACGATGTCAAAGGCTGGAATACCTTACCTTATTTAGGCGCTGGAGAGTTTTATCTGGAATTTGGTGACTTTGATGTAACCATAACAGCTCCCGCAAATCATATCGTAGTTAGCTCCGGTGAATTAATGAATCCTTCTGAAGTATACACGACTGAACAACAAAAACGTTGGGCAACAGCTTCCCAAAGCGACAAAACAATTGCAATTCGTTCTGCAGAAGAAGTGACAAATACTGCTTCAAGACCTTCAGGAAAAGCTACTTTGAACTGGCATTTTAAAATAAAAAATGCTCGTGATGTTTCCTGGGCATCTTCGGCTGCATTTATTATTGATGCAGCAAAAATCAATTTGCCAAGCGGTAAAAAATCGTTGGCCATTTCAGCATATCCTGTTGAAAGTTCTGGTCAAGATGCTTGGAGCCGTGCTACAGAATATACAAAATCATCTGTTGAAAATTATTCCAAAAGATGGTTCGAATATCCTTATCCAGCAGCAACCAATGTAGCAGGAAACGAAGGCGGAATGGAATATCCTGCGATTGTTTTTTGTGATTGGCAATCAAAAGACAGAGAGTTATGGAGAGTTACGGACCATGAATTTGGACATGGATGGTTTCCAATGATTGTAGGCTCTAACGAACGTTTATTTGCTTGGATGGACGAAGGATTAAATACCTTTATCAACTCACTGAGTGCTGAGGATTTTAACAAAGGAGAATACAAATCGAAACCAAAAGACATGCAAAGAATGTCTAAAAGATTAACCAATCCGGAATTAGAACCTATTATGACTGCTCCTGACGGGATGAAAGAATCAAACTTAGGGTTACTGGCTTATGAAAAACCGTCTTCAGGATTAATTATGTTGCGTGAACAAGTGTTAGGCAAGGAACGATTTGACAAGGCTTTTAGAGTTTATACAGAACGTTGGGCATTTAAACATCCAACACCAGATGATTTTTTCAGAACTATAGAAAATGTTTCCGGAGAAGATTTAAATTGGTTTTGGAGAGCTTGGTTTGTAAACAATTGGAGTTTAGACCAAGGTATTTCTAAGATTAAGTATTTGAAAAATGACCCAAAATTGGGAGCTCTTATTTATATCGAAAATTTGGAAAAAATGGCTATGCCTGTAGTATTAGAAATTAAAACCAAAAGTGGCGCAACTAACCGTGTGCAACTTCCGGTAGAAATCTGGCAACGCAACATGAATTGGGTATTTAAAAATGCTTCAACGGAAGAAATTGCCACCATCACCATAGATCCAGATCACGCTTTACCTGATGTAAATCCAAAAAACAATGTGTGGAGTTCAGACAAGAGTGAGTTGGAAAAAGCAGTTATTTTAGATAGTTATCTTGGTAGTTTTTCAAGCAAACAAATTCCGGTAGAAATTATTTTAACAGAAGATAATGGCAATCTTACCGCAAATGCAACAGGTCAACCGACACTTACTTTTGACTCAATCGGTAAGGACAAATTTGGTTTTGAACAAGCAGGAATTGAAATTCATTTTAACGAAACTAAAAATGAATTTCAATTTAAAGTAAATGGTCAAGAATTCTTGTTTACAAAGGCATAGAGAAAATGCCTCAAGAAGAAATTTAATCGATTTCTGAACCTTTCCTAAATTGTTTTAAATGAATCCGTTAAGAAAGAAGTTATCCATAAATAAAATCATTTTACTAAAATCAAAAAATCATCCATCACAAGTGGATGATTTTTTTATATTTGTGTAGACTCTAATCCAAATGACTATGAAAAAATATACTGCTATACTCCTGCTCCTTTTATCAACCACATTGACATTTGCTCAGAAAAAGGAAAAAATAAAAGGCTCAAAAACAGTAACTGTGGAACAAAGGGAAGTTGGAAATTTCGAGTCGCTTACAGTTGAAGATAATCTCGAAGTATACTTGGAAAGAGGTGAAAGAACAGAACTTAAAATTGAAGCCGATGAAAATTTACACGATATTATTTCACTGGATTTAAGAGACAATATGCTTCGTATTTATACCACTAAACAAGCTACAAATTACAAAAAACTGATTGTGAGAGTAACGTATACCAATGATTTAAATCTGGTTACTTCAAAAAATGAAACGGCTGTAAATGCAATTCAGGAAATTTTATTGAATGATTTTACACTGAAAGTACACGATGCATCCAAACTGTTTTTGAATGTGAATGCCAAAAACTTCGTATTACAGTCAGATGATAAATCAAAAACAGAACTCAATTTAAAATCAGAAAACACTACCATCGAATTAAGTAAAAATGCATCTCTAAAAGCTTTAGTTACCACTACTGATTTGAAAGTGGATATGTACCAAAAAGCAGATGCAACTATCGAAGGAGATGCAACAAATGCCATCATTAGAATGGATAATAACTCGAGCTTAACAGGAAATAAGTTAACTATAAAAAATGTTGATGTAACCACGGAAAGTTATTCCAATTGTAGTATAAATGCAATGACAACAGTTATTATAGACGCCGCTAATAAATCAGAAATCCAACTTGTGGGTGCTCCAAAAATTGAAATCAGAAAATTTGCCGATGAAGCAAAATTGATAAAAAAGTTGAAATAGAAAATCCTCTTCCTCCCCCAACCCATCCGAAGGAGGTGAGAAAAACTGGATTGATAATATATATATCCTAACCAACAAAAAGTCCCACTTGCTAAGGCAAATGGGACTTTTTTTATCTTAAAAAATCAGATTCTGATTATTCTTTAGAAGCCAAATATCTTTCAGCATCAAGAGCTGCCATACAGCCTGTTCCGGCTGCTGTAATTGCTTGACGATACACATGGTCCGCAGCATCACCCGCTACGAAAACGCCATCAACATTTGTTTTTGAAGTTCCTGGAGTATTGATAATATATCCTGTCTCGTCTAATGTGATAAAATCTTTGAAAATATCTGTATTTGGTTTGTGACCAATAGCTACGAAGAAACCAGTTGCAGGAATATCAAAAACTTCATTAGTAGTCTTATTTAAAGCCTTCACAGCAGTAACTACTTGTTCATCACCTAATACTTCAACAGTATCGTGATTCATTAATATAGTAATGTTCTCTGTTTTGCGAACACGTTCTTCCATGATTTTAGAAGCTCTGAATTTTTCGCTGCGCACTAACATTGTTACTTTTTTACAAAGTTTTGACAAATAATGTGCTTCTTCACAAGCTGAATCTCCTGCTCCAACGATTACTACTTCTTGATTTCTATAGAAAAAACCGTCACAAACAGCACAAGCAGAAACTCCGCCACCCATTTTTAAATAATGTTGTTCTGATGATAAACCTAAGTATTTAGCCGATGCTCCAGTAGAAATAATTACTGTTTCACAATGCAATTCTTTAGTATCATTGATCCAAACTTTATGAATATCTCCTGAGAAATCTACTTTCGTAGCCCAACCATCACGTACATCAGTACCAAAACGTTGTGCTTGAGATTGCAATTGAACCATCATTTCAGGTCCTGTAACACCATCAACGTATCCTGGGAAATTTTCCACTTCGTTGGTTGTT
Source organism: Flavobacterium glycogeni (assembly GCF_048286775.1). NCBI lineage: Bacteria > Pseudomonadati > Bacteroidota > Flavobacteriia > Flavobacteriales > Flavobacteriaceae > Flavobacterium > Flavobacterium glycogeni. The sequence goes on from NZ_JBLVPV010000021.1 coordinate 25,540, forward strand.
GTCAGTTGACCTCCAGGTTGGATTCCTTGGTATAAAACTGGATTCATGTTAGCTCTGGCGGCATATATTGCTGCAGTATAACCCGCTGGACCAGAACCTATAATAAGACATTTAATTTTTTCGATTGTATCTGACATAGTACGATTATATTATAATTTTTAACAGTGCAAAAATAAGTCATAATTACTGTATTATAGAACCTGAATAATCAGTTTTTGTTATTCTACAATAAAAAAAATCCCTTCTGTTGAGACAGAAAGGATTTTTAGTCGGGGTGGCAGGATTCGAACCTGCGGCCTCCTGCTCCCAAAGCAGGCGCGATAACCGAGCTACGCTACACCCCGAAAGCGGATGCAAATATAGTACTATTTTTGGCTTATGCAAAACTATTTCAGAAATAAGAATTAAACCGGCTAAAAGTCCGTATATTCGGTTGGCAGACCGAAAGGCTGTACGATTGCTAACCTTTTATTTGCCACAAATTAATTCGTAAAAATAGGGGCTATAAAATTTTTAGAAGCTAAAAACAAGAAGCAACAAACCGTAAGTTTTAAACTTTATTTGGGAGCAATAAAAAAATAAAGGTTCTAAAAAACTGAAAGGGATTATTTTCAACTACAGCTCCAACAGAATTAATCCAGAAATCCTGCCCACTCCGACAAAGGAATCTTTAAAAGACACAGAAATTGACTAGACTTTGACTCTGTTTTTTTTATCTCGTCATAAAACAATTATAAATCCTAATTTTGGATTTTAAAATTACACTCACAATTTTATGGTATTTCCATTATACTTGTTGATATTTGTCAAAACAAAGTGAACAGCTTAATGATAATCTATTAAAACTGTCATCAAATAAATACAACTAGATGAGCACTTCTGAAATTATAGGGTGGATTGGCGCTGCTCTTTTTATTACTTCTTATTTTCTTTTGAGCATAGATAAGTTGGATGCTAAAAAGATTCCTTACCAATTAATGAATATCTTGGGTGGTTTATGCCTGGTTATTATTTCTTATGACACAGACGACATGCCCAACTTATTCACTAATTTAATCTGGATATTTATTGGGTTTTATGCACTAGTAATGATAGTAAGAAGACAAAAAAATTAATCTTTTGAAATATCGTAGTTTTTAATTTTTAGGATATCGTATGCGACTTGTTTGTATTTATTTAATTTTCCGTAATACTCATCATTAATTTCGCATAGCGACAAGTAGTAATAGGTTCCTTCCACCAAAATAAAGATAAGATCAGCAGTATTCTTAGGATTTTCAATATTGACTTCACCATTTTTATTGGCCTCTTCAATAACTTCGGTTAGTAATAATCTTAAATAGTCATGTAAATCCTTAAATGCAGCTTTAATTTTTCCGTCCCTGAATACTAGGGTAAAACAACTATAAAAAACACCATCGTCTATAAGTTCGTTCCATTCTCTGGAAAATAAGTTATCAACTAATTTCACAAGTCTTTTTTCGCTGTTTTCACCCCCGCTTTCTGATGCAAAAATAAACTTATATCGCTCCAGAATATAATTAATAAGACCGAATACAAGATCTTCTTTTGAACCAAAATAGTGTGATATTAAGCTAGAATTGACTCCTGTTTCTTTGGCAACTTTGGCCAAAGATGCATTTTCCAAACCCTCTCTTTGGGCTACTTTATAAAACGCCACTATAATTTCCTTCTGCCTTTCGGCTTTTAAGCTTTTTCTTCCCATTTTTTTTAGATTCATTGATAATACAAACTTAACAATAAAATAATCAAAAAGTTAAATTTTAAAAAATATAAATTAATTGATTGGTCAATCAAATTATTTTATATTTTAGCGCTTTGATTACAGACACCTGTAACTCAAAAACTTATTAATTAAAAAAACCAAAAAAACCAGCTAAAACTTATGAAACAGAAAATGAAAACTTACTTTTCAGTAAGAAGGAACACCAAAAAAACCATATGGGGTTTGGTGTTTATGATGCTTATTGGCCCTATAGGCTGGGCCCAAGAAAAGACACTTGCGGGTTCAGTGATAGATGCTAATGGAAAACAACCTTTACCAGGTGCAAGTGTGGCAGTAAAAGGAACTTCTAAAGGTGCAGTTACCGATTTTGGAGGGAATTTCGAAATCAAGGCATCAAAAGGGAATGTATTGGTAGTATCTTATGTAGGTTATAAAACAAAAGAAATAATCATCACAGATGAAACTCATTTGACTATTACACTAAGTACAGAAAACAACCTAAATGAAGTTGTCGTTGTAGGTTATGGCACCCAAAAGAAACTTAATCTATCTGGTTCTGTGGCTACTGTAGACATGAAAAAATTGGAAAGTCGCCCAACCGCAAATATTTCCCAAAGCCTTCAAGGTACTGTTGCCAATTTAAATATTACATTCCCAAGTGGTGCGCCAGGAGGAAGTGCAAGAATCAATATTCGAGGATTTACGTCCATAAATGGCGGCAGTCCATTAATTTTGATAGACGGTGTCCCATCCTCAGAAGGAGACCTTACTCGAATGAACCCCGAAGACGTAAAATCAATATCTGTATTAAAAGATGCTTCTTCTGCTGCCATTTATGGTGCGAGAGCTGCCTTTGGTGTATTATTGATCACAACAAAAACAGGAGGTAAAAATAAAATTACTTATTCTAACTCTTTTATTTGGGGAAAGCCAACAATTACTCCTGATCCAATCACAGATCCCTACATCTTTACCAGATTATTGGATATTTCGACGAACAATACACCATGGGATTATGTGAACCCCTCTGATGAAACCTATGCTTGGGCAAGAGATCGATCTAATGACCCAACGGTTCCAAGTGTACGGCTAGACCCTCAAAACCCAGACAGATGGCAATATATGGGAAATACAAACTGGAATGACTATTTCTTTAATAAAACTGCCTTTTCTGAAAACCACAATCTTTCTATAAGTGGACAAAAGGACTCTTTTACTTATTATGTATCAGGAAACCACACCCTTGAGAATGGATTGAACAGGCTGGCAGAAGATTCCTGGACGCGTAATGCCTTACGTTCAAAAATGCAAATTAAGCCCTACGAATGGATGAAATTTGAAAACAACACTTTTTTAGCATTTGCTGACAGAAAGCGTCCTACTTACAACATTACCAACGTCTATAATATAAAACCAACAGATGTGGTAAAAAATCCAGATGGCACTTGGGCTAATACAGATGCGGGTTATGCAGCAGCCAGGATGCTTGATGGGGGGAAAACAAATGAAAACACAACCAATTTGCAAACAACCAATAAACTGGATTTAACCTTTTTTGATAAAGCCTTAACACTAACCGGAGAACATACCTATCAAAAAAACTATGTCCGATCCCATTGGGATGGTACTAAATTCAAAATTGGTTTAGGACCAAATCTCATTAAGGAAGAAACCAATGAAGACTATGCGTATGAATCATTAGGTGAAAATAAGTATAGTGTTTTAAATCTTTATGGTACTTACACCAAAACAATTGACAAACACAATTTTACAGCAGTTGCAGGGTATAATAAAGAAGTAAATAAATACGAGTGGTTTTCGGCAAATAGAGAAGAATTAATATCCTCTTCGCTTCCAAATATGGCATTGGCTACTGGCAAAGAAACTGTTGGATGGGCCTATTCTGATTGGGCAATAAATGGCATTTTCGGAAGATTAAACTATATTTTTAATGAAAAGTATATCATTGAATTTAATGGGAGATATGATGGGTCGTCAAGATTTCCTAGCGACAGTCGATATGGCTTTTTTCCATCTGTATCGGGCGCATGGATAGCCAGTAAAGAGGAGTTCTTGAAGCCGTATATTGATTTCATGAGTTTTTTAAAATTTAGGGTATCTAGAGGCTCTTTAGGGAATCAAAGTGTAGGTGATTATGGGTATATAAATGCAATGTCAACAGGACAATCGGGATACCTAATTAATGGAGAATACCCAAAGACTGTATATGCTCCAGGCTTGAACGTTGACCCAAACAATTACACATGGGAAAAAGTAGAGACTACAAATTTTGGTATGGATTTAGGTTTTTTTAAAGGTGCATTAAATGCTTCATTTGATTATTATATCCGGAACACTATAGGAATGCTTACCCCAAGTCAGGAACTACCAGGAGTATTGGGGACGAACCCTCCATTGTCAAATGCAGCAGATCTTCGAAACAAGGGTTGGGAACTTACTTTGGGGTATAACAATAGTTTGGATTTGGATGGAAGCCCATTTAATTATGGTGCATCAATTGTGCTTTCAGATAGCGAAACAAAAATCACCAAATTTAAAAATGACGGACAACTTTTTTCTCAATGGAGAGAAGGTCAAAAGGTAGGTGAAATATGGGGATTGGAAAACGACGGCTTTTTTAAAGATCAGGCAGAGATTGATAAATTAGACGAAACAGCGATTATCCCATGGGGGGCATTAGATATTGTTCCAGGATGGCCAAAATACGTTGATCAAGACGGCGATGGAAAAATTTTAAAAAGTCTATCGGCCAACGATCCAAAAGATTTAAAACTTATCGGGAATACACAACCAAGGTACCAAATAGGATTTAACATGAATGTGAGTTGGAAAGGGTTTGATTTAAGCGGGTTTTTACAAGGCGTTGGAAAAAGAGATTATTACCCTAACAATTATCTTTTTTGGGGTCCTTACCAACAGCCTTATGCAAACACCTACCCACATCTTCTGGATTTTTATAGAGGTGCAGCAGATAGCCCGGAGTTAAGAGCACAACATTCACAATCGTATATTAATGCAGGCTTAGCGGATGCCAATACAAATGCGAATTATCCTGTATTGCAATCTTGGCTGGCCGATCAGAGTACAGGTTTAGGACTTGCTACTCCACAAACAAAATATCTATTGAATGCAGCTTATTTAAGAGTGAAAAACATTACACTTGGCTATACGATCCCAAACAAATTACTGGATAAAATAAAAGTTTCTCAACTGCGATTTTATGTTACAGGTGAAAACATATACGAATGGTCTGCGATTAAAAAATACATAGATCCGGAGGCAACAGGAGAAAATGGGTATGCCTATCCATTTAACCGTAAACTGTCAGTTGGGATGAATGTAACCTTTTAAATTGTTCAATACAAAAAAATAAACAAATGAAAAACACCTATTATATATTAGCCGCTATCTCACTGTTTTTGGTGAGTTGTAATGATGATTTTTTGGACACAAGTCCAAAATCTTCCATCGCCAAAGAAAACTTCTTTAATTCAGAAACCGATTTACAATTGTATATTAACGGATTGCATTCCGCTGCAGGAACCGGGATGTATTTAGGAGAACAAGGAACTGACAATGCGGCCACAACGGGTGCCGTTGAAATAAAAAATATCACAACGGGTAGCCCGAGTGCAGAAAACATTACTTCTGGTTGGGATTGGGGCAGATTAAGAAGTATCAATTTTTTCTTGGAAAACTATTCTAAAGCTAGTATAACTCCAGAATTAAAAAACCATTTTAAAGGTCTGGCCAAATATTACAGAGCCGAATTTTATTTTTCAAAACTAAAGCGCTATTCAGATGTGCCTTGGTATTCAACTACATTAGGAGTAAGTGATGAAGCGTTATTTAAGCCTAGAGATCCACGCGCTATGGTAGTAGATAGCATTATTAGCGATATTCAATTTGCATCGAAAAATATTAAAGATGATGCCCTTCATACTCCCACTGGAAGCATTACTAAATGGGCAGCCCTAATGCTGCAGGCCAGAATAGCCCTACACGAAGGAACCTACAGAAAATACCATCCTGAATTAGATCTAAAAAGCAGTTCCGATCGCTTTTTAGAAATTGCAAGAGATGCAGCCAAAGAACTGATGGATTCTGGTAAGTTTAACATCTATAATACTGGAAAACCAAATTCTGACTATGCCGCTTTATATCAAACGAATAATTTAGCTTCTATTTCTGAAGCCATATTGATAAACGTGTACGATGAAAAAGAAAAACCTGGGGGAAACTATACCGTATTTGGTGACTATGAACAAAGTCCTTCAAAATCACTTTTGGACTCCTATTTAATGGCTGACGGAACTAAATTTAGTGATCAGGCAGGATCAAACACCTTCACATTCGTGAAAGAATTTCAAAACAGAGATCTGAGACTCTCACAAACTTTTGCCCATCCAGGTTGGATCAGGGCAGGAAGTACTACCCCTTATATTCAAAATTTAAATAAAAATTTCACCGGTTATCATCAACTAAAAGGGTATAATAATACGTTGGTGAATTCCGGCGTGGATGTTGCAGTATATAGATATGCCGAAGCATTATTGGTTTATGCCGAAGCGAAGGCAGAACTGGGCACATTAACCCAACAAGATTTCGATTTAACCGTAAATAAACTACGTCTAAGAGCGGGATTTCTTCCTGCCAACTTGATGAGCATGAACTTTGCTAATGGCAACATTGACCCAATTTTAGCGATGGATTTCCCAAATGTTTCTGGTGCCAACAAAGGTGTCATTTTAGAAATCCGAAGAGAAAGAAGGGTAGAATTTGCTATGGAATCATTTAGATTCGATGATTTGATGAGATGGCAGGCGGGCAAAATTTTGGAAAGAATCCCAGTAGGCATGTACTTTCCCGGACTGGGCAAATATGACATGACAGGAGATGGTATTGTAGACATTAGTATTATTGCCAGCAGTCAAAGTATTCCATCCCCTAAAGAAGTAAATTCATTGGGTGCTCAACTAATATATTATAAAGCAGGTTTTATTGGAGACCAATCAGCGAGCCTTTTCCTGTCGAATGGAACTTCAGGTAATATGGTTACCTCTTCTGTTGTACCAAATTTTGCGGAACCTAAATATTACTATCGTCCAATACCGGCGCATCAGGTATTCCTGAATCCAAAATTGACACAAATATTTGGTTGGTAAAAATCCCCTAATGAATATAAATTTAAAAAATCAATAAAATGAAAATACTAAAATTAATTATTCCTTTGTTTATCATCCTATTAAATTTTGGATGTGAAAAGGAAGCGGAACAATATGATTTCGAGAGATATAAATTCGTCTCTTTTCTGGGTCAGGAAGTTTCAGTACCGGAAACTTATAGCGTTGGAAACGAAGCCGGATATCCCATCTATTTGCGATACGACGGAAGTACCCTTAAAGAAGATTTCACGGTTAAATTAAAAATCACCCCGAAGAATGCTAAAGAGGGTATTGATTATTCGGTAGAAACCACTACTGTGCTTTTTAAAGCCGGCCAAATTAAATCGGAACCCTTTTATGTTAAAACAATCGATGACCTAACACTTAGTCCTGAAGATCGCAGTTTGGAAATTGCTATAGAAAGCGTAAGCAATCCTAAGATTGACATAGGGGTTGGGATTGTGAATCAATCCAATAAGTTAATCACTTTAAATATTGAGGACAACGAATGCAGTAAAACCATCGATGTGTTCAAATCAAGCAATCTAAAAAACACAAACAGTATTGGTAGTGCACGCACAATCACCGGTAACCTAAGCGGAAATACCCTAACACTGATTGGCGACCTAACATTCTACGGTGCTTTCCCTAGTGCTAAATTAAATGTTACACTAACTCCGGTTGTAACAGGTGCTACCATAGGCAAAGTGACATTTAATGATTTTGATGCAGGAACCGATAATGATGGATATGTATATCAAATCAGACAAGTCGGAGAAGGGACCTATGATGTTTGTTCTGAAAAAATAAATATAGTATATACTGTTTACTACATAAGTGGAGGATCTTGGGTTTATTGGAAAAAATGCATTTGCGTAATCACAACACCTCAATAGAAATTTTGGTTAGTTTTTTGAGTTCGTTTTTAATGCCGAAGGGAGAAATTTTCTCCCTTCTTTTTGAAAAAATCATAAATGAAAAGATATCATGAATCATTACAAAATTGGCTCGTATAGATGCTTGCTATAGATGAAATCCTAAATAAAACAAAAAACACTCCCTAAAAAGTTTAATTTAGCTTGAAAGCATACAATATAAAAAAACAAATTTTAAATCATTAAAAAATGAAAAAACGCAATAAAACATATCTTATATTTTTTTTCCTATTTACTTTAACAGGATTTCAAGCAGATGCCCAAAAAATCAGAAAAGTTGTTTTCGTAATTGCTGATGGTATTCCGTTAGATAAAATCCAATCGCATTCGATGCCCAATTTAAAACAATTTACCAAAAACGGAAGTCTCGTTTCTGCTTACGTTGGTGGCGAAAAAAATGGTTATACTGAAACCCCCACAATTTCTGCTGTGGGATATAATAGTTTGCTGACAGGGACTTGGGTAAACAAACATAATGTTTGGGGCAATGAAATTGAAGCTCCAAACTATAATTATTGGAATGTTTTTCGATATTTAAAAACACAATACCCGAATAAAAAAACAGCAATATTTTCTACTTGGAAAGACAATCGAACAAAATTGATCGGTAGTGATGCACAAGCGGCAGAAAATTTGCAACCCGATTATGTTTTTGATGGTTACGAACACGATACCAAACAATTTCCTCATGATAAGGATGGTCATTTTTATAATAAAATTGACAATTTTGTTATAGAAAATGCTTGTAAAACCATCACAACAGCTGCACCTGATTTGTCTTGGATTTATCTTGAATACACTGACGAAATGGGACACAGGCATGGTGACAGTCCGCAATTTTCAAATGCTTTGGACCAACTCGATTTGCAAATAGGAAAACTTTATAAAGCTATCCAAAAAAGAGAGAAAGAAAATAACGAAGAATGGATGGTAATCATAACTACCGATCATGGCCGTGGTACCTCTGGACATGGTCATGGTGGGCAAACCAATAGAGAACGCAATACGTGGATAGCAACAAATTATGTTGAAATGAATGATTATTCAAAAAAACAACAACCTGGAATAGTAGACATTACCCCTACAATTTTACGTTTTTTGAATATTTCAGTTTCCGTCAAACAACAATTTGAAATTGATGGAGTGCCAATGATAGGCGAATTATCCGCAATAAACCCTTCAGCCAAAATCAAAGAGGATAAAATGATTGTACAATGGACACCTTCGAACGAAAACGGAAAAGCAAAAATATGGCTGGCAACAACAAATAATTTTAAAGAAGGCGGTCTGGATGATTATAAATTAATGAAAGAAGTCGAAATAAAAGACTGGCAGGCAGAAATAGATATTTCGAATATAAAATCAAATTTTTATAAAGTAGTTATCGAAATGCCATACAACACGTTAAACCGATGGATATTAAATAAATAAAAAAATACTGCTATTTTTGACTTTTGGGTAACGAAACCAAATTAGAATCGCGACAATAATCCCCCCGACAAATGAATCCTTTTTGCTTTGCAAAAGGGATTTTTTTTTAATTAACAAAATCTCAATCTTCCAAACAAAATAAAAAGAAACGAACTCCCCTAGCCCGGATGGCAGTGAAAAGCTTCGACGGACTGCTCCCGATTTTTTCTTGACAGAAAAGAGCGACCAAAGGAAGCTCCTTTTATGGCTTTAGAAAAAACTGGCAGCAGTTCAAGAACTTGTAACGCACAGCTGGAATAGCTTCCGTAAAATGAAATCCGCTTTAAAAATGGGAATTGTCAAATAGCGACTAATCAAGCTTTAACAAATGTTAACAAAATAGATTTTTAGAAACCATAAATAATTGTATTTTTACGGTTCAAAATTTAGAAAAATAAATGGGCAAAATCATCGCGATTGCTAATCAAAAAGGTGGAGTTGGAAAGACTACAACGTCAGTTAATCTTGCTGCTTCACTGGGTGTTTTAGAAAAAAAAGTGTTACTTATTGATGCTGATCCACAGGCAAATGCCTCTTCAGGATTGGGTATTGATGTCGAATCTGTTGAGATCGGTACGTATCAAATTCTGGAACACAGTCATACGCCGAAAGAGGCCATTATCAAATGTTCTGCTCCAAATGTGGATGTAATTCCATCACATATTGACCTTGTTGCTATTGAAATCGAATTAGTCGATAAAGAAAACAGGGAATATATGCTTAAAAAAGCATTGGAAAGTATCAAAGACGAGTACGATTATATCATCATCGATTGTGCACCATCTCTTGGATTGCTTACGTTGAATGCTTTGACTGCCGCTGACTCCGTGATTATCCCTATTCAATGTGAGTATTTTGCACTGGAAGGTTTAGGGAAATTATTGAATACTATAAAAAGCATCCAAAAAATTCACAATCCGGATTTAGACATTGAAGGGTTATTATTGACCATGTTTGACTCGAGATTGCGTTTATCAAACCAAGTAGTTGAAGAGGTTCAAAAACACTTTAACGACATGGTTTTTGACACCATTATTCAAAGAAATGTAAAACTGAGCGAAGCGCCAAGCTTTGGAGAAAGTATAATAAACTACGATGCGACAAGCAAAGGAGCTATCAATTACTTACATCTTGCTCAAGAAGTTATAAAGAAAAACAGTAAATAGTTTTATGGCAAAAGCAATAAAAAAACAAGCCTTAGGAAGAGGATTATCTGCGTTATTGAAAGATCCGGAAAACGATATAAAATCCGTTGACGATAAAAATGCCGATAAAGTTGTAGGAAATATTATTGAGCTTGAAATTGAAGCAATTGAAATAAATCCGTTTCAGCCAAGAAGTAATTTCAATGAGGAATCGTTGAGAGAATTAGCGACTTCTATCAAAGAATTAGGCGTTATTCAGCCTATTACCGTACGTAAATTAGACTTCAATAAATACCAGTTGATTTCGGGTGAGCGTCGTCTTCGTGCGTCGACTCTTGTGGGATTGACAACTGTTCCTGCTTACATTCGTATTGCAAATGACAACGAATCATTGGTTATGGCTTTGGTGGAGAACATCCAGCGTCATGATTTAGATCCAATTGAAATTGCACTTTCGTACCAACGTTTGATTGATGAAATTCAATTGACTCAGGAACAAATGAGTGAGCGAGTAGGAAAAAAACGTTCTACAATCGCTAATTATTTAAGACTTTTAAAACTGGATCCGATAATCCAAACCGGAATTCGCGATGGTTTCATCAGTATGGGCCATGGTCGTGCGATAATCAATATTGAAGACCAAGATATTCAAACTGATATTTATCAAAAAATCGTCAGTCAAAATCTATCCGTTCGAGATACGGAAGCTTTGGTAAAAAACTATCAGGAAAGTTTAAAACCTAAACCTGCCGGCAAACCAAAAGCGGCTTCATTTGAAATTGCAGATACTCATAAAAGTACTTTTACAAATTATTTCGGAACCAAAGTCGATGTAAAAGTAGCCGGAAACGGTAAAGGAAAAATCACTATTCCATTTCATTCTGAAGAAGACTTCAACAGAATTATTAAACTAATAAACGAGTAGTGCATAAAATCATTTTCATAGGTCTATTCCTTTTTATTACAGGAAACACTACTGTTTTTGCCCAAACGGAAACAGATGCAGTGCTTGTAGCGAAAGATACTTTGAAATCGAACAACATTGATCCGTTGACTCCCGCAAAAGCAGCTTTTTATTCAGCAGTTTTGCCCGGTTTAGGTCAGGCTTACAATAAAAAATATTGGAAAATACCGCTGGTTTATGGAGCCATTGGAACCAGTCTCTATTTTTATATCGATAACAATAAAAAGTACCATCAATACAGAGACGCATATAAAAGCCGATTGGAAGGACATGTTACCGACGATTTAGCTTTCTTAGATAATAACCGATTGATTGCCGGACAAAAATTTTATCAGCGAAATCGTGATTTATCCGCATTATTTGTTGTGGCTTTTTATGCCTTAAATATTATTGATGCTAATGTGGATGCCGCTTTAATACAATTCAATGTGGATGAAAACTTATCAATAAGACCAGTTCTTTATCCGAATGATGTAACATTAAAGACTAATGTAGGACTAACATTTAATTATAATTTTTAGAAGCCAAAAGCTAAATAAAGAAAAGAACAGCTCATTATGTCATTAATTAATAAAATAGGGAAGAAATATTTTTTTATTATTACTACAGTTTTGTTATTAATCACTTTAATAAATTATTCAGAAATTAAAGAGCTTGAGACTATTCGAATGAATAATTTCTTTTCTGGATTTACCGCTGGAATTTTAATAGGACTCTTGCTTGCAGGAATCGTAAATTATTCAAAATTTAAAAAATAAACAAATGAAAATTGCGCTTTTAGGATACGGAAAAATGGGTCAGGTAATTGAAAGAATTGCACTGGAAAGAGGTCATGAAATCGTTTTGAAAAAAGATGAAAACAATACTTTTGACGGTCTTTCAAATGCTGATGTGGCTATAGATTTCAGTGTTCCAACAGCTGCAGTCCCTAATATTTCCAGTTGTTTCCATGCTAATGTCCCTGTAATTTCAGGAACCACAGGCTGGCTGAAACATTATGATGAAATGGCGGCACTTTGCGCAGCAAAAAAAGGTGGTTTTATTTCTAGTTCTAACTTTAGTTTAGGTGTAAATATTTTCTTTGAAATCAATGAATATTTGGCTAAAATCATGTCAAAATTTGACAGTTACTCGGTTGATATGGAAGAAATCCATCACACCCAAAAACTAGATGCACCAAGTGGTACTGCGATTTCATTGGCTAAAGGAGTAATTGAAAACAGTTCGTACACCAACTGGACATTAGAAAAAGCTGAAGCCAATCAAATTCATATCGAAGCAAAAAGAATAGGGACTGTTCCGGGCACACACACCGTAACCTATAATTCTGTTGTTGATGCTATCGAAATAAAACATACGGCACACAATCGTGAAGGTTTTGCTCTAGGCGCTGTGATTGCTGCAGAATGGATTGTGGGGAAACAAGGAATTTTCACAATGAAGGATGTTTTAAATTTAAAATAAATGTTATCCAGTTTATGATTACTCATTTGACAATCATAAACTCTAAACCTTAAACAAAAAATTATGTCAGTATATCAATGGTTTATATTTTTTCTGCTTGTACAAATAGTACACTTTTTGGGAACATGGAAATTATACGAAAGTGCAGGAAGGAAACGTTGGGAAGCAGCTATTCCAGTATATAACGCTATTGTTTTGATGAAAATAATAGGTCGTCCCACTTGGTGGACCATTTTACTTTTTATTCCAATTATTAATTTGATTATGTTTCCGGTAATCTGGGTAGAAACATTGAGAAGTTTTGGAAAACGATCTGGACTAGATACTTTTTTAGTACTTATAACCCTCGGATTTTACATCTATTATATCAATTATACTCAAAAATTAAATTACATAGCTGACCGAAGTTTAAGTCCCGAAAATAAAACCGCTGATACGGTTAGCTCTTTACTTTTTGCAGTTATCGTAGCTACTTTGGTTCATACCTATTTAATTCAACCGTACACAATTCCTACCTCTTCATTGGAAAAATCCTTATTGGTAGGTGACTTTTTATTTGTGAGTAAAATGAATTATGGTGCCCGAATTCCAATGACAACTGTTGCATTGCCAATGGTTCACGATTCGATACCTTTAGTTCAAAAAAAATCATACTTAACTTGGCCACAATTGCCTTATTTAAGGTTACCGGGAATTCAAAACATAAACAGAACAGACATTGTTGTATTTAACTGGCCGGTTGACACTGTTTACAGGTTTTTTGACACTTCAAAAAGACGCGCTTTCAAACCGGTAGACAAGAAATCAAATTACGTAAAAAGATGCGTTGGAATCCCTGGAGACAACTTATCTATAAAAGACGGCATGATTTATATTGATGGCAAATTATTGGAAATGCCTGAAAGAGCAAAACCACAATTCTCTTATAAAGTAGCATTAGACGGAAAAACGCCAATCGATTTTGAGCATTTACTTAAAGAGATGGACATAACCGACCCTGTAATGGTTACTGATGAAACCCGAAGAGATACCTTATTCTTTAGTGCTTTGACAGCTGCCGGAGCGGAAAGATTGAAAAACGTACCCGGTGTTACTGCCGTTACAAGACAAATATCAAAAGGTATTGATAACAGCATCTTCCCACACATCAATAAGTGGAATAGTGACAACTACGGCCCTGTCTATATTCCAGAAAAAGGAAAAACTGTCGCTTTAACAACCGAATCATTGCCATTTTATAAAACCATAATTACTGATTATGAAACAAATGAAAATGGAGATAAAAACGACCTTAAAGTAACAGGAAACGAAATAAGAATAAACGGAAAAGTGGTTAAAGATTATACTTTCCAACAAAATTATTACTGGATGATGGGTGACAACCGTCATAACTCTGAAGACAGTCGTTTTTGGGGATTTGTTCCTGAAAATCACATTGTAGGGAAACCCATTTTTATCTGGTTAAGCTGGGATACAAACGGTAAAGGTTTGAATAAAATACGTTGGGACAGAGTTTTCACAACTGTTAGCGGTGAAGGTCAACCTCAGTCTTATTTTAAATATTTCCTAATCGCTTTAGCAGCATTTTTCATTGGAGATTATTTTTGGAAGAAAAGAAAAGAGGAAAAAAATTAGTCAAAAGTTTCAAGGTCTAAAGTCATAAAGTTTCTATTTAATCTAACTTTATGACTTCCGACTTTAAGGCTTTAAAAACTTTAGACAAATATGAACATTCTCATCCATCCCACCTATTTCCCATCGATTAGCCATTTTGCAGCCATGGTACAATCGGAAAATATTACCTTTGAAATAGAAGATAATTTTCAGAAACAAACCAACCGCAACCGCGCTTATATTTATAGTCCAAACGGAATTCAGTTATTGAATATCCCGGTAAAGCATTCGAAAGAAAGTCATCAAAAAACAAAAGACATCAAAATTGAAACCGATTTTGACTGGCAAAAACAACATTTCAAATCATTAGAAGCTGGATACCGAAGTTCTCCTTTTTTTGAATTTTTCGAAGATGATATCAGACCAATTTTCGAAAAAAAGTATATTTTTTTATTGGATTTAAATTTTGAGGTTTTAGCTATTCTATCAAAATGTTTCCGTCTAAAATTAGATTACACGACAACAACGGAATACTTTCATGATGTTGATACAGCTACAATCACAGATTTCAGGGCTTTGGTAAACGGAAAAAAAGACCTTTCTTTATTTGAAAGTTACACACAGGTTTTTGATGATAAACATGGTTTTATCAACAATCTTAGCGTTCTGGATTTGCTGTTTAATGAAGGGAAATATGCAATGGATTATTTAAAAAAACAAGAACTGATTCTGAAATAAAATTCCTGATTAAATTTTATTCCAAAGACAGTCTTGCCATAATAGGAAAATGATCTGAGTTTATAAATTTTGGGAAATTTTCAAATTTCTTTACTTTCATTTTTTCGTCAGCGAAAATATAATCAATTCTGGCTGGATAATACCTGAATTTATACGTCTCACCAAAACCTTTCCCTGCTTCTTCAAAGCTATCTTTCAACTTTCCTTTGATGCTTCGGTACACATAAGAAAACGCGCTGTTGTTCATGTCTCCGCAAATGATAATTGGATACGTACATTTCATTTTATGTTCCTTGAAAATCTCAGCTTGCTGTTGTTGTTGCTTGAACGCTTTACTTATCCTAATAAATAGCATTTGTGATTTTTGCTGATTAATAGCGTCGATATTTTCATCAATTTCATTCACATCAGGAGAGATTTTAATGGATTGAATGTGCATATTATACACTCTGATAATGTCTTTCCCTTTTTTTATATCCGCAAAAACAACGTTATTACTGGAATTTGGAAAAATAATATTTCCTTGGTCAATAATCGGGAATTTAGAAAAAATAGCCTGTCCCGTTTTAATTTGGTTTCCATCAGTGAAAATATATCGGTGCGGATACACTTTCAAATCAATATCAGCAGAGGAAGAGTATTCCTGAATACACAATATATCTGGGTTTTTATCATTAATAAAGGTGAGAATATCAGAAGGAACATCGTCTCGGTCAATCCATTTAAAAACATTAAACAGACGAACATTATAACTCATTACGGTAAAATCCTTTTCTTCTTTTGGAAACTCCGGCGAAGAAAATTTATAAAATTTATTTATAAAAGTAATTCCCATCAATAAAACCAAACCCGAAACTATCAATTGCTTTTTGAATTGCAATGCCCAATACACAAAAAATAAACCATTCAAGATAAAAAAAAGTGGCATAAAAAGTGTCAAAACAGACAAAAGAGGAAATGATTTTGGCGCCAAAAAAGGCAAAACATAGGCAATAAAAGTCACAATAGTAAGGACTATATTCAAAAAAAACATTCCTTTATTAAACCATGAAAGATTTTTCATTTTCTATATTTTTTATTAAAACAATAGCTGAAATCTCATTGCTACTTATTTTCCAACTTTGAACAAGAATTCTTTCTCTTCTTTTGTCAAACTATCGTATCCTGACTGACTAATTTTATCTAAAATTTCATCTATCTGCTGCTGCGATTTATCTTTTGCAACTATTTTTGAAACGCTTTTTTCCAGAGGCTTACTGTAGTTTTTATGCACTTTCTTGAATGGTGTCGCCGTATTTTTTTTGAACAAATTTGCAAAAAAATTTAGAAAACGAGAAACAAGTGTACTTAAATCCGTTCCATTTTGGAGCAATTTAATAAAAATAAAACCAAAAAAAGCTCCAGAAAGATGAGAAATATGACCACCCATATTTTCTGAACGCAGTTGCATTAAATCAATAATAATAATTACGGCGGTTATATGCCATAACTTGACATTTCCAATAATCAATAATCGAAGATCCATCAAAGGATGATACGTAGTAGTTGCAACTAAAATAGCCATAATAGCGGCAGAGGCACCTACAATTGGAGCGCTAATATTTAAAACATAGAATACAAGAATATAACTAATTCCAGCAAAAATAGCACTCAAGACATACAAGCCCAGCAATTGCTTAGCCGTAAAATACGTCATAAATAAGTTGCCCGAAAAATTCAAAACAATCATATTAAAAATAATATGCATGATTCCGCTGTGAAAAAAAGCATACGAAAGCAACGACCAGGGTTTCCAAAGCAAATGTGCCGGATTAGAGGATAAACTCACATAATGAATATAATCAATATTGACACCCAACAAAGATAAAAGAGCAAAAAACAACCACGGAAGAACAAACAAAGCTGCATTCCAAAAGATTAGCTTAGTCACTATTCCTCCCATTTTGTATTGTAATTTCAGGTCGTCAATAATATTCATAATTTAATTGGGATTTAAGATCTGATATTTAGGTCGTACTACTTTAAAAGGGGTTACAATTTTAGCTCCAACGGTTTTTATTGAACTGATTTTTCTTCCAATACCACATCATTAGAAAACCAAACAAAGCGCCTCCTATGTGAGCGAAATGAGCTACTCCACTACCACCGCCAAGTATAGACTTTCCTGAAATACCTAAATATAAATCTAAAACTAATAAACCTGGAACAAAATATTTAGCTTTAATAGGCACTGGGATAAACATTAGAGCGAGCTCTGCATTAGGAAACATAAACGCGAAGGCTACTAAAAGTCCATAAATAGCACCGGATGCTCCGACCATTGGGACTTGAGTCTGTTGAGCAGCTTTAAAGAAAACATTAAACGAATCTTGATTTAACAAGTTCAATTTCCCAACATTATTCAAAATACCTTTTATATCTGTTTCAAATAAATCTGGCCTATAGTTAGTTCCGTCATTTACAGTTGCATTTAAAATTTGTCTAATTGTAGTATCTGAAAGGTTCAAATCTGAAACTCCATTTAATATCTGATGAAGCTCTAAGTAATTAACTCCCAATTGTATTAAAGCTGCACCTAAACCGCAAGAAATATAAAAGAAAAGAAACTTTTTCGTCCCCCAAAAATGCTCCAGAGCAGAACCGAAAGAATACAAAGCAAACATATTGAAAAAAATGTGCATAAAACCTCCGTGCATAAACATGTGCGTCACTGGTTGCCAAAACCTAAAATGATTACTTTGAATATTATATAAAGACAGATATTCAGCAGATACTGGAATTAATTGTGAACCAATAAAAAATATAATATTTATTATCAATAATTGTTTTACTGTTTCAGTTACGTTTCTCATAATGCAAATTTTTTATCTAAATCTTCCACACGCATCGTGATGAAAGTGGGTTTATGAAATGGGGAAACATTGGGGTCTTTACAGGCAAAAAGTCCGTTTACCAAATTTTCCTGCTCTTTTTCTGTAAGGTGGGTTCCTGTTTTTACAGCCAAACTTTTGGCCATAGATTTGGCAATCGTATCGTTCTGACTGAAACTACTTTCAGGAATTCCGTCCTGCAAATCACTTAATAATTGTTCTAAAACCAGTGAAACTTCACTCTCCGTTACATTTACAGGAATTCCTGAAATAACAATATGATCTGTATTATTTTCTTCGAAGACAAATCCGGTGTTCATCAACGAAAGTTGTAATTCAGCGATAAGATCCATTTCGCTTGATGAAAAAAACAAGTTCAAAGGAAACAACAACTGCTGGCTTGATGCCTGATTAACGGTCATATTTACCAAAAACTGCTCATACAAAACACGTTGATGTGCCCGTTGCTGATCGACAATTACCATTCCTGATTTGATCGCTGAAACAATGTATTTTTTATGTATTTGATACGTTTTATGAACAGAATGCTCCACTTCTTCGTCATTAAATAAAGAGGAAGTCACTTCTTCATTTTCGAAAGTTATGTGTCCTATTTCATCCGTATCTTGTTTTAAACCTACATATAAACTTTCCCAATTAGCCGTTGGTTCCGGTTTCTTATAATTAGAAAAATGTTTATTGGGTTTATCATCAGAAAACGGATTGAAGTTTCCATCGACTTGAATCGTCGGCGTTGCACCTTCTAAATCTTTATAATGATACGGCGTATCTAAATTAGAATCCCTGTCAAAATCTAAAACTGGCGCTACATTAAACTGACCTAAACTATGTTTTATGGAAGCTCTTAAAATAGCATATAACGCATGTTCATCGTCAAACTTAATCTCCGTTTTAGTAGGATGAATATTGATGTCAATTGTGTTTGGTGGCACCGATAAATATAGAAAATAACTGGGCTGCGCACCGTCTTTCAAGATTCCGTCATAGGCTGCCATAACCGCATGATGCAAATAACCGCTTTTTATAAAACGATCATTGACAAAGAAAAACTGTTCTCCACGATTTTTTTTGGCAAATTCCGGTTTACTCACAAATCCTTGAATGGCTACTATTTCTGTTTCTTCCTGAACCGGCACTAATTTTTCATTGGTTTTACCCGAGAAAACATTCACAATTCGTTGTCGTAAAGTAGATGGCGGCAAATTGAACATTTCACTGCCATTGTGATAAAACGTAAAATGTATTTTTGGGTGAGCCAAAGCCACACGTTGAAACTCATCAATAATATGACGGTATTCCACCGTATCCGACTTCAAGAAATTGCGTCGCGCGGGAATATTAAAAAATAAATTTTTAACCGCAAATGACGTGCCTTTTGGCAAAACAGCTACGTCTTGCGAAACAAACTTACTGCCTTCAACGATGATGTGCGTTCCGAGTTCTTCTTGATCTGGCTTGGTTTTCATTTCTACATGGGCAATAGCCGCAATAGATGCCAATGCTTCCCCACGAAACCCTTTGGTATGCAAAGAAAATAAATCTTCGGCTTGACGAATTTTGGAAGTGGCGTGACGTTCAAAACACAAACGGGCATCAGTAACGCTCATTCCTAAACCATTATCAATCACTTGTACTAATGCCTTCCCTGCATCTTTAAGAATTAATTTTATATCTGTTGCTCTAGCATCAACCGCATTTTCAAGCAACTCTTTGACAACTGAAGCGGGTCTTTGAACGACTTCTCCAGCAGCAATTTGATTGGCAACATGATCAGGAAGTAATTGAATTATACTCGACATTAAAAAATTTAAGTTTAAAGTTTAACCCTTCGCCTGTACTTCGACTTCGCTCAGTATAGACTTCTCAGGGTGACAATAGTTTCTTATAAAACCAAGAGGTACAAATTTAATGAATTTCTATTGGGTTTTATTATTAATGTGCTTTTAAAAAACAAAAATTCACAACCTAAAAATTCGGTGTATTCAGCCTTGTCAAGAACTAATTTCAGCCAGCGTTAACTTTTATATCTACGATGAAACAAAATAGTAGGCACATACTAATAACCCCGTTTAATTCTAAATCAAAGACTAAAATCGGAAAGCACATTTAAATAGTCAATTCGCTGAAATACAACAATATAAAGCGTTAATTTTGAAAATTTTTAACAAAATTATATAATCCTAGTACACGTTTAAAAGTTAAATTTGTTACTTCAAACAAGTTAACAATTAAAAACATCTATTATGAAAGCGACCAATGAAAAACAAGAAAACGCAAAAGTAGAATCTAAAAAAGGAGCTGTAAAAGCAAAACCAGATGCGGCACAAGGTTTAAGAGACTTTTTTGAAGACGGATTGAAAGATATCTTTTGGGCAGAACATGCGCTGACTAAAGCATTACCTAAAATGGCAAAAAATGCCACCTCTTCAAAACTAATACATGCTTTTGAACATCATTTTAAAGAAACAGAGGAACACGTTTCTCGTTTAGAAAAAGTATTTGAATCTTTAGGTCTGAAAGCAGTTGGCAAAAAATGTGATGCTATGGAAGGATTACTCAAAGAAGCAGATGGGATTATGGAAGAAACCGAATTAGGAGTGGTACGCGATGCAGCAATTATTGCCGCAGCTCAAAAAGTAGAACACTATGAGATTGCTACCTACGGTACTTTACGTGCTTATGCAGTGACACTCGGCGAAAATAAAGCCGCTACTTTACTAGCTAAAACTCTCGAAGAAGAGAAAAAAGCAGATGTATCCTTAACAGAAATTGCGCTATCTGATATTAATCTTGATGCAGCTCATGCACATGCATAATTCTTTCGGTTAATGATTTATAGTTCACAAAAGCTGTATACATCGGTTTTTTAATGACATACTAATTACTGATATCAGGATACATACGGAGAATCTTATATAAATCCTTTAGTGAATCCATAAAAAAACCTACTCCAAGTAGGTTTTTTGTTTATATTTTAAAAAATAATATGGAGTGATATATTTATTCTTTTAACTCTAAAGGCGTTCCTTCTTCTAGTTGAATAGCTCCAGCAGACAATAAATGTTGGTTATCGATTTGATGTGACAACGAAGCCTGTTGGCGAATATAGGCCATTTTGATAGCCGCAATAGCCGCTTCTGTGCCTTTATTACCGTGAATTCCTCCGCTTCTATCAATGGATTGTTGCATGGTATTATCAGTCAGAACACAAAAAATAACAGGAATATCAGTTTGAACATTCAAGTCTTTAATGCCTTGCGTTACTCCTTCACACACAAAATCAAAATGTTTGGTTTGCCCTTGAATTACACATCCAATAGCAATAACAGCATCAACATTCTGTGTTTGCAACATTTTCTTTGAACCATAAATAAGCTCAAAGCTTCCAGGAACATTCCAGCGAATAATATGCTGGGCTGGAACTTGGTTTTCCAAAAGGGCTTCAATAGCACCTCTATAAAGTCCTTCAGTTATAGAATCATTCCATTCTGAAACAACAATCCCAAAGCGAAAATCTTTCGCGTTTGGGATTGAATTTTTATCGTACTCGGATAAGTTTTTATTTTCGGTAGCCATTTGATTTTAGAATTTTGATTTTAGAATTTTGATTTCAGATATTAAAGATAGCATTTTGAAATCAAAATTCTACAATCTTAAATCACCAATCTTATATCATTTTTTACTATTGTGCTAATCCTATCAAAACGTCAACTGAAGCAGCCTCTGGAGTTCCTTCAAAATTGTCTTTAATGTCTGTAAAATATTTCAAAGCGTCTGCTTTGTTTCCTAATGCCAAAGCTGTTTTTCCAGCTTTCAACAAGAAACGCGGCGTAGTGAAGTCATTTTTATTTGATTCAGCAGCTTTTACGTAATTTTCTAAAGCTTCTTTCGGTTGATTTTTTTGAGAATAAGCATCTCCAATTGCTCCTTTTGCCAAAGCTCCTAAAACAATATCGTCCGATTTAAATTTACTTAAATAATCAATTGCTTCAGTATATTTTCCTGTATTCAAATAAGCAATTCCAGCATAATAATTAGCTAAATTTCCGGCATCAGTTCCAGAATATTCATCCGCAATTTTTAAGAATCCAAATTTACCTTCTGAACCATTCAAAGACAATTTATATAAAGAGTCACTTGCTACTCCATCAGTTGCTTTTTGGAAATTTTGTTGTGCTACAAACATTTCGTTTGCTGCTTCCTCTTGTTGTGGCGCAGCAACGAATCTTTGGTATCCTAAATAACCAATTGTAAAAATAGCAGCAGCGGCAACTAAACCAATAATAACTTTTTGGTTTTTAGCTACCCAATCCTCAGTTTTCGAAGCTGTTTCGTCTAAAGTTGAAAAAACACCAGCTGTTGTGCTGTCTTTTTCATCAATCTGTACTGCTTCAACCGCATCATTTACTTCTTTTTCTTTTGGTGCTTTATATCCTCTTTTACTGTAAGTAGCCATTTATTTTTAATTTAGTGAGTCGCAAAAATAAAATTTTTATTCAAACCGACATAAAAAATATGCTTTTATATTCAAAAAAAATATTATGGGAGGTTCTTTCTTTCCAAAGGAAAAATAATTAGCATAGAAAAAATGGAAAAGCCATTTTTATCAATATTTTTCAATAATTTGCACCCACTTTGAAAAACCCGTTTAAAAACATCAAAGTTCTCAATACCAGCAAGCCTTACAGATGTATTTAAAAAAGATTTCATTATTCAATTATAAGAATTTTTCGGAAGCAAATTTCGATTTTGACAGCAAAATAAATTGTTTTGTAGGTAAGAATGGTATTGGAAAGACAAATGTACTTGATGCAATCTACCATTTATCGTACGGAAAAAGCTATTTCAATCCTTTAGCGGTTCAGAATATTAAACACGGAGAAGAATTCTTTGTGATTGATGCTGAATTTGAAAAAAACGAAAGAAATGAACAAATTCTTTGCAGCCTAAAAAAGGGACAAAAAAAAATATTGAAACGCAACGGAAAAGCCTATGACAAATTCTCAGATCATATTGGCTTTATTCCTTTGGTCATCATTTCTCCTGCCGACAGGGATTTGATTGTGGAAGGCAGCGAAACCAGAAGAAAATTCATAGACAGCGTGATTTCGCAACTGGATTCCCATTATTTACAGCAACTCATTCAATATCAAAAAGTAATGAGTCAACGCAATGCTTTATTGAAATATTTTGCATTGAATCATGTTTTCGACAACGATACGCTGTCTATATATAATGAACAACTTAATGGTTTTGGAGATTATATTTTCGAAAAAAGAAAAGAATTTATCGACCAGTTTATTCCTATTTTCAACACACATCATCAAGCCATAACGGGCTCACAAGAAACTGTTCAACTCGTATATGAAAGCCATTTATTCGAAAAAGACTTATTGACTTTATTACAGGAAAACATCAATAAAGACAGAGCTTTACACTACACAAGTGTAGGAATTCACAAAGATGATTTAGCGTTTGAAATTGACCAACATCCAATTAAGAAATTTGGATCTCAGGGACAGCAAAAATCGTTTCTAATCGCTTTGAAACTAGCTCAATTTGAGTTCCTAAAAAAGCAAAGCGGTGTAAAACCAATTTTACTTTTTGATGACATCTTTGATAAATTGGACGAAAGTCGTGTAGCCAAAATCATAGAAATGGTCAACAGTGATACTTTTGGGCAGCTTTTTATTTCAGATACACATCCGGAACGTACCGAAGCCATTGTGAAATCGACACATCAGACGTATAAGATCTTCAACTTATAACTTTTATTTAGTAATTTATACCGTTCGAAAATTGAAAAATTACCTATTTTAGCGTATTCAATTTTAAATTCGATTACAATGAAATTTCATTCGATATTCCTTGCAATACTATCCTTTTTTGTCTTATCCTGCACGGGACAAACTTCAAAAAATGTAAAAACCATTGAAGCTAAAACCTTTGCAGAAAAAATCGCAGCAACTCCAAATCCACAAATTCTGGATGTACGAACTCCTGAAGAATTTACTTCTGACCATATTGACAATGCCAAAAATATAAATTGGCTTAGTAATGATTTTGTTATAAATACTGAAAAGCTTGACAAATCAAAACCCGTTTTTGTGTATTGTAAAAGTGGCGGAAGAAGTCAGAAAGCGGCTGAAAAACTGAATGAATTAGGCTTTAAAACCATCTACCAATTAGATGGTGGAATGTTAAAATGGGACGCTGCCGGACGCTCTAAACCAAGTGATAAAATTATAGGTCTATCCGTTCCGGAATACAACAAACTATTAAATTCAGACAAAAAAGTATTGATTAATTTTTATGCTGAATGGTGTGCGCCCTGCAAAAAAATGACCCCTTATGTTTTGCAAATGCAAAAAGATTTAGGAGATGAAGTGGTAATCATTCGATTGGATGCCGATAAAAATAAAACCTTAATTTCTGAAATGAAAATCAGTGAACTTCCTACGGTATTATTGTATGACAATGCAGCAGTAAAATGGAAACATTCTGGTTTTATAAGTGAAGACGATTTAAAAAAACAATTACAATAGTTTCAAGATGCTTTCAAAAGACACATTACAATTTCTGGATGATTTAAAAGCCAACAACAGTAGGGATTGGTTTTTGGAGAATAAAAAACGCTACGAAGCGGTCAAGAAAGACTACCAACAATTAGTTGGGAATTTTCTTGATGCCATGAAACCGCTCGATCCTTCATTGGAAATGCTTGAAGTAAAAAATTGTACTTTCAGAATCAATCGTGACATTCGGTTTTCTAAGGACAAGACTCCTTATAAATCGCATCTGGGCGTTTGGCTTTCTTCGGGAGCAAAGGGGCTAAATCGTTCCGGTTATTACATTCATCTAGAAAAAGGAGCCAGCTTTATTGCCGGAGGATTGTATTGTCCTGAAGCGGAGGATTTGAAAAAAATGCGCAAAGAAATTGCTTATTTCCACGATGATTTAGAAGCAATTCTTGATGAGAAAAATTTCAAAAAGGAATTTAAAGATTTTGATCGAAATGAAAAAAACATGCTGAAAAACCCACCAAGAGGGTATGAAAAAGAACATCCGGCGATTGAATTTCTCAAGCTAAAAAGCTTTGAGTCTTCTCAAAGAATTGATATTGCAGAAGTGACAAAAAAAGATTTTGTTGCTACAATGAGTAAAAAACTGATTGCACTAAAACCATTGAACGATTTTATAAATCGGGCTTTAACTTCTGAGTAATTATAATTTACACTGATGAAAAAAAAGAAAATTCTATTTCTAGGGGAATCCTACAGAGCCGATGCCATCACTTGGATGAACGGCTTAAAGGAATTTGGTGATTTTGAAATTATTACTTGGGAATTAAAAACACCCAGTAGTGGTATTCATAACCGAATTTTAAGGATTTTCGAATTCGAATTGGCCATTTTTAGAATCAAAAAAATAATAAAAGCCCAACAACCGGATATGATAATTGCAGAGAGAACCACCAGTTATGGTTTTCTTGCCGCATTATCCGGTGTAAAACCTGTTGCAATTGCACAACAAGGCAGAACAGATTTATGGCCTGAAAAATCAATTTCATTACCTTTAAAAAAACTCATTCAGAATTACGCTTTCAAAAAAGCAGATTTAATTCATGCCTGGGGTCCGGTGATGACTATTTCTATGATGGAAGCCAATGTCGATATGAATAAAGTTTTGGTTTTACCAAAGGGAATTGATTTGGCTACATTTGTAAATATAAACAACGCCAATCCAGAAAAAATTTGTGCCATTGTTACTCGGTCTTTATTACCGGAATACCGTCATGACATTATATTAAAAGCATTTGCCATTTTAAACCAAAAAGGAATAGATTTCGCACTTACTATCTTAGGAGACGGAACACAACTTTCAAAACTGAAAGATTTAGCAAAAGATTTAGGTATTGAAAACAAAGTCAACTTTACCGGAAGGATTCCAAACACAGCATTACCAAAACTATTACAGCAATCTAATATTTACATTAGTATGCCCATAACCGAAGGGGTTTCGTCCTCACTATTTGAAGCTATGGCTACTAATTGTTATCCAATTGTAACCGATATTGCAGGAAACCAGAGTTGGATTAAACACCGCGAAAACGGACAATTAATTACCGTTGATGATTATAAAATGCTCGCAGAAGAATTAATCTGGGCATTTGAAAATTCAGAACATCGAAACGAAGTAGTTTTAAAAAACAGACTGTTTTTAGAAAAAAATGCAGATTACAACATAAATATGAAAATCATTGCCAACAAATACCACGAATTAATTAACACAAATAGCCCCAATTAACTATGTGTGGAATTAATGGAATCTTGCATTTACAATCACAAAAAAAAGTTGACGAACGTACTCTTACTAAGATGCGCGATTCGCTCGAGCATCGTGGTCCAGACGATAAAGGATTGTTCATAGAAAATAATATTGGTTTTGGACACAGAAGACTTTCAATTCTGGATGTTTCCTTAGCCGGACACCAACCTTTCCTGTCAGAAGACGGGAGATATGTACTGGTTTACAATGGTGAAATCTACAATTTCAAAGAATTTTATCCAGAGTTAAAAAGCAATGGATTTGACATCAGAACCACTTCGGATACCGAGGTTTTGATGAAATTATTCCAATTGCATGGTTTAAAAATGCTCAATCGCCTCAACGGAATGTTTACATTTGCTATTTGGGATAAAATGGAAAAAAAGCTAACTCTTGTTCGGGATAGAATGGGTGTTAAACCGCTATATTATTCTTTTTACAATGAGACTTTTTATTTTGCATCCGAACAAAAAGCACTTTTCACGGCCGGGGTTCCTCTCAAAATGGCACAAGACGGACTGGAAGAATACATTTTTAACCGATTTGTTGCCGGTGAAAACACCTTATATCAAAACGTAAAAAAAGTATTGCCCGGACATATCATGACCATTCATGAAGGCGGAAAAACCACTACCTACAACTGGTGGAATTTAAAAAAGGAAATTCAAAACCAACCTGAGATAAAAAATCCGGTAGAATGGTTTCGGGAAACTTTCGATGATTCTGTAAAAATGCGAATGGTGAGTGACGTTCCTGTGGGCGTTCTTTTGAGCGGCGGACTGGATTCTTCCTCGATTTTGGCTTCGTTACACCACCAAAATTACAAAGACATACAAACCTTTAATATTGGTTTCAAAGAGAAAGAACATAACGAAGCACATTTGGCTAAAATGATGGCAGAGAAGTTCGATTATGGTTTTCAAACCATGCAATTAGAGGGTAAAAAGCTGCATGATCAGCTAATCAGTTCTACTTATTTTCAGGACGAACCGATCATGCATTTAAGCGAACCGCACCTTTTGGCAGTTTCTCAAATGGCAAAACCATCGGTAAAAGTGTTACTTTCCGGTGAGGGTGCCGATGAATTGATGGGTGGCTATGTGCGCTACAAAGCCTTACAATACCCATCATTATTGAATTCTATTGCCGCCATTGGGAATCTGGATGTTTTTACAAAACAACCGCGATATGAAAAGCTAACGCGTTACGCCCAAATCAATAAAAAATCTGATTTGGTTATTTTCAACGGCTCCAATATTTATCCAAATGATATTGCGAAAATTTTTGGAATTAATACGCCTCCAAAAAACGAATACAGGAAACAAATCTATAAAGAAGCGAAGTCATTGTATCCTGATAATTTACGCCGACAAGCACTTTATTTTGATCAGCATACCTATTTATGCTCGCTTCTGGACAGAAACGATCGCTGTACAATGGGCGCATCCATTGAATGCAGGGAACCCTTTTTGGACCCGAGATTAATTGTTGGATTAGGATCATTGGAAGACAAATGGTTATTTGCAGGTAAAAAATGGAAATTCATTCTAAAAAAGGCAATGGAAGAACGTTTACCAGATGAAATTCTAAGATTCAGAAAAATAGGTTTGAGTGCACCTTGGGGCGATTACATCACAAAAAGTCCCGCTTTTAAAGACGAATTAGAGTCTTTTTCGAAAAGTGATTTATTTCAAATGCCTTATTTTGAACATATAAACATTAAAAAACTAGTTCAGAATTTACAAAAAGGAGACATTACGATGACTCCTTATATCATGCCATTGTTTATGATGCATATCTGGATGAAAACGTATCCAACTAAATTTTAATCCTTACTTTTGGTGCGGAATAAAACAATTCAAAAAGCACTTTCTTTTATGGAAATAGCACCTAATTTCTCTTTAAAAAAACACAATACTTTTGGCATTGAAGCCAAAGCAAAACAGTTCGTTGCCGTTCATTCTGTGCACGATTTAAAAACTATTTTACAAGAAAATAAAGCACAGAAAAAATTTATTTTGGGTGGTGGAAGCAATATGCTTTTGACAAAAGATATTGACGCCCTAGTCATTCATATTGATTTAAAAGGCAAGAAAATTATTGAAGAAAATGATGATTTTGTCTGGGTCGAAAGTCAGGCCGGTGAAAGCTGGCATGAATTTGTGCTTTGGACCATCAACCAAAATTTTGGTGGTTTAGAAAACATGTCACTCATTCCGGGAAACGTTGGAACTACGCCGGTCCAAAACATCGGAGCGTATGGAACCGAAATAAAAGATACTTTTGTTTCCTGTGAAGCAATGACGATAGAAAGTCAGGAAATGAAAACGTTCACAAAGGAAGAATGTCATTTTGGATACCGAGAAAGCGTTTTCAAAAACGAAGTAAAAAATCAATACATTATTACATCGGTTGTTTTTAAATTGACGAAAACGAATCATAAAATCAACACTTCTTACGGAGATATTTCGTCTGAATTAGCCAAAAACAACATCTCCAACCCTACTTTAAAGGACGTCAGTAATGCCGTAATTGCCATTCGACAAAGCAAATTACCCGATCCAAAAGAGTTAGGAAACAGCGGTAGTTTTTTTAAAAATCCAATTTTATTGAAATCGGATTTCGAAAAAATTCATCAGCAATTTCCTGAAATGAAATATTTCGACATTTCTGAAACCGAAGTGAAAGTTCCTGCTGGCTGGTTGATTGAACAGGCTGGTTTTAAAGGAAAACGTTTTGGTGATGCCGGAATTCATAAAAATCAGGCGTTGGTTTTAGTGAATTATGGTAACGCGACCGGTCAGGAAATTTTGAATGTTTCAAAAGATATTCAAGAGACTATTTTTAAAACGTTTGGCATTCATATTGAGGCCGAAGTAAATGTGATTTAACAAAAACAGATTGTTAGACTCCTTAGATTATTAGATAACAAACCGATTAATTCATATCTTTTAATTTTATGTTTAATTCTATCATCAAAAACCTAAATTGTCAAATATGTATACACCCGATATCTACAAAAACGAGAATCAAGAAGAAATCAAAAAATTTTTGCAAGAGAATAGTTTTGGTATTCTAATCAATCAAACCAATGGGAAATTGTGTGCAACACATATTCCTTTGGAACTGGACACCAATAAAGAAGGCAAGGACATTTTATACGGGCACATTTCCAAAGAAAACCCACAATGGAATGGTTTCATAGACAATGACCAAATTTTAGCAGTATTTTCAGGACCTCACAGCTATATTTCTTCCTCTTGGTACGATCATGAAAATGTACCAACATGGAACTATATTGCCGTTCATGTGTATGGAAAAATCAAAATTATCGAAGGAGATGCCGTCATTGAATCGTTAAAAAAACTAGTCGACAAGTACGAACAAAATTCCGAAAACCCGGTTCGTGTAGAAGATTTATCTAAAAAAACCATGATGCAAACTCGTGGTATTGTAGCGTTTGAAATTGAAATAACTGAAATCCAAGCCACGAAAAAAATATCTCAAAATAGGGACGAAAAAAATTATCAAAACATCATTTCCGAGTTAGAAAAAACCAACACAAATCAGTCCATCGCCATTGCAAATGAGATGAAGAAATGCCCAATATAAATTCTTTCGAAATTCACACATTGTATTTAACAATTCACAATTCTATTCATACCTTTGCACTCGATTTAAAAACTCATTAAACTCAGATGCTTATACTAATTCTTTACTTTTTTATTTTTATTGTTGTAATTCAAATTTCGTATTATCTAGGTGTTTTTGGGAAATTTGCTTTCGCCAAAGCACAGAAAATAACACCGAAAAGAATCCCTATTTCGGTTATTGTTTGTGCCAAAAACGAAGAAGAAAATGTAGCTAATTTTATTCCTCTACTTGCGGAACAAAACTATCCTGATTTTGAAATTGTTCTGATTGACGATGCTTCGAGTGATACTACTTTTGCTATTTTTGAAGATTTTGAAAAGCAATATCCAAATGTTCGCTTGGTAAAAGTGGAGAACAACGAAGCCTTTTGGGGAAACAAAAAATATGCGTTGACTTTAGGGATAAAAGCCGCTAAAAAAGAATATTTATTATTCACTGATGCTGATTGTTATCCAACTTCAAAAGAATGGATAACGGCTATGAGTTCTCAATTTACGATGCAAAAAACAATTGTTTTGGGTTATGGCAAATATGAAAAAATTGCTAATTCATTCCTGAATAAAATAATTCGTTTTGAAACTTTACTGACGGCAATTCAATATTTTTCATGGGCAAAAATTGGACATCCGTATATGGGTGTTGGAAGAAATTTAGCGTATAAAAAAGAAGAATTTTTCAATGTAAATGGTTTCATCGAGCACATGCAAATTCGTTCTGGCGATGATGATTTATTTATAAACCAAGCTGCAAAAGCTAAAAATACAACTATTGCCTACACACCGGAAAGTTTTACGCTTTCTAAACCAAAAACTACATACAAAGACTGGCTGATCCAAAAAAGAAGGCATGTTGCCACGGCAAACTATTATAAACCTCTCGATAAATTACAATTAGGCGCGTTCTATTGTTCACAATTACTGTTTATTTTATTGCCCATTCTGCTATTAGCTTTTCAATTTCAATGGATATTAGTTTTAAGTTTAATAGCATTGCGCTATCTTGTGGCATGGATTGTGGTAGGATTTTCAGCAACAAAATTTAAAGAAAATGATATTAAATTCTGGTTCCCTATCGTTGAGATAGTACTTATCTTCACACAAATCAATATCTTTATAACAAATATATTCTCAAAACCGGTACATTGGAAATAAACAAACAAATAGAAAAAGCAAAACAAGGCGATCAGGTTGCCTTTACTTTTCTGTTGGATTATTATTGGAATGAAGTGTATGGTTTTATGCTGAAACGTACTGAAAACGAAACCAATGCCGAGGATATTACCATCGAAACGTTCTCGAAAGCGTTCGATAAAATAGCCACTTACAACTCGGAATTCCAGTTCAACACTTGGCTGATTGCTATTGCAAAAAATGTACACATCGATTTATTACGAAAAAAGAAATCAAGCCTTTTTGTTGAAATTACCGATGAACAAGACCAACAAGCCTACAATATTGCCGACACTACTCCATCTGCGGAAGATGAATTGATTACCGAACAGAACCTTTCCCGATTACTACAATTCATTAAAGAATTAAAACCACATTATCAGGAAGTGATTCAGTTGCGCTATTTTCAGGAAATGAGTTACCAGGAAATCGCCAATAAAATCGATGAACCTTTGAGTAATGTGAAGATTAAATTGCTTCGCGCCAAAAAACTTCTGGCAGAAATTATTCAGAATAAAAGATGACATTACAATTTATTATTCTTTATTTCTCATTTTAATCCGTTGGTTAATCCTGACGTTTCGGGACAACGGCAATTCATATCTCTGTGGTTCTACACTAAAAAAACTCTCCACGCTCCTTGTTTTCCATCTCTTTCATTTATTTTAAAATAATTTCTGTTTTACATACTAAAATTCCTGTTATATTCGTTATAAAATAAAAACACCTCTGCTTATGATTTAATTACTACTTAACCATTAAATCCATAAATTATGTCAAAACTAAACATTTACGAGACCGGTTGGATTAACCTTGTTTTCCAAGACCGAAACAAAGAATATGGAGCGTATCAATTGCGCCAGGAAAGTACTAAAACATCATTAATGGCACTTTTTATGGGTGTATTATTTTTATCAGCGGCTTTAAGTATTCCTGTAATCATTAATTATTTTAATCCCGATAAAAGTATTTCGATACGTATTCCTGAGTTTACAAATACTATAGTACAACTTACCGACATAATACCCAATCAGGTTGAGAAAAAACAGTCCCTTCCTGAAGTAAAAATCCAAAATGTAGATGTACCCATTAAAAGTGCCCAACTGGTTAATCCAATTATCGTACAGGCATCACAAGCAAATCAGGACATTGCAAAAAACACCGAAAATGCTAACATAACAAATGCCACTACAGAAGGAACTGGAACTGTAGGCATAAATCCAACTTCTACTTCAGGAACAGCCACTGATACCGCAATACCTGGTGATACAGGAAATACTATTGTTAACAGCGTTTCGCTGGATAAACTTCCTGAATTCCCCGGTGGAATTAATAAGTTCTATAATTATGTGGGTACTAATTTTGAAAAACAAGAAATAGAAGGCAGTGGTTCGATTCGAGTATATGTTTCTTTTGTAATTGAAAGAGACGGAAGCATGACTGACATTCAGGTAAAAAGAGATCCTGGCTATGGCTTGGGCAAAGAAGCCATTCGGGTATTGAAATCCTTGAAAACGAAATGGTCTCCGGGAATGATTGACGGAAAAGCAGTGCGAACCGCCTATAATCTACCTATTACCGTGCAAATGAATTAGTTTTGAAAACAAAAAAGCAGAATCAAATGATTCTGCTTTTTTTATGTGATTTTGAGAGAAAAATTTATTTCTTCTTTTTAGTCGCAGTCTTTTTGGTCGTTGTAGTTTTAGTAGCCACCACTGCTTTTTGTTGCACATACGGTTTGTACAATCCATCTTTTTCAGCTCTTTGTTTTGCTGATTCCGCTCTTTCTTTAGAATCAGGATGCGAGCTCATCATTCTTTCCAAAAAAGAAGCCTGAGTTCCTTCGCTCATTTTTGCCAAAATAGAAAAGGCAGATGAAACTGCATTAACATTATATCCGTTTTTTTTCATGAAATTATACGAGAACTCATCTGCTTCAGCTTCTTGTTTTCGGCTGTGTTTGCTATCAATCATCACACTTCCCAATTTAGCCAGTTGGCTATCCGTTACAGCCGCCACTTTATTCGATTGTGAAGCAGCTACATCTATTAATGCTTCTTTTTTATACGCCGCTTTCATCCCATCTCGTGAATCGTGATTGGCAACATGACCTATTTCATGACCAATAACGGCCAGTAATTCATTATCATCCATAATGTCCATCAATCCTGAATACACACGAACACTTCCATCTGCGGTTGCAAATGCGTTTACTTCATTTAATTTATAGACTTTATAGTTTAATGTGTATCCGTCCCCGCTTGTATATTTCCCAAAAACTTTATTAAGACGGATGGTATAAGGATCTTTTGGTCCCGCAACGATGTGTTCCGAATCCATTTTATCGACAGCTGCTTTAGATAATGCGGCCGCGTCAGCATCACTAAAAGTGAATCCTGAAACTCCTTTTTGGACTGCACCTAATGCTTTTTCTCCAAAATTAATTTGCGCATTGGCTTTTGAAAGACCAAATAGCACCAATAATACCCCTAATAGTATTGATTTATTTTTCATTTTTTTTATTTTGAGTTTCAAATATACTATTTTTTGAAGAACTGATTTAATGGAATACAACAAAAGTCAATCTTTATAATTAACCTTGTCTTTACCGCTTTCTAGCCCAGATAACAGTGAAAATCCTTGTGTTTTGAAATGGTATTTTTTCTTGACCAAAAAGAGCGACCAGCGGAAGCTCCTTTATGGTCTTAGAAAAAAAGCATTTCAAAACACAAGATTGAAACGCATAGCTGGAAATTGCTTCTAAAAATCATTGCGATTTACGGGCTTAATTCGTCTTTGTTAATTCCTATTTCTTAAATCAACTTTCATTATCTTTGTGCTTTGAAAATTGATATATGGAAACTGTTTTAGAAAATACTTTACCTACAGGAAAACCGAAATGGTTGAAGGTAAAACTCCCAATAGGCCAAAAATATACGGAGCTTCGCGGCTTAGTAGACAAATATAGTTTGAACACGATTTGTACTTCGGGAAGTTGCCCAAATATGGGTGAATGCTGGGGCGAAGGAACGGCAACATTCATGATTTTAGGAAATGTATGTACGCGATCTTGTGGTTTTTGTGGTGTAAAAACTGGAAGACCAGAAACTGTGGACTGGGATGAGCCTGAAAAAGTGGCGCGTTCTATCAAAATTATGAACATCAAACATGCCGTAATTACTAGCGTTGACAGAGATGATTTGAAAGATGGCGGATCAATTATTTGGAT
This sequence comes from Flavobacterium glycogeni, assembly GCF_048286775.1. Taxonomy (NCBI): domain Bacteria; kingdom Pseudomonadati; phylum Bacteroidota; class Flavobacteriia; order Flavobacteriales; family Flavobacteriaceae; genus Flavobacterium; species Flavobacterium glycogeni. The sequence continues at coordinate 60,074 of NZ_JBLVPV010000021.1, forward strand.
TGAAACCGTAAAAGCCATTCGCAGAATGAACCCAAACACAACACTGGAAACTCTGATTCCGGATTTTCAAGGTATCGAAAGGAATATTGACCGTATCGTGGAAGCGAATCCTGAAGTGGTTTCGCATAATGTGGAAACGGTTCGCAGATTGACACGTGAAGTACGAATTCAGGCAAAATACGACCGAAGTCTGGAAGTATTACGTTACTTGAAAGAAAAAGGAATTAACAGAACAAAGTCGGGAATTATGTTGGGTCTTGGCGAGCAAGAAGAGGAAGTGTATCAAACGATGCGAGATTTGCGTGAAGCCAATGTTGATATTGTAACGATAGGCCAATACTTGCAACCGAGTAAAAAACACTTGCCAGTAAAGGAATTTATAACGCCGGAACAATTTGCAAAATACGAGCAGTTTGGTTTAGAATTAGGTTTCCGTCATGTAGAAAGCGGACCGTTGGTTCGTTCCTCTTACAAAGCACAAAAACATATTTTATAATCCCCCAGCCCTCCCCTAAGAGAAGGGAGTCGAAACTGGATATATGGTTCTTTTATTTTTTTTACAATCTAACGTTTAACATTTAACTTTCTAACAAAATATTGAAAACAAGAATTGCCATAAATGGTTTTGGAAGAATCGGCAGGAATTTATTCCGATTACTTTTGAACCATCCTTCAATAGAAGTTGTTGCCATAAATGATATTGCTGATAAAAAAACAATGGCGCATTTAGTGAAATACGATAGTATTCACGGTGTTTTACCATATACTGTAACTGAGGATGAAAAAGGAATTCTGGTAGATGGAAAGCACTTTTTATTTTTTCATGAAAAAAGCATTTCAAACCTGGATTGGAAAAGTATAGACATTGATTACGTAGTGGAATCAACCGGCAAGTACAAGACTTTTGAAGAACTGAATTCCCATATTATTGCCGGTGCCAAAAAAGTGATTCTTTCTGCACCATCAGAAGTTGACACTATAAAAACGGTAGTTTTGGGTGTAAATGATTTTATTCTTGACGGTACAGAAACTATTATTTCGAATGCTAGTTGTACGACGAATAATGCTGCACCGATGATTAAAGTAATCAATGACCTTTGTGGTATAGAGCAAGCCTACATCACCACCATTCACTCCTATACGACGGACCAAAGTTTACACGATCAACCCCATAAAGATTTACGTCGCGCTCGCGGGGCAAGTCAATCTATTGTACCTACAACAACTGGGGCGGCAAAAGCATTGACAAAAATATTTCCTGAGTTTGAAGGTAAAATTGGCGGTTGTGGTATACGAGTACCCGTTCCTGATGGTTCTTTGACTGATATTACTTTCAATGTAAAACGTGCGGTCACCATAAATGAGATCAACGCTGCTTTCAAAATTGCCGCACAAACTACTTTGAAAGGTGTTTTGGATTATACCGAAGACCCGATTGTATCTGTAGATGTGATTGGCAATAAAAATTCATGTATATTTGATGCTCAACTCACTTCTGTTATTGATAAAATGGTAAAAGTGGTAGGATGGTATGACAATGAAATTGGTTATTCCTCTAGAATAATCGATTTGATTCTTTTAACAAAAAAATAACCCCAAGAAAAAATTCAGTTGCAAATGAAGTATTTTTTTGTTTTTATTGTCTTTTTTTATTCCACACTGTATTCTCAACCTAATGAGAATATAGATAGTACTGCCTATTACAACAGTTTGAGTAACTCCAATATTCAAACTAATAATTATAAAGAGGCGTTATTGTATACTCAAAAAGCAATACGGTATGCCACAAAAAACAGAAACACTAAAGATCAGGCACAACAGACTTTCAACCTTGGGAAAATCTATTTTGACTTAAAAAAATACGATGATGGCATAGAAACTTTATTGAAAAGTGCTGCATTATTTTCGAATTTTAAACCTAGCGCAAATCAAGCATCAGCCTATTACTATCTTGGTTTATGCTTCATGGCAAAGGAAAGTTTTGACAGAGCTTCAATATATTTCGAGAGAGCCAAATCCATTAATGATAAATTAAGAATTCCTGATTCTGCTGAATTGTTTAGCCTCCAAAAAGGACTGATTTACAAATCAAAGAATAAATTAGATTTAGCATTATCCGTTTTTAAAATTATAATTGCAAAACCTGACAGGCCAGCTTTGTTAAATACTAAAGCAGAAGCCACGTATCAAATAGGTGAAATTGAAGCCAGCAGAAATAGAAATAATCTGGCTTTAAACTATTTAAATAAAGCATTAGAATTAAACAGTAAAACCGAAAATCTAGAACAGAAATCAAATATTTTACTTGCCATAAGTGATGTTTATGAAAAAACGTTAGACAAAAATAACGCATATTCCTATTTGAAACAACATCTTAATTTGAAAGAGCACATTGCGATTTTGAACAACGAAAGACTGGGAATTGATGATTATGACAAATTCAAAGAATCTGAAAAATTAAAAGAAATTGCACAAATCAATTATGAAAACAAGGAGCAGGAAAAAGCTAATAAATTTTCTAAACTGATCAGTATTTTTGCAATTGCCTTAATTTCAATTTTATCTTTATTAAGTCTATCCTTGTACAAAAATAATATCATTAGAAATCAGTCTAATTTACTATTAAAAGAAAAAAATAAAGAATTAGAAATTGCCAAAAATAAAGCAGAAAAAGCTTCTAATGCAAGATCCGAATTTTTATCAACCGTAAGCCATGAGCTTCGGACACCTTTGAATGCCATCAATGGTATCGCTCATTTATTATTGGAAGAAAAACCAAAAAAATCGCAAATGAACTATTTGTTGTCCTTGAAATTTTCTGGAGATTATCTGACAAAATTTATAAATGAAATTCTGGAAATAAATAGAATTGATTCAAATAAAGTTGAAATCGAATACATTACTTTTAACCTTAAACAATTATTAGAAAACATACAGAACTCTTTAAAAGAATTGGCTTCAGTAAATAACAACACGTTTGAACTTGAAATTGATGCTGGTATTCCTGATTATTTGATTGGTGACCCTACAAAATTGTCGCAGATAATGTTGAATTTAATTAACAATGCGCTAAAGTTTACAAAAAATGGTTCTGTAAATGTAATCACTAAACTAGCTTCTATTACTGATGAAAAAGCTGCTTTATATTTTGAAGTAAACGATACAGGGATTGGAATTCCTGAAGACAAATTAAAAACCATTTTTGATAGTTTCTCCCAAGGCTCCATAGAAGTGAATCGCAAATATGGCGGAACCGGTTTAGGATTGACGATCGTAAAAAAACTAATTAAAATTCTTGGCGGACATATAAAACTTAAAAGTGTCGTGGGCAAAGGTTCTTCATTTTCATTCGAACTAAAATTCAAAATAAGCGCACAGCAGGAATCACAAATTGAGAAAAAACCAAAAATAGACTACGATTCTAAATTAGTAAACAAAAAAATACTATTGGTTGAGGATAATAAAATCAATCAAATGATTACCAAAAAAATGCTGGATAACAAAGGAATTATCTGCGAAATAATTGACAACGGCGAGGAGGCAATCGATTTATTAAAAAGGAATAAATTTGACTTAGTCCTTATGGACGTTCACTTACCCGGCATAAACGGAACAATTGCAACAGAAACGATACGAACATTTGATAGCACTACACCTATCATTGCTCTTACCGCAATTTCATTACATGAAAACCGCGAAATGCTTTTATCGTTTGGAATGAATGAAGTAATCACCAAACCATTTGTCCCAGAGGAATTTTATAGTATAATCGCTGAATATATTTAGATCCCTAGTAGTTTAAAATCAATTCTTTAATAAGACTTCTCACTTTTGGTTCTGCATTTTTTGCCGCTTCTAATACTTCGTCATGTGAAATCGTTCCAATACTTTCCTCATTTCCCATATCGGTAATTACTGAAATACCAAATGTTTCCAAATCCATATGACGAGCCACAATCACTTCGGGAACGGTTGACATTCCGACACAATCAGCACCAAGAATTTTTACCATTTTGTATTCAGCCAAGGTTTCAAAAGTTGGACCTTGCAAACCAAGATAAATTCCTTCATGAACGGCAATGTTTAATTCTTGAGCCAATTCAGTAGCTTTCGCAATCATTTTTCTCGAATACGGTTCACTCATATTTACAAAACGAGGTCCAAAACGTTCGTCATTTTTTCCACGCAAAGGATGTTCCGGCGTCATATTGATATGATCTGTAATCATAACGATAGAACCAACTTTATAACTTGGATTTACACCGCCTGAAGCATTTGAAACTATTAATTTCTCAACGCCTAAAAATTTCATCACTCGCACCGGAAAAGTAACTTCTGTCATCGAATAGCCTTCATAGAAATGAAATCGTCCCTGCATGGCAACGACTTTCTTATCTCCTATTGTTCCAAAAACTAATGCGCCTTTATGACCTTGAACGGTCGAAACAGGAAAATTTAGAATTTCATTGTACGGCAACGTATATTCTACTTTCATTTCATCCGTAAAACTCCCTAATCCTGAACCTAAAATCACCCCGTATTCCGGTGTGAAATTGATTTTTCCTTTAATCTGGCTTACTGTTTCTTGTACTTTTTCCCACATAATCTATAATTATTTTATCGAAATTTTCACTTCCCGAAACGAAAGAACTTTGTATTGGCAAATAGAAAAGTTGTTCGCTTGGTAAACTTCCTTTTAATCGTACATAATCCTTTTCGGTAGTGATAATAATGTTATTTTGAGCTAAATTTTTAATTTCCAAAATGTCTTTATCGGTAAAATTATGATGGTCCGGAAAAGACAAACAGACATCATTAGTATCCTGTAAATAGGCAAAAAACGGTTCCGGTTTTGCAATTCCTGCCACCAGTAATTTAGAAGCCGATTGAATTTCGTTTACATTTATCTTTCGACTCTCTGCATAAATAAAATCTTCGTATGCTATAAAAGTAAAGTACAATTCTTGATTTTCAGAAACTTTTAACCTATTTTTAATCTCATTTTGTTCGTCAAGCGAAAGATTAAAAGGACATTTGGTCACAATAATCACATTGGCTCTTGCTGCTCCGCTTCGACTTTCTCGTAAATTTCCGGTTGGCAACATAAAATCATCAGAATACAAATCACCATAAGAAGTAAGTAGAATATAAAATCCCGCTTTTACTTTTCGATGTTGAAAAGCGTCATCAAGCAGAATCACTTCTGGCTTTTCTTGTTGCGAAAGCAATTGTTCTATTCCATTTTTCCTGTCGGCATCAACGGCAACTTGGATGGCAGCAAATTTTTTATAAAACTGAAAAGGCTCGTCTCCAAGAAGGACTGCATTTGAGCTGGCTTCCGCCAAAATAAAACCTTTAGATTGTCTTTTATAACCTCTACTCAATGTGGCGATTTTATATTTATCCGAAAGCAAGCGAATCAAATATTCGATTTGAGGTGTTTTCCCGGTTCCGCCAACGCTAAGATTTCCAACAGCAATAATAGGTAAATCAAAAGAATAGGATTTTAAAATCCCTTTGTCGAAAAGAAAATTCCGAATACTCGTTATCAGACCATACAAAATGGCAAACGGGAACAGTATTTTTCGCAGTAAATTCATTATACGAAAGTAGAATATTTTATTTTAAAGTTGATTTGTTTATTCGTTAATTTGTTTATTCGAAAATCCTGAATTAAACAATCAAAAATCTGATGTTATGAAAATCAAAGAAATAATTTCCGTACTTGAAGAAATGGCACCACTCGCCTACGCTGAAGATTTTGACAATGTGGGATTATTGGTTGGAAATCAAGAATCCGAAGCAACAGGAATTTTGGTTTGCCATGATGCTTTAGAAAATATAATTGACGAAGCGATTGCAAAAAATTGCAATCTGGTGGTTTGTTTTCATCCCATATTATTTTCAGGGTTGAAAAAAATAACGGGGAAAAACTACGTGGAACGAGCCGTCATTAAAGCCATAAAAAATGACATTGCCATTTATGCCGTTCACACCGCCTTGGACAATCATCAAGAAGGTGCGAATAAAATATTCAGCGACGCATTAGGATTGGTAAATACTAAAATCCTGATTCCAAAGCAAAATTTCATTCGTAAATTAGTAACTTATACTATTCCTGAAAATGCGGAAGAAGTACGAAATGCACTATTTGATGCCGGAGCGGGAACAATTGGAAATTATGAAAATTGCAGTTTCAATTCAAAAGGAATCGGAACCTATATGGGAAATGAGCATAGCAATCCACAAGTTGGCGAGCGATTTGAATTTGTACAAGGCGACGAAATAAAAATCGAAATGACTTTCGAAAAGCATTTAGAAAACAAAATTCTAAAAGCGTTATTCAAAAGCCACGCCTATGAAGAAGTCGCATATGAGATTTATGATTTACAAAACAAGCATCAAAATATTGGCTTGGGAATGATTGGCGAATTGAAAAATCCCATGAGTGAAAAAGAGTTTCTGCTTTTTGCAAAAGAAAAGATGCAATGCGATGGGATTCGACATTCCAACTTTATAGGAAAGGAAATAAAAAAAGTCGCGGTTCTTGGTGGAGCAGGAAGTTTTGCAATAAAAAATGCCATTCAAGCCGGAGCAGATGCTTATTTGACTGCCGATTTAAAATATCATCAGTTTTATGAAGCCGAAAACAAGTTGCTTTTGGCCGATATTGGACATTTTGAAAGCGAACGCTATACAAAAAATTATATTGTTGAGTATCTTCGGAAAAAAATCCTTAATTTTGCAGTTATTTTATCAGAAGAAAATTCAAATCCAGTTAAGTACTTATAGAATATGGCGAATACGAAAGAATTAAGTGTTGAGGACAAGTTAAGAGCAATTTACGATTTACAACTTATTGACTCTAGAATTGACGAAATCAGAAACGTAAGAGGAGAACTTCCTTTAGAAGTGGAAGATTTAGAAGATGAAGTGGCTGGTTTAAGCACACGTTCAGAAAAATTGAAAAGTGAACTTGAAGTTATCGAAGATCTTATCAAGGTAAAAAAGAATGCAATTGATGAGCACAAAGAGGCTATCAAAAAATATACGAAGCAACAAGAAACTGTTCGTAACAACAGAGAATTTAATTCGTTGACTAAAGAGGTTGAATTTCAAGAATTAGAAATTCAATTGTCTGAAAAACAAATTAAAGAAATGAAAGCTTCTATCGAACACAAGAAAGAAGTAATTTCAAATTCAAAAGAAAGATTAGAAGCAAAATCTAATCACTTGAAGCACAAAAAATCAGAGTTAGACGCTATCATGGCTGAAACTGCTAAAGAAGAAGCATTCTTGTCTGAAAAATCAGGGGAGTACCAAGCTTTAATCGAAGAAAGATTATTGAAGGCTTACACTAGAATCAGAACTAGCGTTCGTAATGGTTTAGCTGTTGTTTCCATTGAAAGAGGTGCATCTGCAGGATCATTCTTTACTATTCCACCACAGACACAAGTAGAAATTGCTTCTAGAAAAAAAATCATTACTGATGAACATTCAGGAAGAATATTAGTCGACAGCGTATTGGCTGACGAAGAAAAAGAGAAAATGGAACAGTTGTTTTCTAAATTCTAATTACATTTAAGTCCCGATACACATCGGGACTTTTTTTTTATGAAAAAAATACTATTTTTTATATTCACTAAATCTATTGGGGCATACATTAACCTTTTGAGTTTTGTATTTCCCAAAAAAGCTTCGCAACTTGCGTATGCCTTTTTTAGTGAACCTCGAGAAGGTAAATTATCAAAAACCAGTCTTCCGGCAATCTTACAAGAAGCACAATCCGAGACATTCCAACATGGGAAACATTCCTTTCACACTTATACTTGGAAAGGAAATGACACAGTAATCCTATTGGTTCATGGCTGGGAAAGTAACGCTTCTCGCTGGGAAAACTTACTACCGTATTTAAAAAAATCAGGAAGCACCATTATTGCTATTGACGGTCCGGCTCATGGATTATCCAGCGGCAAAGAATTTAGCATTCCTAAATATGCCGAATTTATTCATCTCGCTGTCCAAAAATTCAAGCCTCAATACCTGATAGGACATTCCATCGGCGGCAAAACCTGTTTGTATTATCAATCCGTATATCAAAATGATTTGCTAAAAAAAATGGTGATTCTGGGAGCACCAAGTGATTTCAACATCATACTCAATAATTATATTACATTATTGAGCTTGAATGCTAAAATTTCAAAATCTTTAGAAGATCATTATTTAAATCATTTCAAACTCAATCTGGAACAATTTTCAGGGAAATTATTCGCCTCTAAACTGAACATCAAAGGACTAATCGCCCATGATATTGACGACACTGTAGTTTTATTTGAAGAAGGAAAGAAAATCGCCGGAGCATGGGAAAATGCTGTTTTTATCGAAACTAAGGGTTTAGGACACAGTATGCATGATGCCGAATTGTATGAAAAAGTGTCCCGCTTTTTATTTGAAGAAAAATAGACTTATTAGATTTTTAGACTTCTTAGATGATAAGAACTTGTGTATTAAATCCAAGAAGGCTTAGCACAATCCATCGAAACTAAACTTTCTAACAATCCAAAAATCTAAGAAGTCTAAAAATCTAACAAACAAAATGACTACTTTTGCAGTATGGAAGAAAATTTAAAACGCCTCAATAAATTCATAGGAGAAACTGGGTATTGTTCCCGCCGTGAAGCTGATAAAATCATTGAAGAAGGTCGTGTGACCATCAATGGAGTCGTTCCGGAATTAGGCACAAAAGTCTCCCCAAATGACGAAGTGCGTATTGACGGTAAATTAATCCGTGAGAAAAATGAGAAACCTGTTTATCTTGCTTTCTATAAACCTGTAGGAATCGAATGTACCACAAACCTTGATGTTCGCAATAACATTGTAGATTACATCAATTATCCCAAACGTATTTTCCCTATTGGAAGATTGGACAAAGCCAGTGAAGGATTGATTTTTATGACCAATGACGGTGACATCGTCAATAAAATATTACGCGCCCGAAACAATCACGAAAAAGAATATACAGTAACCGTAAACAAACCCATCACCGATCGATTCATCGAAAGAATGGGAAATGGAGTTCCAATTTTAGACACCGTTACCCGAAAATGTAAGGTGGAACAAATCAGTAAATTCACTTTCAAAATTATCTTGACACAAGGTTTAAACCGTCAGATCCGTAGAATGACAGAATATTTAGGATATGATGTTACGGCTCTAAAACGCATCCGAATTATCAATATTTCGCTGGATATTCCTGTAGGCCGCTACCGTGATTTGACAGATGCCGAAATCAAAGAATTAAATGAACTGATTGAGCCTTCGAGCAAAACCGAAGAAGCCAGTTTACCCAAAGCGGAAACACCAAAAAGAAGAACCGAATTCATCAAAAGAGATGATCCCAGGTTTAAAGGAAGAGGCGATTATTAAACATAAAAAAATCCCATTTCAATGGGATTTTGCTTTTATTTACTGTTTATAAACTCATAATATAAGACTTTTGATAAAAAGGGTTCTGATTGCATGCGACCAATCTCCTTCTCTCTTGAAAGTTCCATGTTTTGTCCATCTAATTCCTTTAGCAAAAAATAGTCTCTACGGCTTTCATCATTAAAATTTAGTCCAGATAAAAATATAGGCTCTACCCCTTTATTTACAGAGATATTGTACTGTGTGATTATATTTCCCCAATTCACAAAACTGCATAAAAGAATCGTTCCGTAAAAATACCAAACCATTTGATTGAAAAGATAGGCATTGGTTTTCTGATTTATAATTTTTAAAAAAGCAAAAACCAATCCAATAATCGCTAAAATCAAGAAAGCAAACACGCCCAATCTTTTGTAGGTTAAACCAAAATAGGAAACGTATTCTGAGTTTTTGATAACGGTACTGATGATTAAAACTCCATTTAGAAGAATCCAAATCTTAGCTAATCTTTTAAGCTTTTTAGCTTTTTCATCAAAATTAAACCCTCCTTTAAAATAGAATAAAATAACGCCAACTGCCATTATGATTGAAAAAATAACGACATTTACTCTATCGTGTGTATCAGAACTTAAGTTAGATTTTTTGACCACTTCAAAAAATTGTTCGTAATTATAAGTCGCAATGAAAACCAAAAGAAGCACATTTAAAAGAAACAACGTAATCTCGCCACTTCCTCTTTCAAAATCAATATCCAGAAACGAAAATGAATTTTGATTTTGCGTTTTGGCTTCTTGCTTAAAATCATTATCCAATAAATCATTCTTTTCATAACAAACCTCAGGAATCCAATAATTCCAGAAAGTGAACGAAATAAAAAATCCTAAAGCCGTAAGTACAAATGCTTGCCACGCATCAATATCTAAATAATAACCGGTAAACAAAGACGAAAAATGATCGCTTCCAAAAGAATATACGATTAAAAACAATCCAAGAAATAGGACTGGAATAATAAAATAAGCAATCAGTTTTTTAGCAAAACCGTTATTAACTTTTCGCTTAGGAAGATATTGACTGAACATCAATATGCGACCTAACGAAGCGATTCCGTTGATAAACACCAAAGGAAGAGCCTGTAACAATTTAAGTTTTGGTTCCTGAGTTTTGAATTGTAAAAAGATAATCGACAAAGCCATGGCAAAAAACGACGGAAAATCTCCGTACCAAGCAAACGCAAAGCAAGACAGAACCGATGTAACCACTAAAATCAAATGTAACCTACTTGTAAATTTCTCTTGGAAGAAATAACATATTAAGGCGGTTTGCAGCATCCCAAAAATGGCCCAATTGAGTCCCAAATCCTCTTTGTAAAAAAGCAGTGTAAAAACCAAACTACAGGCTAAAATTAATTGATGTTTTTTCATAATAAATAATTTAAAAGCACTTTGTATTTCAAAGTGTAAAGTTAAAAAAAGGGTGTTATCTAGATTTGATTAATTTTTCAAGGCTATTCAAGTGGGAAACAAAAGCAGCTCTGCCCATATTGGTAACTCGATACGAAGTTTTCGGTTTTTTACCAACAAACTCTTTTTTAACTTCTATGTATCCAGATTTTTCCAATGCTGAAGAATGACTTGCTAAATTACCATCAGTAATATTCAATAAAGATTTCATTTCGGTAAAATCAATCCAGTCGTTTACCATCAAAACAGACATAATGCCTAATCTGACCCGACTTTCGAAATCTTTATTTAATGTATCAATGATTCCCATTTCTATTTGTATTTTTTGAACATAATTATTCCGTATAGGATGTGCAAAATTCCAAATCCTATTGCCCAAAAAACAAGTCCTAAACCAAGATAAAAAAGGGAAATACATCCTAAAATTATTTCACATATACCCAAATACCTAATATCCGAAAAAGTATATTTTCCAGCATTAATAAGTGCTAAGCCATAAAACAATAAAGTAACAGGAGCAATCAGAGCAAATAACTGATGGTATAAAAGTGCAACACAAAATACGCCTCCAACCAATAAAGGAATCGCTAAATTGAGTAACATTTTTTTAGTAGTATTAGTCCAAATAGGCAAATCAAACTTTTTACTTTTTCTCAAAGTAAAAAATATACCCGATCCCAATGCTAAGACCAAAATTGCCAAAGCAATGAAAACTAATTCGATTATTAAATCGTAGCTATACATCTTTTGCCTACCATCAAAATATTCAATCCCATTATTTTTAAACAATTGATAGGCATAAATTGAACCGGCTAGCGCAAATAACCCTGCAAATACTCCTGAAAGACCACTTAACGAAATAAATCTTGAAGAGCGCTCCATCATGGAACGAATATGCGATAAATCTTCTTGAATTTTTTGACTCATAAATAAAGTACTTTGAATAACAAAGTTATTTATTATTTTTAGATTTCAAAGTATAAACCGATTTAATTTGATAAATATTATAAAATAACCCATTGGGTGTAATTCAAAAAACATTTCTTTTTACCACATAGAAACATAGAAATAAAACTTATAATTAAAGAAATAATAGAAAATAGCACTATTTTTCGCATAGTTTGACTATGTGAAAAGTAAAACATCTATC
>NZ_JBLVPV010000022.1:0-68667 GCF_048286775.1 Flavobacterium glycogeni
TTCCTTAATCACCAAAATTTTTGCATGTGCCATAATTACTGTTATAATATAGTCCAAATTTACCATAAAAAAACCAATTATCAAAATTGGTCTATATTATATTTTCGTTTGGTATAAAATATCCTATTTGTGTCTATCGATTTGATGCAAATAATTATAGCGCCTTATTAATGCAATGTACACATCAAGGAACCGAATTACAGGTTTTTGGGGACAAATTACAATGCTCGGCACATGGAAGTGAATTTAGCAGCAAAGGAAATGTAGAAAACGGTCCAGCAGACAGAAATTTACGAAATTTTCCAATTAAAATAGATAACAATACCCTTAAAATATCATTAAAATGAGATTAAAATTCCTCTATATAACATTTTTGTTTTCCTTAAATTTCTATGCACAAATAGACTCCAGTTTACTAAAAAGAACCCAAAAAGACAGTACAAAACAGGCGTTGAATATGGATGCAGTTTACAATCGTCCTTTTTTAAATATTGGAAAAACACCCATAGCCGTTGGAGGTTATCTGGAAGCCAATTGGCAACGCCTTTCCACCGATGGTGTTTCCGAAGGACATCAATTTCAAGCCAGACGATTAACCATATTTATGTCATCGGCAATCAGCAAACATGTGAAATTTTTAAGCGAAATCGAATTTGAAGATGGCGGAAAGGAAATCGCCATAGAATTTGCCTCTGTCGATGTTGAATTTCATCCCTTGGTTAATTTTAGAGGAGGAATAATCATGAACCCTATTGGGGCTTTCAATCAGAATCACGATGGTCCAAAATGGGAATTTACCGACAGACCCATTTCAGCAACACAAATGTTACCGAGCACTTTTAGCAATGCTGGGGCTGGGCTTTTTGGAAAAAAATACTCGAACAATTGGATGATTGGATATGAAGCTTATTTCTCAGGAAGTTTCGATAATTCGATAATTGAAAATACAGAGAACAAAACTTTTCTGCCAGCTGCCAAAAAAAATCCGGAACGTTTTGAAGAAATAAATAGTGGAATACCCTTATTTACTGGTAAAATTGCTATTCGAAACAGTAAAATTGGGGAGTTAGGACTATCCTATATGGGAGGGGTTTACAATAAGTATCAAGATGATGGGGTAATAATAGACGAAAAAAGACGTGTTGATGTTTTTGCAATAGACTTTAACACTACTTTGCCAAAAGTAAAAACATTTATAACGGGTGAATGGGCATGGATTAAAGTAGATGTTCCGAAAACATATGGACAACAATTTGGAAACAAACAGTTTGGTGGCTTTATGGATGTCGTTCAACCAATTCTTAAAAAAAACATTTTAGGATGGGAAAACGCAGTATTAAACATCGCTTGTCGAGTAGAGTATGTAGACTGGAACGCAGGGACTTTTAAAGAGACCGGTGGGAATATCAGAGAAGATATTTGGAGCATCATGCCCGCGATAAGTTTCCGTCCAACCTCACAGACTGTTTTTAGACTAAATTATCGCTTTCAGAAACAAACCGATATTTTAGGAAACCCTCCTGCAACTACTGCTGGGTTTAACATTGGGATTTCGACTTATTTTTAATTTTTTTTTGAAAATTGTTTTAAAATCTTGAGTTGTCCAAAAAAAGGTCGACGGGATTATTATTTTAAAAATAGTTAATCTTCAATTGTTTTAGTTTGATTTTATTTTGCAAATTTACTTTGTTTGGGGTCAGCTATTTCACCCAGAGCTAATAACCCGCCAGATCCAAGTGGATTACCATTTTGCCATGTGCCTGAAGCATCAATGACTGCCCGAGCTTCAAAAGATGTGTTTTTTTCACCTTGCTGTACATATAAAACAAAAGCCTGGTTATTTCTACCACTAGTTTTCATCTTGTCCATATTTTTTCTATTAATAGCGATTACTTTACTATTAGTTAGGATATATGGCTTTACTAAAAGGTGGTTTGCTAATGGTTTTAAGTAATGATCATAAAATTCTTTGCCTGTATGCGAACTATCTTTGTCAGGTGATTGCCAACTTGTTTGCAATAACAATTCTTCAGCGACTTTGTCGATATTATATTTCCAAGGAGAAAACACTTTTACATGCCCCCAACTTAAAATATTTGAACCTACCGTTTTACCCGTTTCAAACAAAATAAAAGGCTGATTCCTTTTTATAAGATGTGCTGCTGCAACTAATCCTACTGCTCCTGCGCAAATAATTGCGACCAGTAATTTATTTGTTTCCATTTTTACATTTTTTATACTACATCTTTAAAGACGGAAAAAATGGAAAATGATGCAGGTTTGCTTAAAATAAAGTATTTAATTTGATTAACAGCATTTTACCTTATTTCTCAAATTATTCCAAACAAATGTTGTTTCAGGAATGCATAACAAAATATGAAGAAGCGCCATTACGATAGCACCTGGTAAAAGATTTATAATTAATACAATAAATAGCTTATAATTTTGGAATTGATCAATATTGGGGATAATCAATATTTCACCATTTTGCATTGTCAGCTTAATTGACAAAAAAACTGCAATTGACGCAAAATGAAAACCATTGACAAGAAGATGAATAATATATTCCCAACGAGGGAGCCCTCCCATGAATTTTCTACTGTCTTTTTCTAAAAAAGCATCAACAGTTAAAATAATTATATCTAAAATAACGATAGTAAGCCCTATTAGAAAACCTACATTGCTATCTAGTTTTAAGAAAAAGAAGTACAAAATTACCGGAAAGAAAATTGCCCTTAATGTATGTGTAATATGCTCCGTTTTACTTTCAGCCCGATTGTGAAGCTGGTATTTAAAAATGTGCAAATAAAAGCCGTCATAAAGAGCCAAGACAGCAAAAAGGATAAGTAGGATAGAGGTAATGATAAGTGCAGTTTCCATTTTGTTTTTAAGTTGTTTATAAAAACAAAATTATAATGATGCCTTATCATTACTAAGGACAAATGTCCTCAAATTTATAGGGTAATCTCCTTTCGGATTCGGCTTAGTGTTCTGCGGGTAATCCCAAGATAGGATGCAATATCAGTTATAGTTGCTTTATGTAGAATACCGGGCTGTTCTTTAAGAAGTCGTAAATACTTTTCTTTTGCGGTTTCATTGCACAGTACACTGGCATATTGTTCCATTACAATGTATTGTTTTTCAGCAATTGCACGTCCAATGGTTTGCCAAACCAAACTCTCTTTATATAATTGTTGTAAATCATCATAATCAATTACTAAAAGTTCAGTGTCTTCCAGGGCTTGAATGATCAGTGTTGAGGGTTCCTGCAGAATGAAACTTTTATACGAAGTAGTTAGGCTATTTTCAATGCAGAAACAAGAGGTGATTTCTTCGGCATTCTCGTTCAGGTAAAAAGTCCTTAAAGTTCCCTTTTTAATAAAAGCAACCTGATGGCATACTTTACCTTGCTCAATAAAATAGCTGTTTTTTAGTACCATTTTATTCTTAAAATGTAGAATGGTGTTTTCAAACTCTTCATTTGTGATAGGTATAATCTGATTTAAAAACTTTTTGAAACTTTCCATTTGTATATAATAAGTGCAATATAAAGGGAGTGAATACAAAGAAAAGTATTTGTTTTCGCTCCCTAAAATTTAGTAGACTGCATTATGCAGATGTTCTGGCTTTATAGTCTTGGTTGTTCACTAGATTTTCTATTTCAGAAACATTGGTCAGCTGTATTTTAATCATCCAACCTTGTGAAAAAGGATCTGAATTTACCAAGGTAGGATTTTTTAATAAATTATTGTTTATCTCCAATATTTTACCGGATACCGGCATAAATAGATCACTTACTGTTTTGATTGCTTCAACGGAACCAAAAATTTCATCCTGGTCAAAACTTGCTCCAACATTTGGCAGATCAACATAGACTATTTCACCTAATTCTTTTTGGGCAAAATCTGTAATTCCAATTATACCAATCTCGCCATCGACCTTGATCCAGGTGTGTTCTATGTGGTATTTAAGATTTTCAGGAAAGTTCATACTTAATTATTTTGGTTAATATGCTTTACGTAACATAAGTGCATAGGAAGGGAGGCAAGGGGCTATTTTCAATGGCTTGCGCTGCTTTTTCAACGTCATATGCCACCCGAACAAACTCTACTGCGACAGTCAATTTATTGTTATGTTCCAATGTTATAATGGTGTAACAGCCACGCTTATCTCCATCTTTTGGCTTGCCAACAGATCCGGCATTTACCGCATGAAATTTTTGATCTGTATATCCATTGTCAATTATACGATAGTAGGGTTTGTGCGTATGTCCAAAAACCAGCATGTCTATCCCTTTATCCAGAAAAATAGCAGCCAATTCAGACTCTTCTTTCTCTTTGTGCAGGTATTCTTTGTTGCTGTAGGGACTGCCATGGGCCAACATTAAAGTAAATGGTTTTCCATCAAAAATAAATTCAAGTCTTATAAAAGCAGGCAATGTTGCGAGGTATTGAACTTGTGGTTTTCCTATAATGTTATAGGCAAAATTAGCATCGTCATTTAAAAATCTGCCGTCCTGATGTATCGCTACTGCTTTTTCATCATGGTTTCCGCATATCGTTGGTATTTTTTGCTTTCTAATCTCGTTAACAACAGCATTGGGCCAGATATTGTATCCTACTAGATCTCCCAAACAATAAATCGCATCTATCTCATTTTCTTCGATGCTTTTTAATGTTTGTTCCAATGCCGGAAGATTGGCATGAATATCTGATATTATAGCAAATCTCATAGATTAAACCCCTTTTCTTAAGCTTTCAGCATAAGCATTTGGCAATGGACTGTCTTCAACTGCTTTTGCCGCTTTTTCGACATCATAAGCAAATCGAATAAATTCAGTAGTGATGCTATTCTGATCTTTAATAGAGCTGTTCTCATTTATGGTTAGCAGTACGTAGCCGCCTCTTGGATCACCATCTTTAGGTTTTCCTACAGAACCAATATTGATAGCATGTCTGAAGTGATCTTGTCCTTCAGCACCATTGTTCATTATTCTGTGATAGGGTTTGTGTGTATGCCCGAAACACATGATATCGGCATCAGCCTGTTCCATAATACGCAGCATGCTTTTTTCATCACGGTCTTCAAAAAGATATTCATTGATCTTTCTTGGGCTTCCATGAACAAGCAACAAATTCAGTTTATCATTATTGAGTTGAAATTCTAATTTGATATGTGCCGGAAGTGTTCTAAGATATTGTCTTTCTTCTTCGTTTACTAAAGAGTTGGTAAACGATATTGAAACGGCTCCATTAGCTTTCTCGTCATCAGTTTTATAAGCGCATCCACAATCATCGCTTGTTCTCCCTATACCAAAATCGTAGTTTCCTGCAATGGTAGGGATTCCTCTTTTTCTTATCTCATTGATAACTTCGTTTGGCCAGATATTGTATCCAACCAAATCTCCTAAACAATAAACCGCATCTGGTTTTGTTGTTTCGATATCCTTAAAAAAAGCTTTCAGAGCAGGAAGGTTTGCGTGGATATCGCTAAATAAAGCTATTCTCATAATTTATTATATTTAATCGTGGTTTAAAAATGCTATAATTTCTTTGCTTGTTTGTTTTGCCGTCCCAGAGAGAATTATGCTGCTACAGCATAATATTTTTTCCTGAACCAAAAGGCCAGATTAACCAGGGCTATCAGTGCTGGAACTTCCACTAAGGGGCCAATTACCCCGGCAAAAGCCTGCCCACTGTTAATACCAAAAACGCCAATGGCTACTGCGATAGCCAACTCAAAATTATTGCCGGTTGCTGTGAAGGCAATGGAGGCACTTTTTGAATAATCGGCACCGAAATATTTTCCTGTAAAAAAGCTCACTACAAACATCAGGGTAAAATAGATGACCAATGGAATCGCGATTCGAATCACATCCATAGGGATTTGAACAATCAATTCTCCTTTTAAGCTGAACATAATTACTATTGTAAATAGAAGTGCTATCAGGGTTATAGGTGATATGACTGGAACGTATTTGGTCTGGAACCATTCTTCACCTTTAAGTTTGATTAATGCATAACGGCTGATTATCCCAAGAGCGAACGGTATTCCTAAATATATACCAACACTTTCGGCAATTTGTCCTATACTGATATTGACATCAAAACCATTGTAACCGAAATAGGGTGGCAAAACCGTTATAAAGATGTAAGCATACACACTGTAAAGGAATACCTGAAATACACTGTTTAGAGCAATTAGACCAGCAGCATATTCCCTGTTTCCATCCGCTAAATCATTCCAAACGACAACCATGGCTATACATCTTGCCAATCCGATAAGGATTACACCAATCATATACTCCGGATATCCTTTAAGGAAGAGCAGTGCTAAAGCAAACATAAGTATCGGGCCTACAATCCAGTTTAAAAACAAGGAGGCACCAAGGATTTTTGTGTTTTTAAATACTTCTCCCATTTTGCTGTAATTTACTTTGGCCAAGGGAGGGTACATCATCAGGATCAGGCCAATTGCAAGCGGGATATTTGTTGTGCCGCTAGAAAATGAATTGATGAATCCACTGCTTGAGGGGATAAAATAACCTATTGCAATACCGACGGCCATCGCTAGGAAAATCCATAGGGTGAGGAACCTGTCCAGGAATCCTAGTTTTTTTCTTTCTGCCACAGGGGCACAGTTATTAGCTGACATATACTTTGGTTGTATTAACAACAGCCTGCTCCAGGAGTACAGCTATTAGTATTATTAGTTGTGATTTCTGTTAAGTTAACTTTTTGTTTTTCAGATGGGATCCCACATTGTTCCTTTGCCAAACATGCAGTTTGTTTATTGATAAGCTGGAAATTTTGACCGTTAAAACCCAGATCATATTTACCAATTGTGGTGTCTTGGTATTCTACCTCGATTTCATAATCTTCGATGCCCAATACTTTTTCAGACAGCGCAATTATGCTAAGTAATTTTCCCGGTTTCAAACGGTGATCATAATCATTGGCATCCCACAGCTGGAAATTCACAACAGTTTCTTTTCGTACTGTTCCGCCACAATCTATAAAGTTTTTAGTAATTAAACCAACTTCGGTAACATGGAAGTATTCCGGAACAAATGATCCGTCAGGAAGCATAAAATTTACTGCTTCCAAAGTTTCTAAATGTTTTTTAATTTCTGATAGTTTCATAATTTTTATGTTTTAATAATTTAACAACAATCTGTTTTCTTTTTTTGAAGATAATCGGCTACATGCTGAAAGAAGTCTTTTATTTTTTCAAATCCCGGTTCACTAATGCAATAGCAAATGGAGTTGCCTTCAATGTTACCTTTAATTAGCTCTGCATTTTTAAGTTCTTTAAGGTGTTGTGAAACCGTAGGCTGCGCCAATGGCAATTCGTTTACAATGTCCCCGCAGATACAGGTATCTACTGTCATCAAATATTCCAGGATGGCAATACGTGCCGGATGCCCTAAAGCCTTAGCTAAAATTGCCAGCTCGTTTTGCTGTTCTGTAAAATGATCTGTCTTAGTTGCTCCCATTGTTATATATTTATATTGCAATATTACGATATATTTTTAATAGTAGAGTTATTTTTCTAATAAATTTATATTTTTGAAGTGATAATAAATGCCTTCTAATACATCAACCCTTTTTAATTAAAACAATATTTTGATGCTACTATGGTCTTATTAATTATGTCTGTGTACATCAATTTGGCTCCACGAAGAACTCTATTTATATCAATTTTTCAACCCCTTGATACAAAATCCGAACCTTTTGTTAGAAGTTTAAAATGGATAATCTTTCCCTGTGGTGGATTAGCGATTTGTTCATGGTAAGTAATGATATTCGTGAAATTTGAATCTACTAAAATATGGAATATTGCAATGCGGTCGCAACTTTTTTGGATCTGAAAAAGGTAAAAGTGTCTGACGGAAAAAGCGCCAATTTTCAATTGAAAATTGGCGCTTTTTTTTGATTTTGATAGCTGTAATCCTTAGCATATTATGGGCTGTGAGGAGAACGTTTTGAGATTAAGGAAAAAGCCCCTATGCTCGGTCATTCCTTCCCTAAAGAGCCTCCATAACAAAGATGCCCCCATATTGGCGAGGGCGGAATTGATAAACAAATCCTGTTTTTCTAATGCCTCAGAAAGGGAACAGCTTGGCTCAGTGTTGTCATTCTGAGCAAGTAACTGCTCCCTAAATCCTTCCGTAATCAGAGGAAGTGTGGAAACAGTCCTGTATAGTTTGGAGGCAGGCTGTTTGATTTCGTCTAAGGTGGAGAGTAGTGCCTGTCCTGTATGTTGGGCATTTCCAATGTCGAGCCAATACAGGGATTTGTTGCGTTCCCAGTTGTTGTAAGCTGTGCAGTCCTGTAAGACATTTGCGATGTCAAAACGTGCCGATATGGTATCGACACAACTGATGTAAATATTTGCCTTGCCATGATTGGGCAGGGATTTCAGATTGACTGTAGAAAACTGTTCTGTAATGGCTTTCCAATTCGTACCGAAAAAGCGATTGGTTCGGTTAATCAGCGCTACGGACTTGTATAAGCCAACCTCGGCATCTGCAAAAAGCTGTCGCCCCTGATTGGCTGTAGTTATTATATCATTGTCGTAGAGATTTACCTGTAGTCCTGTATGTCCTAATGCTATCAGACTGTGGTTCATCCGTGCGAGTTCTGTGAGCATTCGGCTTCCTGTACCTCCTGCACCGATGAGGTTTACGGTTATGGGATTGGTTGGGTTTATCAGGTAATTGTCGGTGTAATGCATGGCTTTTAGGGTGTTCATGATAACAGTTTTTTAATTGTCAGACCATTTTTTATCAGGGATTTTATCGGGAACTGTTTTTTGCTTCCCACAAGACTTTGCCAAAGTTGAATGATATTTCCTTTCACAGGACTTTTGTCCCCGATGAGATGGCTAAAATAGCTGTTGAAGAAATACTGTTCCCACTGGGCAATAAATTCTTCCAATTGGCAGTTGGATTTGATATTGACTGATACCGTGCCCATACACGTCCTGCCATCCTGATAGAGATTAAAAAAGGGGGCATGGGAGAGGGCAGTTTTTTCGTTGATGTTGGTATCGGAATTCATTGCAAAAATCCATAACGTATTTTTGGAAGCTTTCCAAAGCAGGGGCGGTAGGGATACTTTGCCGTTTGGAATGCCCAAACCCTCCACGAAAAACAAATCAACCTTTTGGGCAGGGGTATACCATATCGCATAGCCATTTTGGTCGGGATTCAGATAAAGTATATTTTTTGGAAGCAAACCTGAGGGCTTTAAAAAATTGCGTTTGAGTTCCTCAGCCGTATCAAGGGCATTAGTCATTTTAGTACTTTCAGCAAGACTTAAAGGATGTGCATTGATAGGGTAGCCGTTTTTGTCCATATCGTAGGCTTCTACATAAATGTTTTTATCAGATGTATCCTGCTGATAGATTACAAAGGCTTTTAGAGGATGGTATAGTGTGCCGAAAGTGGCGGTGATGTCTTTCATGGGATTTGATTTAAAAGGGTGCATAGGTCATTAAGTAAAGGAAAGAGCCTGTATTCAAAATCCAGTCCCTCAGTTGATGGATTGTCCTGTGTGTCATAAATCTGCATCAGCATGGGCTGTTCCATTTCGGAGCATTCGTTGAACCCGTCATTAACCATTCGGGCAATATTTTCATAAAGGATTCCCTCGTTCTCGGCTATAAATGAAATGTACTGCTGTGCTCTGATGATACCATCGTCCTCTTCCAGTTCGGCATTGGAGGTGTTGCGGAAGATGTTGTAGTCGGGATAATCATCCAATAAAGCATACGCTTTTTTGGCTACGCTCAGGCATTCCCTGCCAAAAGAACTCTTTTGTTTGTGGCTGTCAATGCGCTGTCCAAAATGGTTCAAGTGGCGGGGATTGTACATTTTACGGAATAGTACATCCCCATAATAGGATGCTTTATTGAGTTCTGAATTAGTGCTGTTTTTTTCGTCTGTTTCCTCTTCTTCCCAACCTTCCATTAGCCAGTCTTCCATACATTCATAGTAGTAGGCAAGTGCACTGTAGCTGTCCCTGTAATAGGGAATCCCTGCTATATGATACAGATAAGCAAAGACAGACAACAATAATTCTGCGTTTTGCTTTTGTTTGCTGTCCTGCAACAGCCTGTATAGGGGTAGGACAGGAATATAATACAAGGTCATGCCCGTATTGTAGGAATGTCGGGTTGACAGTCGTACCGTTTTTTCATCAGCAAGGATTGACAATTCAATATCCTGTCCTGATTTGACGACTTCCTTTTGGGCATAGTGGTGCATCAACAGGATATTGTATGGATAAGGTTTGTCTGCTACTTTCCTAGTTTTAAATCCGTATAGTTCTGTGAGGATGGCAAGTGATTCAAAAAATCCCTTTTCTGTGCTTGCCTTGTCGGGCAGTTGCCTGCCACTTTCAAACAGGGGCAGGAATTGCTGTCTTAAAAAACCATCGGTACTAGTTCGAGTGGAACTGACTTTGGTTGATTTGTTTTTACTTCCTGCGCATCGGGCAGACGGTTTAGGTCGCTTGCGAATTTGCCTAATTGCTGATAAAGTTTCCATTGCTTTTTGTTTTTGGGCAGACTGATACTGCCTGTTATGGTTTTCGTTTTCATGGTTTATCCTTTAGTCCCGATTTGGGCTACAAATTTGTATTGGATGGCATCGTCATTAATGACAGGACCCTCAATGGTAGTTGTGGTCAGTATTGGATAGGTCTGCGCATAAAAATTCAGTACTGCTTCGGGGCTGAATGTCGGGGAGGGGTCAGCGAGTTTGATTTCCTGCTCTTTGTCCTTAAAGGAAAAAAACCTTTGCAAATGTGTGGCTGTTAACATGGCTCTTGGGGTTTGGGTTCATTGAAAAGGTCAGGGGCAAACTGTTTAGAGAGTTCCATCCTGCGACAGCGGATGGTTTCTGCATGTTCGAGGTAGAGTTCTGCCTGCGGGACTTTTATCCATGCCTCACGGTATTTGCCATCGGCTTCGAGTTCGTCCACTTTTTTCATGGCTTGTTCATACTGTTTCTGCTTATCGGTTTTTTCTTTGTCGGCTTTAGAGACGTTATCCTTTTCCATTTGGGAATTGATTTTTGCCTGTTCTTTTTGCTTAAGGAACTGCTCCATATTGAAAAAGAGTTGGGCGGTTTCCCTCACAGGCTGTTCAATTGCCTGAAAAAATCCCTCGTCCAGTTCCTGCGCCGTGCCTTTGAGCAAAATGGGCGGTACTTTTTTACGGGCATCATCGCCAATATTGTCATTGAAAAACAATACAGACACAATAAGTTTGTCTGCGTTTTCCTTGGCTATGTTTATTTTCCAGTTCCCTGCTACCTGCAAGGTTACAATGGATTGAAAGAAATTTGTTTCCATTATTTTAAAGTTTAGGATGATTATCATCATTAAGTTTTTGTAACTTCTCGTATAGGTCTTGCCAATAGGCTTGTTGTTCGTTATCAAACTTTTCAAAGTTTTTGTCATTGTGGGCGTATTGTCTGAAACTGTCCGCCTATTTCAAGGCTTCTTTTAGGTCGGTAACGGTAATTTCTTTACCGTCTTTATCTTTCAACTGTATCATGATATACGATTTTAAAAGAGACAGGCAGGATTAGTACCTGTCCCGATTGATTAATTAAGGATTAGTGAATCTGAACCCTTGTTCGCAAAATCAAAACAGAGATTAAATGCAGACTGCGCACGTAATTGTCCAGTGCCACCCATCAAAATAGAGGCCAGTTTGGCTTCATCGTCCTTGTACGAACGGACATTTTGAAAATACCCTGTGACGGCATTGTAAGCACCGAATACCGTTCCTTTCGTAGTATCCATGAGTTGTATCGGGTCACTCATGGCGTATTCAAAGGCGTTATCTACCATGTTGGTAAAGCAGGTGGAGAGTTCGTCTTCCTTGCCGTCCTGTATGGTTTTCAATACCTCTTTATTAGGAACCAATGCGGACTGTATCAGTTTTTTAAGTTCCCTGTCCGTGATATGCACTTTTGTCCAATCGTTGAAAATGGCTTCCATTTGTACGGATAACATATCGGATATGCCCATGACCTTGTGTGCCTGTTCCAAACGTTGTTTGGCATTGGAGGTATGGCGAATGCGGACGGTATTCGTTTTATTTTGAAGTGCCGCATTTAGCGTATTGGCACAAACGATACGGATGGGAGTAAAGGCGGCAGTTATGCTTCCGCTTCCGTCATGGGAAGTGGTCAAGAAAAGGTACTTCTCTATAAGATCGTCATTTCCGACCCGTATATAATCTGGTAGTTTAGCCGTTATAAATATGCGCTCTCCTTTACCCAATGCCCCAGCGGTTTCGTATAGAATGCCGTCACCGTCCACAATGCTGTCGAAAAAAGAAAAGGCATCCCTGTTCTGTACGATTTGGTAGTCTTTACCTACCACACCCAATATGGCATCGTTGTCCGTACGTATGGTACTGAAGTAATTCGGGACTTCAATTTCATTGTAGATGGTTTCTCCTTCAAAATTGGTTTCCCCTGAGCAAGGCGTAAACAGTTTGCGTTTTTCTACCTCGTAGTCTAACCCTGCGTACTTGATTGCTTCTGCGCTTGTCGGGTAATCCTGTATGATTTGTCCTAAATTGTGCCATGCTTTTTCCTTTACGCTAAAAAAGCTGTGTTTCCCTGTCTGTTCGTTGTAATTTATATTATGTGCCATGATATTAAAATTTTAGGTGATTACTAAATGGTGTGGATTAAAAAGGCAAGTCATCTGCCGTTTCTGATTTCGCTCCCTGTACTGCTGAATAAATTGTGCCGTTTTCTGCCTGTTCCGTCTTTTTGGCAAAGACTAAAATTTTAAGGCTGTTGGTGTGAAACGTAAGGCTACCTATTGCTTTGTCCTCGTTGTTACTGTACACATTTAAGCCGATACGCCCGAACAATTGCACTAGCGTTCCTTTCTTAAGCCACTCGGCAGTTTTTGCACTGAGCCAGTAGGAACAATTGACATAGGTTACTACTTCCTTTACCTCATTGCTTCCTTTGGGTTTGTAGTTGTCATTGATAGCGATGCTAAAATTCACTACTTCTCTGTCAGCGTTAATTTTATTAACTACTGCGTTTGTTGTTACCCTTCCTGTGATTTCCATAACTTGATTTTTTTATAATTACTATTATTTACATTGCTTCCTCTGTAACCGTCAACCTCAAAAAATGTTTTCAAAAGAAAAAACGGAAAAAAAGAAAGCAAGAAATAAGTGGCTTAAGGATGTGGAGAGCTATAAGTCCCGAAGGGTGGCAAGTGAAACGCAGCCATTATGCGCTTGCAGCATCCTTAAGACACTATCTTAGCTGCCTTTTAGTCCGTTTCGAATGAAAACTTCGTTTAAAACTTCTAAAAAAAATCTACCATAGATACTTTTTGGCTAAACATACCAAACCTCAGTAATTGTAATCGATCTTAATAGCGGGTGCGAAACTAATAGCACAATTCAATAATTTTTGGACAAAAAAAATCTGATGCTTTCAGTATCAGATGAACGAGTAATTTGCTAGGAATAATAACAGTAGTATATAAGGGAAGCGATAAAAACGTATCAGGGATTGAAACGGAAATCCTTTTTTGGGAAAAGATTACAAAGGAGATCCTTAAGTGAAAGTGGATACCTTCATTTTTAGAAAAGTCGTGCTTCTTAGATTGGTCTTCAAATTAAAGTGTGGTATTTATTATTCAAAACTGATAGTATTTTGTGCTTATTTGTGAATGTCTAGTCCTGAAAAACTGATACTGGTTAATAAAAAAAAGCTGTCCAAAAATTACTCTTCGGACAGCTTTATTTATTTTTTAAATTGTTCAATACCTAATTTCAGCCATTGCTCATATTCTGCAATGTCTGGCGTATATCCAGCGGGTTTATTTAAACTTTTTTCATTAGTATCTAATATGATATAATAGGGTTGAGCATTTGCTTTATAACGTGTAATTTGAAAATCACTCCATTTGTTTCCTATTGATTTTATCTTTTTGCCAGTTTCTTTAGAGACATATTGTTCTTCGATAGGCAATTCTCTTTTGTCATCAACATATAGTGAAATAAGAACTACTTCATTATTTAAAATAGATAAAATGCGAGGATCCGACCAAACATAATCTTCCATTTTTCGGCAATTTACACAAGCAAATCCTGTAAAATCTAAGAGAATAGGTTTGTTTACACTTTTGGCGTAAGCCAATCCTTTTTCATAATCGGTAAAAGCCATAATATCATGTGGTCCTTTATGTGCTCCGTCTGGTAATGCTATTGCTGATGTAGATTCTCTGTTGGAGCCGCCTACACCGTATGGAGATTCGCTATAGGTCATAGGTGGAGGAAAGCCACTTATTAATTTTAATGGAGCACCCCATAAACCCGGAATAAGATATATTGTAAATACCAATACCACTAGTCCAACAGATAATCTTCCTACTGAAATTGAAGACGAAGGAGAATCATGTGGCAAGGTTATTTTTCCGAATAAGTAGAATGCCAAAGTACCGAATATCGCTATCCAAATGGCTAAGAATATTTCTCTTTCAAACCAATGTAATTGCAATACCAAATCGGCATTAGACAAGAATTTAAAAGCCAAAGCCAATTCTATAAAACCTAAAAATACTTTTACTGTATTTAACCATCCGCCAGATTTTGGTAATGTATTTAACCAACCCGGGAACATGGCAAACAGCATAAAAGGTAATGCTAAAGCAAAAGAAAAACCTAACATTCCCACAATTGGTGCAATTCCACCTTTGGAAGCAGCTTCGACTAATAGTGTGCCTATAATTGGTCCGGTACAAGAAAAGGAAACTATTGCTAGAGCCAATGCCATGAATACGATTCCTAATATGCCACCTTTATCCGCTTGACGGTCTACTTTATTGGCCCAGGAATTAGGCAACATGATTTCGAAAGCACCTAAAAACGATAGAGCAAATACAACCAATAATACAAAGAAAATAACATTAAACCAGACATTGGTTGACAATGCATTTAACGCATCTGCTCCAAAAATAAGGGTAATTACAGTTCCTAGAAATACATAAATCAAGACGATTGAAATACCATAGATAATGGCATTTTTAATTCCTTTGGCTTTGTTTTTGCTTTGTTTTGTAAAGAAACTTACTGTCATTGGGATCATCGGAAACACGCAAGGAGTAAGCAATGCCGCAAAACCAGATAAGAAAGCAATAAAGAAAATCATATATAAACTAGAATCAGATTCATTAGATTCTGGTTGTTTTTCTACCGCAGTATTTGCATCAGCTTTGGTAGTTTTTTCGTTTGCAATATCGGAAGCCTGGATTTCTTTTGCTTCAAGCGTTTTAAGATCAAACTCAAAGTATTTTGTTTCGCTAATGCAGTTTTCCTTGCAAACTTGGTAAGAAAGCTCCACTTGTATAATTTCCTTTTCTGGATTAATCTGTTTGATTAATTGGGTAAAAGTAACTTTATCGGAAAAGAAGATTTCATCGACACCAAAGATTTCATTAAACTCTCGTTTGGTT
Source organism: Flavobacterium glycogeni (assembly GCF_048286775.1). Taxonomy (NCBI): domain Bacteria; kingdom Pseudomonadati; phylum Bacteroidota; class Flavobacteriia; order Flavobacteriales; family Flavobacteriaceae; genus Flavobacterium; species Flavobacterium glycogeni. Next base: position 15,510 of record NZ_JBLVPV010000022.1, read on the forward strand.
TCACTTTCGGTTGCTTTTCCAATAAATTCATAATTGTTTTTACTATCATGAAAAATGAATTCGGCAGGAAGAGGACCATCTTCAGGTGTAAATTGAGAATATACGTGCCAACCTGCTTCGATATTACCATTAAAAGTAAGGATGTACTCAGAGTTGGATTTTTTCTCAATTGCTGCTTCCCATTTCACAGGATTTATAATTTGTGCCTGGGCTTTGACAAAAACAAAGCCCAAGAGTAGTAAATAAAAGATTTTCTTCATTATTATAAGTTTAATCAGAACAACTAGTTCTAGTGGTAATTTAATTTTTTTGAAATGTTTATGAACCTTTTTCCTATAATTCATAGTAGATGCCTTGATGGCAAGAAAAATGCCATCGAAAACATTTATTTTTTTAGCCCCATATATATTCTGAAAGAGTCAAAATCTTTGAATAATTTCAGAACTAAAAGCTTAAATTAAGATTTTAGGAAAAGTAATTTATTTGGTAACATTGAAAAAAGTATATTCAAGTTTTAAGAAGAAACCATCAGATGTTGCGCGCTGCATCGAGCTGTACAATTCTTTTTTGTAAGCAAGATCAATCCTCGCCTGACTGTTAAAGATAAACTGGATTGAAGGAACAACATCAAGGTATGATTTTCCGCTTTCTGTTATCGTTTGTCCAGTAAATTCCAGCATCGTATTAATATTGGTTTGTTTAAAACTAGTATATTTTTTAGGATACATCAGTTTCCCTACCGAGAACGTATAATTCACGGCACTGTTCCCCAGAAGTTCCGGGAAATTATAATCGCTGTTATTAAGTGCTCGCGCATAACTTACAGAAGAACTTATTGCAACTTTTTTGATTAATTGTGTAGCTACTAAACCTGCCTCGTAACCAGAGTTTCCTCCCATTAAGTCTATCGCTTCTTGATTAATAAAAGAGTTGTTATAACTGTATCGTCCAAAGGCAGCCATCCTAAAATGACTTTGTAAATTGTCTACAGAAAAGAAACGGTATTTTGCATAAATACCACCACCTTTAAGTCCCAATCCATTTTCTTGGTTACTAAGAAAAGCTGAGGTACGAACCATTAGGTTTTTATTTATTCCCCAGGTAACTTCGGGAGTTAAATTATACATAGAGCCACTTTCCAGTTGATTTTTCATAAGAGATTGACCAACCCGAACCCCAATAGAACCCGCCGGAACATTACTGGCGGGTTCGGTTACTACAAATAATTCTTGAGCATCTATTTCGAATGAAATAAACAATAAGAAAACAATTGATAGATATTTCATTTTTATAGTGCTTTCAAATAATAATCATTTTCATTTTCTGTTGCATAACCAGGATATTTTGAATATGATTTAACTAGTTTTTTATACTCTTTTTGGGTTACAAAACCTTTATCCAGAACTCTGTATTTTGTTTCTTCATGAGCTACTGGATTTTTAATATCGATAAAAGTATACGTAACATCGTCGACTTTTACCGTTGTATTATCCTCAATTTTTGGAGTATGGAACTTTGCAGTCAAAACCATAGAACCTACGAAGAAACCAGCTTTTTCAACAGCGTTTTTCAATACTTTAGGTTGTAATGAATTATCTTTTTTAAAGTAAACGGTAAACGTATTTGTGTTTAAATCAGTACCAATACTATCTACTTCGGTAAAAGATTTTAATTGTTTATTTATCGCATTAGAGCACATAGAACAAGTTAATCCCGTTGCCATTATTTCGGCTTTAGTGATTTGAGAATATGATTTTACACCAGTTAATAATACTAAAAGTGTAGCGGCTACGAATTTTATATGTAATGTTTTCATTTTATTTTTTGTTTTTTTTGATTTGAGCAATTATTTGTGCTTCGGTTGGATTGATGGCAATCAGTTTTCCTGATGCATCAAAAAGATAGGTCGATGGCAAAGAATCAACTCCAAAGGTTACAGCTGTTTTGGCATCAAAACCTTTCGGGTCGATTAATTGCTGGTGTTTCATTTTGTCTTTTTCAATGGCTTTTAACCATTTTGTCTTATCTATATCAATTGAAATTCCAACAATTTCAAAATTCTGACCTTTGTATTGGTCATACATTTTCACCAATTTTTTATTGGCCATTCGGCAAGGTGCACACCATGATGCCCAAAAATCTACCAAAACTGTTTTTCCTTTAAAAGTATTTAGTTTAACTGTAGCGTTCTTATTGTTTTGAAGCTGAACATCTGGAAAAGAATCTCCTATTTTTATTTGTGCACTTGCTATAGAAACAGTTGCTATCAGGGAGAATAATGTGATTATATTTTTTATTTTGAACATGAAATTTAATTTAAATGATTTGATTATGATTACTCCGCTTTTTTAGGACTTGCTTCTCTATCATATTGGCAACATCCGTGCAATTCATCGTAAACAGCATTTTGGGCATTAAATTTTTCATTGTCATATCCAGCATCTGCAACACGTTTTAGTATCGCATCCAGATTGGTTTTCTTTGTATCGTAGGTAACTGTAGCGGTTTTGGTGTTCGTGTCCCAATTTACTTTGGCAACTTTATCAATGTTTGCAGCCGTTTCAATAGTTTTTTTGCACATACCACAATTACCATTGATTTTTACGGTTTCAGTTGTTTTGTTTTTTATTTGCGCGCTGGCGAAAGTGACTGATAGCAATAGAGTCATTGCCATCAATAATTTTTTTATTGAGTTCATTGTTTTTATAATTTTGAATGAATTAATCCTAAAGCATGACAGAAGCCATAGCATTTACAGCTATGAATAGTGTTGGTTGGATTAATATTTAATGATTTTTTAAGCCATAAAACAGGCTTTGGATTAGACAGATTTGTAGCTGTCAAAAAAGGAATCTAGCTTATTTTAGGCGGAAGCCAGATAGAACGGAAACCTGAAGAGATAAAAATTTCTGAATAAAAGTAATTTTGTTTTCTTTCTGAAAAACTAAAAAGAGAATTATTTTCTGTTTGAAAAGTAAGAATAGAGCTATAGCTACAGTAAGCAGTTGGGCATCCACAAGAATTACCTAAACAGCTATTATCGCAACTGTGTTCTTTCTTTTTAGAATCTTTCTCTTTACAACATGTTTTTGCTGCAGACTCTTTTTTACAACATGCCATCTCTGCTTTTATACCATGCGCAAAAGCCAGCGTTGGCCCTATAAGGAAGCCAAGCGTAACAATTAATAGTATGTAGAATTTTTTTGCCATGTTGGCAGCAAAGATATTATTTAATTCGCCGTCTCGATTGTTAATTTTTTTATAAATATTCTATTATAATTGATTCTTCAATTATGCTTAGTGATATCTCGCGAGATAAAAATATTTAATTATCTGATAATCAGTATTTTTGTTTTCAGGGCTAAAAGACTGTTTTTAATTTACTGAACCCTTGTAACATGTAGATTAGTAATTTTTACAAATTAAAAAAAATATATAATTGTTGATTATGAAACTAGTTAATTGATAACGCACCCCAACTGAAGAACTAAGAATTCATCGCTTTCATTTAACCAACGGAAAGAATTGATAAAATTATCGATGGATTTGAATGGCCATATATCTTCCATGAGATAACATTAAAAGCTAGTGAATTCAAATTTCTAACTTTAGATTATGATGAGAAAACTCAAAATTTCGATATAATAGTTTTCCTGAAAAACTACAATTTGTATCAACTGGCTCAAATACCAGATAACAATGAGGAATTAATACATTTATATGATTTAAAATTTTACATAGATGAGATTAAGTAGAAAGACTATAATACTGTCGCATTTTGTTTTTCAAAAATAAACATTAACTACTTGTAATAAAGCTGATTACATAATATTGTTATATAATAATAAATTGTTCCGATTACTTAATACTCATAACAAAGATTAAAGTAGTTTAGTCTTTATCTATTTGCTTCCCTAATAATACTTTTAATGAGAATATGAATCAAAACAAAATAGTAGTGATGAAATTTTTTTAACAAGTCTTTAGCGAGAATTAAGATTATTTCTCTAACTTTGTTCAATATTAGATTTTCGATACAAATGAAAAAGTTTCACATTTTATTAATCGTTGTACTTGGCTTCTTCTTGATGCCAATGGTAACTTTTGCGTGTGGAAACAATTCAGAAAAACAATCTTGCAAAAAAGAAATCTCTTCTAAAACAGATAAAAAAGATTGTTGCGAAGGTGATAATCATTCAAAAACTAAAAACCACGAAGGTTGCGGAGGAAAATGCAGCCATTCCAAATGTGGTTGTGCTTCTTCTTGCAACACATCTGTTTCTATTAATGAATTGAATTTTAATAGAAATATTTTTAATTTCTTTTCAGAAAAACAAAATTTTTACAATTACGAAACCTCCATTTCTTCTGGTTTCAATTCTTTATGGCTTATACCAAAAATAGGATAAATTTTAAATTTGATAGCCATAATTGTGTCAAATCAAAAGCAATTATTGCTTTAAATCATTTACTTTCTCAGTTAATTTCATTTTCAAAAGGATGGCTTTGTTGTGCGGTCATTTTGTTTTTGTTTAACTAATTCAATTTAAAATTATTTTACAATGAAATCACTAAAAAAAATAGTGATGGCAATAACTCTATTGCTATCAGTCGTAGTCGCTAACGCGCAAATTAAAAACGCTAAAACCGAAACCGTAAAAATATTCGGTAACTGTGGAATGTGTGAAGCTACGATAGAAAAAGCAGGAAATCTCAAAAAAGTTGCCAAAGTAGATTGGAATGCAACTACTGGAATGGCTACTATCACTTATGATACCAAACAAACCAACCAAGATGAAATTCTAAAACGTATTGCTTTAGCTGGATATGATAGTGAAAAATTTCTTGCTCCAGATGATGTATATAACAATCTTCATGGCTGTTGTCAATATGATAGAGAGGCAAAAGTTGCAGTAAAAACCGAAATTAAATCAGACCCGAGCGATAGCGAAAAGGCGAAGCAAATGGCAACTATGGAAAATCATAGCGCTCACGCCAATCAATCAGAAACTCAAAAAATAGAACAAGTAACTCAAAATCAATTAAAACCAGTATTTGATAATTACTTTTTATTGAAAGATGCTTTAGTAAAAACGGATGGCAAAACAGCTTCGATGCAATCTAAAAAATTGCTTTCTGCAATCAATGAAATAAAAATGGAAACATTGAAAATGGAAGAGCATATGGTTTGGATGAAAGTAATGAATCAACTGAAAGAAGATGCCAAACATATTTCCGAAACACAAGATGTAAAACACCAAAGAGACTATTTTATGACTTTATCAAAAAATATGTATGAACTTCTGAAAGTTTCAAAAGCGGAAACGCCAATTTATTATCAGTTTTGCCCAATGGCAAATGGTGGTAAAGGTGCCAATTGGTTGAGCAAAGAAAGTACCATTAAAAACCCATATTATGGTTCACAAATGTTGAGTTGTGGTAAAACAGTAGAGACAATTAAATAATTATAAAAAAATAATAAATGAAGAATATTTTTTTTACCGCTTCAACAATTGGAGTTATGCTTTTATCATCTTGTAGTAAAGACGACAATATGAATATGGATACAACTTTAAATATAAACTATCCTGCTGCCTATGTGGTGAATGGAGAAGATGCTACGATTTCTGTAATCAAATTATCCACAAATGAAGTCACAGAAACAATTAACTTAATGGGAACTGGAACTGATATGATAATGTGGCCTCATCACATTTCTACACACTCAAATCATTTAGCCATTGGTGTTCCAGGTATGGACTTTTCAGCTGGACATTCAGGAGGAACAACAGGAATGACAGGCAAATTATTGATTATTGATGCAATCAATGGTACAACAGTAAAAAATATGAATTTACCATTGATGAACCATAATACAACATACTCACCAAACGGAACAGAAATTTGGGTACCGCAAATGAATATGAATGGTAAAGTATTGGTGTATAATGCTTCTACCTATGCATTAACCAACACGATTACTGTTGGAATGATGCCAGCCGAATTAACTTTTTCATCTGACGGAACAAAAGCCTATGTTGCTAATGGCGATGATGATACTATTTCTGTAATCAATGTGTCAACAAAAGCAGTTATTGCAACGGTTACAGTAGGAGATAATCCTGTCGGAGCTTGGACTGGTAGCGATGGTAAAATGTATGTTGATAATGAAGACGGACAATCTATTTCTGTTATCAATGTGGCTACAAATGCCGTTGACCAAACCATTGTTTTAGGTTTTATGCCCGGAATTGCTTCACACAACGGAACAAAAAGCGAGTTATGGGTTTCAGACCCAATGGCTGGAAAAGTACATTACTGGACTTGGGATACTGCAATGATGATGTGGATGCACGGCGGAGCTTTTAATACTGGTGCTGGTGCTCACGCAATTTCGTTCACTACCGACGGAAATACAGCGTATGTAACCAACCAAACAGCAAATACAGTTTCTGTTGTAAATGTTATCAATCATACCGTTACTAAAACAATCAATGTTGGTAAAAAACCAAATGGTGTTGTAATAAAAATGTAAACTATTAATTTCTAAAATATCAAATGAAAATTTGATAAACGATTAAAATGGATTCAGCTTAATAGCCATTAATCCAACAGAACAAGAAATTAGTAATCATATTAAAAATAATAACAATGAAAAAAGCAAATTTAAAATTTATAATTGTAGTAATTTTGGTTATGACAACGAGCATAAAATCGTATGCACAAATTGCAAAAGCAGAAATAATAGCAACAGGACTTACTTGCTCCATGTGTTCAAATTCCATAAACAAACAACTTAAATCATTAGCTGAAGTTGATAGTGTTGCTACCGATTTGAACACAAATACATTTACCGTTTTTCTAAAAAAAGACAATAACATCAAACCAAGAGTTTTAAAAGAAAGAGTTGAAAAAGCTGGCTTTTTTGTGGGTTCAATGGTAGTAACAATGTCATTTGATAACTTAAAAATTGAGGATAACCTAACGGTTAAAAAAGACGATGTTACACTTGTTTTTGTGGATGCAAAAGCTAAAACGTTAAACGGTGAAACCAAAGTAAGGGTGTTAGACAAAGGTTTTGTTACCCAAAAAGAGTATAAAAAATTAGTAAAATCTTTTTCTAAATATCTTAGTTATGCTACAGATAATGAAGACGATTATCATTTAATAACTTTATAAAGAATGAAATATTTATTATTCGTTTTCTCAATTCTGTTTACCCATCAAATGAATGCACAAGAATTGTTTGTTATGACAGAACCTGCCAGCAATATGCCAACAGATGCAATACGCATTAGGGATATGAATTCATTTATGTTTGAAAAAGATGGCGCACTCAATTACCATAACATGCCTGAACTAATGTGGGGAATTAATAAAAATTGGATGGTTTCTGCTTCAGCTTTTATAAGCAATACTGGTGATAAATGGGCAACGGAAGGAGGTAGTTTATATGCTAAATATCGATTCTTATCTGCAGATGATATGCACAGTCATTTTCGTATGGCAGCATTTGGAAGATACAGTTTCAATAACGCTGATATTCATCAGGAAGAAATAGAAACTATGGGTCACAATACGGGTTATGAAACTGGAATTGTAGCCACAAAATTAATAAAAAAAGTCGCCATAAGTTCAACAATAAGTTATGAAAGAGCTTTAGACAATAAACCGGATTACAAATTTCCCGCTACACAAAGCAATAGTGCGATGAATTATACGCTTTCTATTGGGAAATTAATGTATCCTAAAACATATACCAGCTACAAACAGACTAATATCAATGCAATGCTTGAATTTTTAGGGCAACGATTAAATGAAAATGGGAAATCTTATTTAGATATTGTGCCATCTATTCAATTTATTGTTAATAGTCAAGCAAGAATAGATTTAGCTTACAGACAGCAATTATATAGTAAAATGGAGCGTACAGCACCAAATGGTTTTATGATAAAATTAGAATATACTTTTTTTAATGTTACGAATTAAGAAGTGTAGAATACAAAAATTAACAACAACAATTTAAATTTAATAAAATGAAAAATCTAATCCTTTCAGCCATAGCAATGGCATTTGTACTAGTTTCTTGTAACCAAAAAAATAAAGAAGCTGCAACAACTAATTCAGAAACAACAGAGAGTACTTCGCAATTATACGCGTGTCCAATGCACCCAGAGGTTACAGGGAAAAAAGGTGAAAAATGCTCAAAATGTGGAATGGAACTAACCGAACCAGTTGTACAAAATGAAGCAGCTCATGATCATACTGATGGTAGTCATAGTCACGATGATGCAACAACAGTTGAAGTTAATAATGAAGCTACATCGGTTACCCAAACAACATTTTCTACAAATGAAATCATTTCTGATTATTTAAAACTAAAAAACGCACTCACAAAAGACGATACAAAAGGAGCAGCCAATGCGGGTAAAGCATTATATGCAACTTTCAATAAAGTCAATACCAATACAATAGATCCAAAATTGAAAACAGAATATATTGATATTGCTGATGATGCTAAAGAACACGCAGAACACATTGGCGATAATGTTGGAAAAATTGACCACCAAAGAGAACATTTTGCGATGTTGAGTAAAGATGTGAATGATTTGATAAAAATATTTGGAGCAAAACAAAAACTATATCAAGACTTTTGTCCTATGTATAATGAAGGAAAAGGGGCTATTTGGATAAGTGAAAGCAAAGAAATAAAAAATCCTTACTACGGTTCGAAAATGCTTACTTGTGGTTCTATGAAAAAACAATTATAAAATGAAAAAAATCATCAAGAAAATACTCATAATTGGGTTTGTTATTTTTTTGTTGATGCAGTTATATCAACCTGCTCGTAATGAAAGTTATGAGCAGGAATTAACTGCAAATTTCACGAAAATGTACGATGTTCCTAAAAATGTTGAAACTATTTTACGGACATCTTGCTACGATTGTCACAGTAACAATACCAATTATCCATTATATTCTTACATTCAGCCAGCACGGTTTTTTATGGAAGAACACATTAAAGATGGTAAAATGGATTTGAACTTTAATGAGTTTGGAAAGTACTCCAAGCGAAAACAAGAAAACAAATTAGAAGCTATCATCAAACAAATAAAGTCTGATGAAATGCCCTTAGCGTCCTACACGTTACTTCATAAAAATGCAATAGTAACACCTGCTAAAAAAGAGGAAGTAATCAATTGGATAAATAAAACAAAAGATAGTCTTTCATTAGAAAACTAAATGTCATGGTAGAAAAATTAATATCATTCTCGTTAAAGAATAGATTTGTTGTCCTTCTCGTTTCGGCCTGCTTATTTGCTTGGGGTATTTATAGTGTACAACAAAATCCTATAGATGCAATTCCTGATTTATCAGAAAATCAAGTCATTGTTTTTACAGAATGGATGGGAAGAAGTCCACAGGTTATAGAAGCACAAGTAACCTATCCTTTGGTTTCTAACCTGCAAGGAATACCAAAAATTAAAAACATTCGTGGCGCTTCCATGTTTGGGATGAGCTTTGTATATATCATTTTTGAAGATGATGTCGATGTTTATTGGGCAAGAACGCGCGTTTTGGAACGATTAAATTACGCACAACGATTGTTGCCTCAAAATGTTGTGCCAACCTTAGGTCCCGATGGCACGGGTGTGGGACATATTTTTTGGTATCATTTAGAAACCAACGGTATGGACTTAGGAGAGCAACGCGCTTTGCAGGATTGGTATGTGAAATTTGCATTGCAAACCGTTCCCGGCGTGGCCGAAGTGGCTTCTTTTGGAGGTTTTGAAAAACAATATCAATTGGTGTTAGATCCTCTAAAAATGCAGTACTATAATGTAAGCATGATGGAGGTGATGAATGCTGTCAAGGCAAACAACAACGATGTCGGCGGAAGGAAATTTGAAATGAGCAATATGGCCTACATTGTAAGGGGATTGGGCTATATCAAAAACATAAAAGATGTCGAAGATATTACGGTTAAAAATTACAATGCTGTTCCTGTAAGAGTAAAAGATCTGGGTTCCATACAAATGGGAGGCGATTTGCGTTTGGGAATTTTTGATGAGAATGGTACAGGCGAAGTAGTCGGCGGAATTGTAGTGATGCGCTATGGCGAAAATGCCGATAAAGTGATAAAAGCGGTTAAATTAAAAATGAAAGAAGTCGAAAAAGGACTCCCGGAAGGCGTTTCTTTTAAAACCTCGTATGACAGAAGCGAACTCATAGAACAGGCTATCGAATCTGTCAAAGGAACTTTAATCGAAGAAATGATTGTTGTTTCTATAGTTATCCTTCTGTTTCTTTTTCATTGGCGAAGTGCTTTAATCATCCTTATTCAGCTTCCAATATCCGTTGCTGTTGGTTTTATTTTGCTCCAGGCTTTCGGGATTTCATCCAATATTATGTCATTAACCGGTATCGCTCTTGCAATAGGAGTTGTGGTCGATGATGCAATTGTAATGGTCGAAAATTCCTATCGGAATATTTCGGAGAAACAGGAAGAAATGGATAATAATCAACAATCGACTGAAAAATGAAAAATTTCATAAAAAATATATTTAAAAAAGAACACGACCCGTTATCTTCCGAAGAAAAACTGAAGATCATTGAATCGTCCTCCAAATTGGTTGGGCCAGGGGTTTTTTATTCCACCTTAATTGTAATTACTTCGTTTTTACCGGTGTTTCTTCTTACGGGTATGGAAGGCAAATTGTTTAGTCCGCTGGCTTGGACAAAATCGTTCATCCTTATTGTAGATGCCTTTTTGGCCATTTCACTTACGCCTGTTTTGATCAGTTTTTTGCTCAAAGGCAAACTTCGCCCCGAAGCAAAAAACCCAATTAGCAGAAAACTGGAAAGTATTTACACCCCTATTCTGACTTTTTCTTTGAAATGGAGAAAAACAGTGTTGGGTTTAAATATCATTGCTTTACTAATTGGCGTATTGATGTTTACGCGTCTGGGCTCAGAATTCATGCCTCCATTAGATGAAGGTTCCATTCTGTTTATGCCGGTTACCCTGCCCGATGTTTCCAATTCCGAAGTAAAACGAATTTTGCAGGTGCAGGATAAATTGATAAAATCGATACCCGAAGTCGCCCATGTTTTAGGAAAAGCCGGAAGGGCGAATACAGCGACAGACAATAGTCCCATAAGTATGATTGAAACGATTGTTTTGCTAAAACCCCAAAACGAATGGAGAGAGGGAAAAAACAAGAATGACATTGTAACCGAAATAAACAATAAACTGCAAATTCCCGGGGTAACGAATGGTTTTACCCAGCCTATTATCAATCGGATCAATATGCTTTCTACCGGTATCCGAACTGATGTGGGCATAAAAGTTTACGGAGCCGATTTAGATACCATAAATGCTTTATCCCAAAAAATCAAAAAAGCACTCGAAGGAACGGCTGGAATAAAAGATTTATATTCCGAACCTATAACAGGCGGGAAATATATTGATATTGAAGCAAAGCGGGAGGCAATTGGCCGATACGGACTTACTATTGACGATGTAAATAACGTTGTCGAAGCCGCTATTGGCGGAATGAAACTGACCACAACTATCGAAGGAAGACAACGCTTTTCGGTAAATGCGCGATATGCACAGGAATACCGAAACAGCATTGAAGCCCTGAAAAAACTGCAAGTGCAAACCATGCAATACGGGCCAATTCCTTTGGAAGCCGTTGCCGACGTAAAAATAAGCGATGGACCACCCATGATAAACAGCGAAAATGCCATGCTTCGTGGCAGCGTGTTATTTAATGTTCGGGAGCGTGATTTAGGAAGCACCGTAAAAGAAGCACAGAAAAAACTGAACGCAATGATAACAAAAATGCCCAAAGGGTATTATGTGGAATGGAGCGGGCAATGGGAAAACCAAATCAGAGCCAACAAAACGTTAAGCATGATATTGCCCATCGTTGTTATTATCATTTTCCTGATTTTATTCTTTACCTATCATTCGATGAAAGAAGCTTTAATCACCATGATAACAGTGCCATTTGCCTTAATTGGGGGGATTTTTATGGTCTATTTTTATGGCATCAATTTATCGGTGGCGGTCGCCGTTGGTTTTATTGCGCTGTTTGGAATGGCCATAGAAACAGCGATGCTGATGACCATTTATTTGAATGAATCAATGAATAAAATGGTAGCAAAATATGGCAACAGTGCAGCAACAATTACTGAAGATATTTTGAGACAGTATATTATTGATGGTTCAGCCAAAAGATTGCGACCAAAACTAATGACAGTTTCGGTGTCATTATTTGGATTAATCCCAATTCTTTGGGCAACTGGGACAGGTGCAGATGTGATGCTCCCAATTACGGTCCCACTCATTGGAGGAACAATAACTTCAACTATTTATGTATTATTAGTAACACCAGTTGTTTTTGAAATGTCAAAACTTCGCGAATTAAGAACAAAAGGTAAAATAGAACTTATAGATGTTAAAGAATAACTATTATCTCGTTATAAGCTGTTTGCTTTTAAGTACTGCTAATATAGTGGCGCAAACACTTTCGTTGGATGCTGTTTTGACGATTATCAAAACAAATAATCCACAATTAAAAATGTATGATGCTGATATTCAAAGTATGGATGCAGCTGCAAAGGGAGCAAAAAGCTGGATGGCACCACAAGTGGAAACGGGGTTTTTTATGACGCCTTTCAATAGTAAATTATGGAAAGCCGATGAAATGGGTCCAGGAATGGGTTCGTTTATGTTCGGCATTACACAAATGATACCTAATGGTTCAAAACAAGATGCACAATTCAATTACATGAATGCCATGTCTTCTGTCGAAAAAGAAAACAAGAATTACACCATCAATCAACTCAATGCTTATGCAAAAACGTATTATTATGAATGGATTATCATTGCCAAGAAACTGAAAATAGCTCAAGATAATCTTTTACTTTTAGAGTATATGTTCAAAAGTATGGAAATCAGATACCAATACAACATGGACAAGTTACCGTCCTATTATAAAGCAAAATCTCAATATAGCGCTTTACAAAGTATGATTGTAATGCTGGAAAATGACATTTCTCAAAGAAAATATATGTTAAATACTTTGATGGCAAGAGATAAAAATAATTCGTTGGAAATAGAATCGACTTATCAAATTAAAGAATACAATTTATTTCAAACAGATCTTTCCTCTTCTATAAATAGCAGAAGCGACTTTAAAGCTATAGATAAAACCATAGAGATTAACGAGTTGAAAATTGCAACAGAGAAAGCCAACACCCGTCCCGATTTTGGAATAAAATACGACCACATGTTTACATTTGGAAATCAACCAAAACAATTTTCTTTAATGGCGATGATTACCATTCCCATGCCTTGGTCTACCAAAATGAATAAAGCCAATATTTCTAGTATTAAATTTAAAAACGAAAGTCTTGTTTGGCAAAAACAAATGATGGCAAATGAGGCAGATGGAATCATAAAAGGTATGAATTCAGAATTTTTGAATCTTAAAAAACAATACAAAATTGCCGAAGAAAGTATTATTCCTGCATTAAGAAAAAATTACGACACTGCTGTGCTTGCTTGGCAAAACAACACCGCAGATTTGTTGCTTGTATTGCAAGCATCCGAAGCATTAAATATGGCGCAAATTGATGCCCTCGACAAATTGAAAGCCATTCTGGCTACCCAAGTGGAAATTGAAAAACAACTGGAAACTAAATGATTATGAACAAATTTTTAAAATATAGTTTGGTAGTTATAGTAATTTCTATTATTGGATTTGCTATCTATTTCTTAGCTGTGAAATCAGATAATCATTCGGAGAATTCACATCAAACAGCAATTTATACCTGTTCTATGCATCCCCAAATTATTCGCGACAAACCCGGAAATTGTCCCATTTGCGGAATGACTTTGATAAAAAAAATAACAGAAAGTCATGCCGGGGAAGACAATTCTATCGAAAACCTTTTAAGACCTACCGATAATTTTATTGTTGGTAATTATCAAACCACTACCCCAAAAGACACAACAATAAGCAGTGAAATCAGTTTACCCGGTCTAGTGGCGTACGACCCAAATTCCTCCGTAAATATTGCAGCTCGAATAAGTGGAAGAATAGAAAAAATGTATGTAAATTATAAATATCAAAAAGTAGCTAAAGGACAAAAACTTTTTGATTTATACAGTCCGGAATTACTCACGGAACAGCAAAATTTTATTTATTTAGTTTCCAATGATTCTGATAACTCGTCAATCATTAAAGCCTCAAAGCAAAAATTATTGCTCTACGGAATGACAAATAATCAAATAAATTCATTGGCTTCTGCCAAAAGAGTATACCCGGTAATTTCTATATACAGTCCTGCTAACGGAATTATTCAGGGAACAGAAAGCATGACCATAAGTGCCAATGCAACAATGCAAAATTCTAATACAATCACAGAAAATTTAGCTATAAAAGAAGGTGATTACATTAAAAAAAGTCAGATTGTTTTTAAATTAGTGAATACCGATAAAGTATGGGGTATTTTTAATGTCGTACAAGGTTACAATAGCCTAATCAAAATAAATCAATCTATTACTATTACTTCAGAGTTAGACGAAAATGAAGTCATCAACGCACAAATAAACTTTATAGAAACACAATTTAGTCCAACTGATAAATCAAACAGAATCAGAGTTTATTTAAATAACAATACGCTGAAATTACCCATAGGTTTGCGATTACAAGGCATTGTAAAAACAAATCCGACGAAAGGGACTTGGGTACAAAAACAAGCATTGGTGAGTATTGGAAATAAAAAAATAGTTTTTTTTAAAATGGATAACGGCTTTAAAGTAAGAGAAATAAAAACGGGAATTGAAGTTAATAATTTTGTCCAAATTATAGGCGGCATTTCCGTTGAAGATACCATTGCCAAAAATGCACAATATTTAATTGACAGCGAAAGCTTTATAAAAACAGAGTAGCCATGAAAGCATTAAAAAAAATCAGCATTCTATTTTTAATACTTACCGCGTTTATAGCTTGTAATACTAAAAACAAGGAAGACCATAGTACCCATCAAACAAAGGAAAGTCTTTTCTATACTTGTTCCATGGATCCACAAGTGAAGGAAGATAAGCCAGGGAAATGTCCCATTTGCCACATGGATTTGACTCCAATGAAAAATGACGATTCGGCAACTAACGAAATAACCTTGAGTAAACAGCAGATACAATTGGGAAACATCACCACGCAAAGTATTGCAACAACCCAAAGCAGTTTAGAACAATCCTATACGGGAGTTTTAACAATTAATCAAGAGAAAATTAATACCATTTCCGCTAGAGCAATGGGAAGAATTGAAAAGTTATACTTCAAAACTACTGGCGATTATATTAAAAAAAACGCAGCGGTTTATCAATTGTACAGCGAAGACATTGCCATTGCCAAGCAAGATTATTTTACTGCGTATAAACAACTTGCTATGCCTGGTGATTTTGGAAAAAATGCACGAAACATGCTGAATGCTGCCAAACAAAAACTTTTGTTCTTTGGCTTATCCAACAAACAAATTGAAAGCATAAAAAGCAGTAATGAAGTTTCTCCCTATACTACTTTTTATAGTACCTACAGTGGAACTATTTCAGAAATAGTAGCGACAGAAGGGAGTTATATCATGGAAGGTTCGGGCATAATTAAATTGGCCAATTTGAACAGTCTTTGGCTTGAAACACAGGTAAATGTAAGCTATGCAAAAAGTTTGCACCTTGGTCAAAACGCAACAGTTTCATTTTCCGATTTTCCAGATACAACCATAAATGCAAAAGTTTCATTTATCAATCCTGAAATAAATCCGGATACTAGACTGCTTTTAATTCGTATGGAAGTCCCGAATCAAAACCTACTCTTAAAACCTGGGATGCAGGCCATTGCAAAATTGACACAATCAAATATAAAAGGATTATTTGTACCTACTGATGCTGTTATCCGGGAAGAAAATGCTTCTTATGTATGGATTGAAAAAAGACCAGGGGTATTTGAAAGCCTAATGGTAGAAACTGGAGTGGAAACCAATGGGATGATTGAAATTAAATCGGAAATGGATCCATCTAAAAAAGTAGTCATTACTGGAGCGTATGCCATAAACAGCGAATATAAATTCCGCAAAGGAAGTGACCCCATGGAGGGAATGGAAATGTGATATTAGGTGTCAATGATTATGAAAATATTAAATTGAAAGCAAATTTATACATAAACTAAAAATGAATAACCTAACGCAAATAATACAACAATACAAAACCGATACAGAAAGCGTTTATAATACTTGGTTTGTCGATAACGACCAAAGGCTAAAAGCATTTCGAACCATTCGTAGGGGAATTTTACAAGTCATTGACGATATCAAAAATAAGACTTTTCCAAATGATTTTAAAGGGAGTAGTTTAGAATTTGTATTGAGTTGTATTGCAGAACAAAAACAAATTTTTGTAGGTGTGGCACATCCTTTTTATTGGAAACCAAAATTGCGAATTCCTGATATTTACGAAAATCCAAACAATAAAATTGCTTTCGGCCAATTTCTCGAAAACTGTATAAACGCAAAAACTGAAGAACAGGTTGTAAAAGAAATTGTAAAATTGGATGAATTAAAAATAAAAGGTTTAGGTCCGGCGGTAGCGAGTATTTTATATTTTTTGCACCCAACTTGGTTTCCGCCATTCAATACGGCAATTCTCAGCGGATTTAATTTTCTATTCAAAGACAAAAAGAAGTTAGGCAGTTGGACAGAATATCTTAAGATCCGAGAAACATTAATCGAAACTAACAGTAAACATAAATCTGAATTATCAAATGATTTAGGAGCGATTGCAGGTTTATGCTTTGAAATTGGAACCCAAAAAATGCTAATTGGTAACGATGAATATTTAAGCGAAGACGAACGTACTCGATTTGAAAAGAATATTTTAAAACGCCAAAAAGAAATTCAGGAAGAAAAATTGGCAGAAAATCTTCATAACGAAATGCAATACCACTTACTTAAAATTGGAGTTTCATTGGGTTATGATGTTACACCAGCCAGTAATGATAAAAGTAAAGCGTTTAATGGCCAAAGTTTTTCGTTTATATCAATTAGTAAATTTCCTGAATTGCCAACAGATAAAGACACCCAAAACACGATTAAACTCATTGATGTGCTTTGGTTTAAAAAAGGAACAAACAATATCATTGGAGCATTTGAAGTAGAAAAAAGCACCAGTATTTATTCAGGTATTTTACGTTTATCCGACTTGTATTTTAGTATTTCCAATGGCGAAGAGGTATTTTATATCATCATTCCGGACAGTCGCGAAAAAGATGTGATACAACAATTGAATAGACCTGTTATTAAAAATTCAAAAATGAATATCAAATACATACTATTTTCTGAATTGCGAAACCAATGTGACGCAATTTGCAAATTTGGTTCAGATTATTCCATTATGGAAAAAATAGCAAAATCAACTTAAATAATAAAAAAATGAAAAATCTTGTAGTACTCAAAAAATTTCAGATTATGGTAGTATTAGTAGTGGCTGGCTTAATAATAGGCAGTTGCAATAATCCTAAAAAAACAATGCAATTAGCAAAAGTATATGTAGCTAATGAGGATGGAGGTAGTATTTCTGTTATAAACCTTCAGGACAGTACAAAAAATACAGAAATATCAATTAGTGACTCTTCAGGAATGATGTTTATGGCTCATAACGTACAAGTTGCGCCTGATGGGAAATCCGTTTGGGTGACGGCAATACCTATGGATAGTACAGCAACAAACCAATTGATAGTAATTGATCCAAACACTAATTCAATAAAAAAGCGTATTGAACTTGGTAAGGATTTACATCTGGCTCATGTAGTTTTAGATAATAAATCTGAATATGCTTATGCAACTGCAAATGAAACAAATCAGATATTTCAAGTCGATGCCAAAACATATAAAATAACTCAAAAATTTGAATTAGGAAAAGGATATTTACCACACGGTTTTAGACATCAAAACGGAAAACTTTATGTTGCAAATATGGATGCAAAAAGTATGTCGATTGTTACTATTGCTGATGGCACAATAACAGACATTCCACTGGGAGGAGTGGGTGTGCAAGTTGCAACTACACAAGATGAAAAATTTATTTTTGCTAGTTTGTATGATACTAAAGAAGTAGTAAAATATGATATTACAAATGCCCAAATAACAAGAATAAAATTACCAAATGACGCGCAAGGTCCAATTCAATTGTATGCCACGCCAGACAGCAAATTTTTATATGTAGCCGATCAAGGGGAAACAATGGGTAGGCCTGTTTCTAATAAAGTTTTTGTAATTGACATAACCAGTAACAAAGTTATTAAAACTATAATCGCAGGTAATAAGGCACACGGTGTAGTGGTTAGCAAAGACGGAAAAACAGTTTATGTAACCAATAGTGGTGACAATACTATTTCAGTAATAGAGGTCGCAACTCAAAAAGTAATTAATACAATTGCAGTAGGCAAAAAACCGAATGGAATAAGTTATTGGTCCGAAACTGGCGGAATGGAATAGGAAATTAAGCAATGAATATTCTAATATATTCTGTTTTATATAATTGCAATTTTAATGCGATTTTCAAAGTTGGTTCAGTTTATTTAACAATTTAAAAAAAATTAAAAGGTAAATGATTAAACGAAAAAAAGTAAAATGGATTAGAAAATCTCACCGATATTTAGGAATATTTTTAGGTCTTCAATTCTTAATGTGGACCATTAGCGGTCTGTATTTTAGTTGGTCTAATATTGATGACATTCACGGAATGCAATTTCATAAAAAAGGAATTGTTGCTGAGTCGTTTTCGGATTTAATAAGTCCTTCCCTTCTTCATCCTTCGATAGCAATTCAATCTATAGAATTAAGGAAAATAAATAATCAACCTTTTTATTGGGTGAATGAGAAGATGCTTTATAATGCTAAAACTGGAAAATTAAAAACTGGTATCTCTAAAGAAGAAGCGTTGTCAATTGCAGATAAAAATATTGTATCAGGTTTAAAAGTAAAAGAAATACAACTCATTAAAGAAGTAGGGAAACACCATGAATATAGAGAGCATTTACTACCTGCCTATGTTATTTTATACCAAGAACCAAATAATTTAAAGGCTTATATTTCAGCAAATGATGGAGCTTTTCAAACGATTAGACATAGAGATTGGCGATGGTTTGACTTTTTATGGATGACCCATACCATGGATTATGAAGGCAGAGATAACATGAATAATATTGTTTTAAGAGTCTTTTCCTTATTAGGGTTAATAACTGTTTTAAGTGGTTTTTTACTTTGGTATATCTCTTCGCCTACTATTAGAAAAATTTGGAAAAAAATAAAACAATAATAATCTAAATAAATAAAAATGAAATTATCAAAAAAAATGTTTACAAAAGTTTTTTTATTACTATTAGTAACAGCAAGTATGTTTGCCCAAGACAAAGACACAGATGCTGTAAAAATGGTACTAAAGCAATACAATTCTGCTGTTGAAAAATTAGATATTACTGGTACAGAAAAGCTATTTACTACCGATTCTAAAATATATGAATCAGGTGGTAATGAAGGTGGTTATGCTCACTATTTAGAACATCACCTTGCGCCCGAAATGAAAGAATTTAAATCGTTCACTTTCAGCGATTATAAAGTTGATGTTACGGTAAGCGGCGAATATGCATTTTCTACTGAAACATACAATTATACAATTGTAGTGGCAAAAGATAATAAAGTGTTAAAACGCAAGGGAATTGGCACGAGCGTTTTAAGGAAAATGAACGGTGAATGGAAAATAATGGTTAGTCATAATTCATCCAGAAAATAAAAATATAGCTTGGATTTAACAAATAAATCAACAGCAATAATGGTTAAAAAATTTCTAACATACTGTATCAAAAAAAAACGCATAGTATGCCCTGATATTTTTATCGGAACAGGAACGGTTGTCCTGTTGTTAGCCATAACCTTGCTTTTTGCTTTAGCTATTTGGTGGCTTAATCATAATCCATTACTTCAGGATTTCTGGAAAGATTTCCCAGCAGATCATAAAACTGTTGAAATGTTTAGCGAAAAAATTGAAATGAACAAACCAGTACGTCATCCAGTTAATGTATTTAGTGGAATAATTTATTTAATAGTGGCAATCATTATTTTTAAAGAAAGTCAGAAAGAATTGAAGAATAGTGACCCTTACAGCCAAAATAAAAAGAATCGGATTCATAAAATATTTTTTGCCTTCATTCTGCTATATGTCTTTTTTGGTAGCACATTTTATCATGCTTCGCTTATAAAACTGGCTCTTAAAATTGATTATTCGGCTGTATATTTTTTTTCGCTTTTTCCTGTAATGTATTTTTCCTGCCGATGGTTACTCACTAAAAATGAGGAACAGTTGCGTTTTTCAAAAAAGGAAATAACTGTTGTTGTTTATTTAATTTACATCACTGTCTGCCTTTTACTTTCCTTTTTTACCCCAAGGGGTAAGGAACAAATAGTATCCTTTGTATGCATTCTGATGTTTTTTTCATTTGCTATTGCAAGTATCTTAGCTAATCCCAAGAAAACGAATATCAACTACTTAATTTTTAGCGTTGTATGTGCTATGATTGCCTTTATTTGGTTCGAGTTGGATACACATAAAATTCTGTATAATGCAAACAGTTATTTTCAACTACATAGTTTCTGGAATTTATTTATAGGATTATCAGGATTTTATTTTTACATATTTATCCGGAGTGAACACTTGGGCAACAGCGGAACTGAAGAAAAATTAAAATAATAAGATAATAAAAAAAAACAATAAAATCAATTTAAAATTAAAAACCATGAAAAAAGTAATTCTAATACATTTCTTTATTTTACAAGCTTTAGTAATTTCGGCACAAGAAAAAGTTCAAATAAAACTAACTTCTGCAAGTCCATCTGCATCATTTGAACAAGAATTGGGTAGCACAATAATCAAAGTTTCTTACAGCAGACCACTAGCAAGAGGCAGAAAAATATTTGGTGAATTAGTGCCTTTTGAAAAACTCTGGCGAACTGGCGCCAGTGATTGTACTTCAATAACTACCAACGAAGATATTGTATTTGGAAATACTACTTTAAAAATGGGTAGTTACTCAATATTCACAATACCTTCAAAAAAGGAGTGGACAATAATTGTAAATACAGATACTACATTACATGGAGAAACCGGATACGATGCCAAAAAAGATGTTTTTCGTTTTACAGTTCCAGTGGAAAGCATACCCAATTTTTATGAAACATTTACAATCGAAATAAATGACATTAATAACAAAGGGGAGGGATTTCTAAAAATAATATGGGAAAATTCGATGGTGAAAATTCCATTGAAAAGCAAAGCAGATAAAAATATTTTAGCAGTAATAGATAAAAACATCATTAAAGAAAAAACCCTTGATGCTAATTTATTATTTCAAGCCGCAAACTATTATTACAGTACCAATAGAGATTCCAAACAAGCAATAGCTTGGCTTATTGAAGCCGAGAAATTAGATCCGCAGAATTTTTACTATCCTAATTTGAGACAAAAAATAGCAACGGAACTAAAAGACTATCCAAGTGCAATTGAAGCAGGGAAAAAAGCTTTATCAATAGCAGAATTAAAAAAAATGAAAAGTGTTGAATCACTCAAAAAACAAATTTTAGAGTTAGAGTTACTATTGAAAAAATAAATTCAATTAATTTTTAAATCAAAAAATTATGGAAATGAAGCACACTACAGAAGAACATTCAAAAGAGTTAAGTTTGACTATGTACAAGAAATTGGCGATTATGATAGTGTTATCATTTATAGCTATGTATATACTCATGTATTCAATGGTAGATGTTTTTGCCAATGTAATACCCAATATAAACCAATTTTACATGGCTGGACTGATGACCATGCCGATGCTCGTAATTGAACTTCTAGTAATGGGTAGCATGTACGGAAATAAGAAATTAAATATTTCACTGGTTATCACTGGTTTTATTGCTTTGATCCTATTTTTTACAGGTATTAGACAACAGACGGCAGTTGGGGATAAAGAATTTTTAAAATCAATGATACCGCACCATGCTGCAGCAATATTAATGGGAAAAGAGGCATCGGTTACCGACCCTGAAATAAAGGAATTAATTAAAAATATTATTACCAGCCAGCAAGCGGAGATTGACCAAATGAAAGCAAAGCTTAAAGAATTAGATAAATAAAACTATTATTAGAATTAGTAAATCAATTTTAAACTAAAAAAAATGAAAAGAATAATAGTATTAACATTCATTCTCGCTATTTATTCCTTTGCACAAGCACAGGACATGAAAGGGATGGATATGCAAAAGAAAGAAAATACTCAGAAGGTACAGTCTGCAACATACACCTGCCCAATGCACCCCGAAATTCACGCTGACAAGCCAGGGAAATGCCCTAAATGCGGAATGACGTTGATAAAGGAAAAAGCGAAAGCGGTTAAGAAATCGGTAGTTAAAAAGCAGGATGAAATGCAAATGCCCATGAAAAAGACTTCTAAAAAGAAGGACGACATGGACAATATGAAAACGGATAATAATAAGGTGGCATCCGTAACATACACCTGCCCAATGCATCCCGAAATTCACGCTGACAAGCCAGGGAAATGCCCTAAATGCGGAATGACTTTGGTAAAGGAAAAACCGAAAGCGGTTAAGAAATCGGTAGTTAAAGAGCAGGATGAAATGCAAATGCCCATGAAAAAGACTTCTGAAAAGAAAGACAACATGGACAATATGAAAACGGATAATAATGAGGCTCCTAAAAATCATGAGATGGGCAAAATGGATATGCCAAAAGCAAACCTAGAGCCTATAAAAACAATTGTAAACAACACACCGCCAAGGACAGTCAGGTATGATTTATATGTGCGAGACACCATTGTAAATTTTACGGGTAAACCTAAAAGAGCCATTGCCGTAAACGGACAAATACCAATGCCAACACTTACATTTACGGAAGGCGATACCGCTGAAATTTATGTGCACAATGAATTGGACGAAGAAACATCGTTGCATTGGCACGGTTTGTTTTTACCCAACAAAGAAGATGGTGTGCCAAACCTTACACAAATGCCAATCAAACCACATACTACCCATTTGTATAAATTTCCAATTATTCAACACGGTACGCATTGGTATCATAGCCATACTGGATTACAGGAACAAATAGGAATGTACGGTTCTTTTACTATGAATAAAAGAGAAGAGATTGATATTCCCACCGTGCCCATAGTTTTGAGTGAGTGGACTGATCTGAATCCCAATAATGTACATCGAATGTTGCATAATGCTTCGGATTGGTTTGCCATTAAAAAAGGGACAACCCAAAGTTATGCGGAAGCCATTAGAAGCGGATATTTTAAAACCAAGCTCGCAAACGAATGGAAGCGAATGAATGCGATGGATGTGAGCGATGTGGCTTACGATAAATTTTTAATTAACGGAAAAAGTGAAAGCCAACTTGCACAATTTAAAGCAGGCGATAAAGTCCGATTACGAATTGCAAACGGCGGTGCATCAACCAATTTCTGGTTGACATATGCTGGCAGCAAAATAACGGTTGTGGCAAGCGATGGTAACGATGTGGAACCCGTTGAAGTCGATAGATTACTAATTGCAGTTTCCGAAACTTATGATGTGATTGTTACCATTCCTGCCGATAAAACAGCTTATGAATTCTTGGCTACACCCGAAGATCGCACAAAATCAGCCTCATTATATTTAGGTGATGGTATTAAGCAATTAACGGCTCCGCTACCCAAGTTAAAATATTTTGAAGGAATGAAGATGATGAACGGCATGATGAAAATGAACGGAGATTTAGACGATATGGGAATGCAAATGTCGCTTAACCAAATGGATATGAATGTGGTAATGTATCCAGAAATTACAGGTGAGCTAAAGAAAAAAGGCGCCGACAAAATGCCAGGCATGAATATGGAGGGAGATAAAATGAATGGAATGGAGATGAAAAAAGAGGAAATGAAAGATAAGGATATAGACAAGGATAAAAAAGAGGGTATGAATATGGGAGACCATAAAATGCACGGCATGGACAATCAATATGATTCCAATGCACTTTCTGATATCGTGACCTTGAACTATGCCATGTTGAAATCTCCAATCAAGACAACCCTTCCTAAAGATGCACCAGTAAAAGAATTAAAGTTTGAACTTACCGGAAATATGAATCGTTATGTTTGGAGTCTGGATAACAAAGTAGTTTCAGAAAGTGATAAAATCTTAATCAAAAAAGGAGAAATCGTACGCATGATACTTCACAACAATTCTATGATGCGCCATCCAATGCACTTGCACGGACATGATTTTAGGGTAATCAACGGACAAGAAGATTACGCTCCAATGAAAAACATCATTGATATCATGCCAATGGAAACTGATACGCTCGAATTTGCAGCCACCGAAAGTGGCGATTGGTTTTTTCATTGTCATATTTTATATCACATGATGAGCGGAATGGGCAGGGTTTTTAGTTATGAAAACTCTCCTGCAAATCCATTAATCCCAAACCCTAAATTGGCGCAACGCAAATTGTTTGCTGACGATAGAGCATTTCACTTTATGGCAGAAAATGATTTTGCCACAAACGGAAACGATGGAGAAGCGATGTATCAAAGTACACGTTGGAGTATCGGCACAGAATGGCGTTTGGGTTATAAAGAACACCACGGTTATGAAACCGAAACCCATATAGGCCGATACATCGACAAAATGCAATGGATAATGCCTTTTATAGGTTTTGATTGGAGATCTAGAAAAGGGGGAATAGACGTGCAAGAAAGAAATCTATTTGGGCAATCCAATTCCAAAGACAAAAGAGCTGTTTTTAGTGCAGGGGTTAATTATACTTTACCAATGCTTATAGTGGCACAAGCCGAAGTATTTACCGATGGTAATTTCCGATTACAGTTCGAGCGAAAAGACATTCCTGTTTCAAAACGATTAAGAATGAATTTAATGTGGAATACTGACAAAGAATATATGGCAGGTTTAAAATACATTATCAAAAGAAATTTTGGTGTAACCACCCATTATGATAGCGATATGGGATTTGGATTTGGAGCTGCTTTGAATTACTAAAATTTTTTATTTAAGGTTAATGCTGAGGATGCTTGTTGTAAAAACAAGCATCTTTTTTTGTTTAAATACCTGAAAATATGTTAATTATGTAACTATTATTTAGACTAACGTAACGTTTTAATAAATTAGTTATGTTATCTTTATATTGTGAAAATTACTTCACAGCTAAATATTAAATAAATGAAAACCATTCAAAAAATTATTTTAAGTATTGCTTTTGTAACATTATTTGAATCGTGTCAATCTAAAACTGATGTCAATCAAATTCTTTCAAATTCAGATACAAAAAAGGCAATTATGGATACTATTGCAAACAATAGCGATATGTCTAAAGATATGATGCAAGCGATGATGAACAGTAGTAAAGGAAAAATGATGATGACAAATCACGAAAATATGATGAAAATGATGAAGGATAATCCAGATATGATGAAAGGAATGATGACAGAAATGATGGAAGCATCTAAAACAGATACTACGATGATGTCTGAAATGTGTAAATCAATGATGGATAATCCTAAAATGATGGATATGATGAAAGATAAAAAAATGCAATCACACAAAATGACTGGAATGGATAAAAATATGGATATGTCCAAATAATACAAATACAAACAATATTAAAATATAAAAAAAATGGAAACTCAAAAAACGTACACCTGCCCAATGCATCCAGAAGTTACTTCGGATAAACCCGGAAAATGTCCTAAATGCGGAATGAATTTAGTGGAGGAAAAAGAATGAAAATTCTACTAGCAACCGATGGTTCAAAATATAGTAAAACAGCAATTAATGAAATTGCCAACAGACCATTTCCGCCAAAAACCGAAGTGTGTATTGTTTCTGTTTATGAAAGAATGTCGCTAATAAATACTCTTGAGCCAATGGGAGTTTCACATGAATATTATGCTGAAGTTGATCACAACGCTTTTAAAGGCGCAGAGAAAATTACGGAAAATGCAGCGAAAATTTTGCGTGATAAAAATCCGACTTTAATTGTAACTACAATGGTTATTGGTGGTTCTCCAAAAAGTGCAATACTCAAAGAAGCTGAAACATTCGGTGCTGATTTGATTATCGTTGGTTCCCATGGTCATGGGGTTATAGAAGGCTTTCTGCTTGGCTCGGTTTCCCAAGCGGTGGCATTACATGCAAAATGTTCTGTGGAGATTGTACGTAAATAAAACACTAAACAATGGACATACATACATACATACATACATACATACATATCCTTTTTGTAATAAATAGGTATCGCTGAAACTCGCTGGTAAATTTAAAAACCTAATGCAAGTTCGGTACTGTAAATATTATTGTGAAAAAGTTAAAACAAGTTACATTTTTCACGCATTTAATGTCGAGCGATAATTCGGCTTCAAACTAAAATTACCTTACATCCTTCCTTTGCAAGACAATAAACATTGGTAAGCCCAGCTATACCACCACCTATAACTAAAATATCAGTATCAATATTCTGGTTTAATTTTTCAAAAGCTATTGGCTGTATAGCCGATGAAAACCAAAATGAAAGATTATCGCCAGAGGTAATAAATAGTACCATTTTCGGGTTTGGAAGTGGATGTTCTATCAGGAACTTTCACTTGAGTTGGTGACAACTCCTGGGTGACTTTGTTAATTTATTTTATCTTTACAGTATGTGGTTTCATATCTGTTTTGTTTTTGAATGATTTTTTCTTTGTTATATATGCGAATTAAGGGTTGGAATGTTTAGGTAGAAAACATGAACCGAAACGAACTTTAAACCTAATTACTACCCAATATTTAGTTCCTAACAGCACAAAAAAAACAATTTTTTTACCATTGATTCGCATTGTTTCCTTTTTATAAACTATAAGGAAATTATTTTTTCCGAAAGTATATTTAATTTTTTTACAAAGACTTAAGATATTCAACCAAATCTTTTTTCTCTTCTTGAGTCAAATTAAGTTTTTTGAAATTGTTGTAATGATTTACTACGTCCATCAATGTTGCAAATCTTCCATCGTGATAAAAGCCACCTTTCGTGTGTGTCCATAAACCTTTTAACCCTTGTGTAACATAGGTGTTATCTGGCGAGCGGTTTGACTGAAAATCATCAATACCGATGTCTGAGGCTTTATGTGTATTCCATCCCGGTTCGGTAAAGAGAGGAGGTATGTGACAACTTGCACATTTTGCTTTGTCGTTAAATACAAGCATGCCACGCTTTGCTGAATTTTTGTTATATATACTATCAGGTGCCTTAGGTATCGGTATTGCCAATTGATAAAATTGCAGTGCTGCTAATTTTCCTGTTATCATATCGGGATTATTGCGTTTTTTTCCTGCACCTGTTTTAGCCGCAACTGGATATTTTTTTGCATTATTAAGCCGTTCATCATAAAAATTTCCTTGCCCGACTAATTGAAGATTTGCAACGTAAGCATTCCAATAAGTAACATCACCCCATCCGCCCGTCCATGTGTGAAGAGTGTGCCCTGCATGGCCAAATGCCTCGGGTATTAAAGTAGCACCAGATTTTCCATCAGGACGGAATGCTTTGCCATCTAAATTTAACAGTGCATCAAATTTACCGGGACCCCAGCTTGCCAACACTTTTTTAACTGTAGCTACATCAGTACCTAGTGCATCTGTAAGCGGTTTTAAATTGGGAGCCATGGATATAATTGCACCAACGTTTAAATCGCGATTTGCCCATCCGTCAAGGCGACGACCAATACCGGGAGCAAATGCATCATCAACTGTTGAATGGCATGAGGCACAAGTAATGCCGATAGATACCATTTTTTTGTTTTTATCGAAGGTTCCTTTAACGCCTACCACTGCATTCAGCTGCAAAAGTGTGAGTGTAACGGCGGGGTCATCTAAATTTACTTTTCCGGCTTTAATAGCAGCCGCTACTTCGGCAGGTATGGCATCCATGTCAACTTTTAATCCGGCTGCCAATGCGGCTTTGGGGGAGAGACCTGGACCAACACCACCATTTTTTTCTCCGGCAATTGCTTTGTTTAGTTGTAGTGCATCTGTCCAATAGGCTTCATCTCCGAAGGTTTCAAAACGAAATGTTTGCTTGCCTTCTTCGAGCATTTTTTTGGCGTTAGCTAAAACGGGGTCGTCACTTTCTTTAATAGTGGCATATGTCTGAGCTGTTGAAGAATTTGTGCATTGGAAAAGAACCATGGATACGATAATAAAAGTGATACCCAATAAAACCAGAAGTAGTGGATGTTTTTTCATTTTGTAAAGTATTTATTGATTTAAATTTTTTTAAAATGGTTTAAAAAATACTATTTAACGAATGTCTGCCTATACAAATATTTCTATCTAAATGCAGAAAATTAAAGCACTACGATAATCTTGTATTATTCTTTTTTTATTTTACCAAGCTTGATTTGGGGTTTTTCAAGCATCTTCTCTTTTTTGTCTTCTTCAAATGTCAGGTCATTGCCTGTTAAGAATGCAAATTTCTGTTTGAGTTTACATTTCTGCTTATTCCCGTTTCCGTTGTGTTTATTTCTTTAGAAGAATAAAATTACGAAAAAAATTCAACAATAAAAAATGTAAGTCATTTGTTTTTAGAGTGTTATGTTTTGTTTCATAAAATTTTTTTATGTGTTTTCATTTTTTCTGCAACACTCTTTCAGTGAAACTATTGTTATTTAATTTGAATGGATTTCACTGATTTGATTTCTTAAGCAATGCCTGAAAAATTTGTATCGTTATCTCGTTGTTCCATCCTTCTGGAAAATCAATCCCAAAATCACTTAACCGCAATTTAAAATTGAGTGTAAGCAAACAGGAAAAGGTTTCGTTGCTTGCAATGTGTTTAAGTAACCGTTTACATATATTGTTTTCACTATTCCATTCAAATGCAGCTCTGCTTCAAAATTTAGTTTGTGATCTGGATGTTCTAATGTCTTCACGTAGGGAATGTTCAGTTTTCCTTTCAGGATTATCGGCTTTATGGATGAGTTAATAAGTTTTATATTCAATGAGTCTGTTGTAGTACGTAAAGTAGTCTGATTAAGTGTTAATCCGATTTCAGCAGTTTCATAATTGATCAAAACAAACAAATGATTGCTATTGGCTATTATTATGGAATCTCTATATGAGGCAATAACCTCAATACTTCCTTCCTTGGTTTGGTATCTTTGTTGGGCCTTAGCTGAAAAGCTCCATAGGAGTAATGCTATAATGGTCCATACCCATACTTTTGTTAGAATTTTCACCATTACTTTATACATAATTACGATATAAATATATGTTTGCAATTGCTTTTCTGTATTTGATATATTTTCCATTCCTTTTAAAAGCACTTCGGTTATTATCATTTGAATTATTTATGTTTTTTTCATTCATTTTCCTAATGATTTTGCCCTTGGTGTTCCAGCATTCCGTCTGAATTTTTCAGAGAATTTACATAAACATAAACCGAAAGGATTTCTTCTTCGCTCAAAATATTTTCCCATGCTGCCATTGCAGTTCCCTTCATTCCTTTTTTTATGAGGTATATTCGTCCTTGATTTGAATAAAATGATGAATGTTCAGGGTCAGTAAAATCGGCTGGCTTTGGTTGTAATGTTGTTGCTCCTGGACCATCACCTTTACCACCACTACCATGACAAGTAACACAATATTTTGTGAATATGTTTTTACCTTGTGCAAGTTGTTCCTCAGTACCGGGAGATACGGGCTGATTATATTTTTCGCCCAATTCCTGTTTTAACCATTCGCGCGTTTCATTCATTTGTTGTGAATGCCCACTATGTTCATAGTTGTCATTTTCTTCTCCCTTTTGTTGAGGGTGGTTCTGTTCAATTTGTTCTTGGTTTTTTTCTGAATTCCGGCAGGAAGTAAGCATCAGCACTGCATACATCAATGCGGTAATGATTGCAAACTCGATTTTGGTAGCTCGGAAGAGTTTACGCAGAGTATGACTGAAGAACTCACCATATTGTTTTGATTTTTTCATAGTTGTCGTTCTAGTTTTTAAATTAAACCATCAACCAAATACAAATTCTCGATACTTTTTACTAAAAAACGCTTGAATTAGATGTAAAGTACTATTCTTTAGTAATTTAATATAAATTTACGGTTTATTTAAGGATGTAACTTGGAATTTTTTATTTTTTTATTTCCACAAATAAATAATATATATCATGCTGTAGGAATGATTAACTTCATAAAACCATTACGAGTTTTAGGATTTTTGCATCCTGCCATTACCGTCACCACTCTCCCTAATAACACTTTGTCAATGCTTATAATAACTCAAGTCGAAGTATTTACCGATGGTAATTTGAGTACAGTTTGAATGAAAAGCAATACTAAATCATTTACTTTAAAAATTGAAGTATTCATTTCAAAGTAAAATGTTAAACTTATTTTTATTATTTAAGCATTTGCTTAAATAATAAAACCATTAACTACATTTGTTTAGTATTTAATTTAACAAAGACAGCAATGGATAATAATCAAACGTGTATAAGAGTTTTTGCAGATATAAAACAAATCAACGCCTGCAAAAACAAATTGAACAATAACAGTAATGCTTTTGGGCAATTGAGTGGTTTATTAGCATTGGCCGGTAATGAAGTACGACTGAAAATAATGTTTCTTCTTGAAGAAGAAAACGAACTTTGCCCTTGCGACCTTGCCGATATTTTAGGAATGAGTATTCCTGCAGTTTCACAACACCTACGCAAAATGAAGGACGGAAATGTTATTGAAGCTAGACGATCTGGTCAGACTATTTTTTATTCTCTAAAATCAGAACAATTACAAATACTTCGTCCTTTTTTTAAATACATTATTAGTCAAAATTCAAATTTAGAACTCATATGAACACAAATTCAAAATCAGGAAAATTGGCTGTAGCAAGTATTTTATCAGCAGTGACAGCATCACTTTGTTGCATAACGCCCGTTTTAGCTCTTATTTCTGGAGCTTCTGGCGTAGCATCAACGTTCTCGTGGTTAGAACCTTTTCGCCCTTACTTAATTGGAATAACTGTTTTGGTATTGGGCTTTGCTTGGTATCAAAAACTAAAACCACGAACTACGGAAGAAATACAATGTGTTTGTGAAGAAGAGGATAAAACACCTTTTATGCAAACTAAAAAGTTTTTAGGCATTGTAACGGTGTTTACTTTTTTAATGATGGCTTTCCCATACTATGGACAAGTTTTTTATCCAAAAGCGGACAAACAGCTAATTGTTGTTTCTTCTGATAATATGCAAGAAGTAAAATTTAATGTGAGTGGAATGACTTGTGCCAGTTGCGAAGATCACGTTAAAAATGAAGTAAACAAATTACTGGGAATTGTAACCGTTTCCGCTAATAGCAACGAAGGAATCGCATTTGTAAAATTTGACAACAGTAAAACGAACAAAGAGGCTATCATAAAAGCTATTAATACCACAGGTTACAAAGTATCAGGAGAAGTATCAACATCCGTAAATCCTCCACACTGACAAACTGGACACGTTTGTGGTCTAAACGATTGAAAATAATTTTTTTGACTCTATTATTAAGCATTTAATTAAATAAGAAAATGAAAACAGAAAATATAAAACTCGATATCGCAGGAATGACCTGCGACCATTGTGCCACAGGCATTGAAAAAATGCTTACCAAAAATGAAGGAGTAACAGAAGTAAAAGTGAGTTATCAAAACGGCAGTTGCGAATGTTCTTTCGACCCTTCTAAAACCAGTAAAGAGGAAATTATCAATACTATTAACAGCACAAAAAATTATAAAGTAGCTCATACTGCTGAAACTAAATGTTGTAATACAAGCGCAAACCACTTCGATTTAATTATCATCGGTGGTGGTTCGGCGGCATTTTCGGCAGCTATAAAGGCCGAAAGTTTAGGATTATCGACCTTAATGGTAAACGGTGGTTTAGACTTTGGCGGAACTTGTGTAAACGTAGGTTGTGTCCCTTCTAAAACCCTTATTCGTGCAGCGGAAACAGCTTATCACGCAACACATTCCAATTTTTCGGGCATCAAACCCAAAGGTGTTGCTATAGATTTTGCTCAAGTAATTAAAGACAAAAAACAATTGGTAGCCACGCTCCAGAAGAAAAAATATATGGACGTGGTAAGTGATTTTCATAACCTGAAAATGCTAACGGGTTGGGCAGAATTTTTAGATACTAAAACCATTGTGGTCGATGGTAAAGTAAAATATACGGCTCTAAAATTTATCATTGCCACAGGAGCAACTACCAATATTCCAATTATTGAAGGGCTAAACGAAGTAGGTTTTCTTACCAACGTTTCGCTTTTTGATTTAGAAGAAAAACCCGAAAGCATCACCATTATGGGGGCTGGTTATATTGGTTTAGAAATTGCTATGGCTTACAATCGTTTGGGCGTAAAAGTGCGTATCATCGAGTTTACTGACCGTGTGTTGAGAACACAAACGCCCGACATCAGTGAAGCCTTGGAAACACAAATGCGTAACGAAGGTATAGAAATCCTGCCAAATTTTAGAGCAGTAAAATTTGATAAAAAAGGAAATGAAACCATTATCCATTGCAAATGCCCTGATGGTTCTTTTACACAAATTATCGAAAAAGGAAAAGTTGTAGTGGCATCTGGCACAAAACCCAATACGCAAAAAATAGGATTGCAAAATATTGATATGAAACTTGATAAAACAGGACACATTTTGGTAAACGAAAAAATGGAAACCAATCTACCAAACATCTATGCGGTGGGAGATGTTACTAGCACTCCTGCATTTGTTTACACAGCAGCCTTTGAAGGTAAAATTGCCGTAGAAAATGCGTTTACAGGAGCCAATAATGAAGCCGATTATTCTTCCTTGCCTTGGGTAGTTTTTACCGATCCACAAGTAGCAGGAGCAGGATTGGACGAAGCACAGGCAGAAGCCCAAAACATTCCTTTTGAAGTAAGCAAATTAGAATTAAATAACGTTCCAAGAGCTATCGCAGCCAATGACACAAGAGGATTTATCAAATTAATACGAAATACCGAAACCGATAAATTGATTGGTGCTAGAATTGTTGCTCCCGAAGGTGGCGAACTCATTCAGCAATTGAGTATGGCTATCAAGTACAATATTACCGTAAAAGAATTGGCAGAAAGTTTTTATCCTTATTTAACATTAGGCGAAGGCATAAAACTAGCAGCCATCACCTTCGGAAAAGATGTTGCCAAATTGAGCTGTTGTGCTAGTTAAATTTTAATATGAAAAACGCGACTATCAATTCTATATGATGCACCAGTAATCGCTTTGGCCGATGATAGGATAGCAATTGATGCAACTATTGAAACTGCAGATGTCGTAATTCAAAATGACTAACCGACTAAGATTTTTACAGCAATAAATATTGAAAAAAAGACAAAACAAATTGTTTATCAGAACATTGGTTTAGCATTCTCAGTAAAAGCAATTGTTTTGGTTCTTGGAGCAGGAGGAGTAACCACAATGTGGGAAGCAGTTTTCGCCGATGTAGGTGTGGCTTTATTGGCAATATTAAATGCAGTTAGAATTCAGAGAATGAAGTTTTAGGAATCCGATTAAAACAGTTAATGAAATAAATACGAATCATTCCATTCTCTGAATTTTTCTCTTTAAATCAAAACATATTGTAAATCAATATTTTACGAATCATTTTAATTTAAACTGACAAAAAAAAAGTTCTAAAAGATTATGAATGAGGTTAATATAGAACCATCTTTTATTTAATTATATAAATAAAAAAACTACTTTTACAATCTTGAAAAAAACAATTGCCATATTATTCCTATTCGTCTTTTTGTGTGCCAACACAGAAATAGGGCAATTATTGAAACTACCCAACTTAGCAGAACACTTTACAGAACATCACGATCAAGATGAGGATAAGCACGGTATTTCTTTTTTAGATTTTATAACAATTCATTATAATGATAGTCAACATCATTCTAATCAGGAAAAAGACAATCATCAAAGTTTACCTTTTAAGACCATTAACCAATCTGTTAATACTGTCCTTGCTTTTGAAAACATAACCGAGTTTTCATTTCACAAACCAAATACTATTTCTGTAAATAGTAATGTTCCGTTTCCTCCAGAATTTTACAATTCCGATGTTTTTGCATGCATCTGGCTTCCACCCAAATTGAGTTAAATTAATTTTTCAATGCTTATTAATGATATTCTGAATATTTCTAATTAAGTATTAAAAAGCACTTTGCTATATACTTATAGCGAATGTTTCTTTGCATCAATTTCACTAATATTCTGTATTAAAAAACAAGTTTTTTAGTGAGTTTATGTATAAATAACTAGGATCATTTTTTAGCCTCATAAGCTATTAATTGACTTTTTAGTAATGTCTAAGACATACTCAATTACTTTTAACACTACAACATCAAAAATGAAAACAATCAAATCCATTGCAGTTGCGATACTGTTAACCATTGCAGGCACAACAATTTCATATGCACAAGTAAGTACTAATACTGTCAAAACGCCACACGGT
The DNA here is from genome assembly GCF_048286775.1 of Flavobacterium glycogeni. NCBI lineage: Bacteria > Pseudomonadati > Bacteroidota > Flavobacteriia > Flavobacteriales > Flavobacteriaceae > Flavobacterium > Flavobacterium glycogeni. The sequence goes on from NZ_JBLVPV010000022.1 coordinate 50,183, forward strand.
GGAATAATACAAAATTCAGGCGACTACAAAATAGAAATGGTCGAAAGAGAAAACAATATTAGTTTTTACGTACTGGATGCGAAAGGAAAAACGGTGTCAAATAAAAAAGTTACTGGATCGGTTGTTTTTGAATTTTTCAATAAAACAAAAGCAACAAATCCAGTTTCTTTGGACACCAACAATGCTTTATTTGTAGAAGTTCCTAAAGCAAGCATATATGCTTATTGTACCATCACATTACTTGTCAATGGAAAAACAATCTCTTCTAAATTTAGAAACAGCCAAGTTTCTCAACAAGATATTAATCATGGACACCAACATTAATTCAATTTTATTATTCTTTATAAACCCAATTTAAATTACAATTATGAAAAAATTTTTAATCGTAGCTATTATCGCAATCGGAATGTTAGCTTCTTGCAACAAAAAAGCAAACAATGAAACTGAAAATACTGAAGTTCAACCTGCTGAAACAACGGAACAAGTTCAAGTGATCACAGATAGTACTAATCAAGTAAGTACGGATAGTATTAATCAAGTGGAGCAAGACAAAGTTGATGCTGCTCATGGACACACTCATTAATATAATTTAACAGGCTGCTTCTCTCCCGAAAATTTCAGGAGAGAAGTAGTTTTTAAAAGAAAAATAAAATTATGAATTCAAAAAAAATAATATTTCTTGTTTTACTTTTTTTTGTCGGCATCACAGGTGTTTTTGCTCATGGTGTAGATGAAAATACGCAAACTTTTTTGTCAGGAAATGATGGCGTTGCTTTTGGCCCATTTCTCTATATTGGTGCAAAACACATGCTTACGGGTTACGATCATTTGCTTTTTTTAGTTGGCGTTATCTTTTTCCTTTATCGCCCAAAAGAAGTGCTACTTTATGTAAGTTTCTTTACAATTGGTCATAGCGCAACATTGTTGTTTGGCGTTATGAGTAATATATCAATTAATTCGTATTTAATTGATGCCATCATTGCACTATCAATAGTGTATAAAGGTTTTGATAATTTAGGTGGTTTCAAAAGATTTTTCGGGAAACAGCCCAATACAAAAGCAGCCGTTTTAATTTTCGGATTGTTTCACGGTTTTGGGTTAGCCAGCAAATTACAAGATTTCAAATTTGAAAAAGAAGGATTGTTTACCAATCTGCTTGGATTCAACATTGGGGTTGAAATTGGTCAGTTTATAGCATTAACTTTTGTGTTAATTCTTATTACAATATGGCGCAGGCACCCAAGTTTTATGAAATTTTCAACATTCACAAATACCATGCTTATTGCTGCTGGATTTGTCTTATTAGGGTATCAATTAACAGGTTATTTTACATCTTAAAAAAATTAAACAATGTCAGAAATAAATCATCAAATAGTAGAAAAAAAAGAAATTATCAAAGCGGTCTTATTTGCATTGGTATTAGGGATGGTCATTTTAGTTAGCGCAGTTTTACCCGCAGAATATGGAATGGATCCAATAGGAACAGGCAAATTGTTTGGGTTCAGCAAACTTCATGTTCCAGATAATCAGGAGGGAAATCAACAGGAAACAACAGCACAAAAAATATTTCCATTAATTAAAATGGAAAAAGCAGGTTCTGGACCTGAAGTGAAAAGACCAATCGAGGCAGATAATCCGGCTCCTGAAAAACAATATGCAGAAAGAGAAGATACTATTGAAGTAATTGTTCCCGCAGGAAAAGGGATTGAATATAAAACCTATATGCTAAAAGGCGGGAAAATGAAATACGAATGGAAAACTAATGATGGAACCGTTTATTTAGATTTTCACGGTGAAGTAAAACAGGCAAAGGCAGTTAATGATGTCTATTTTGAAAGTTACACCCTTGCTTATTCCAATAATATGGTAGGAACTTTTTATGCTCCTTTTGAAGGAAAGCATGGATGGTTTTTTAGGAATAATGAAAATAAAGATATTACAGTTACTCTAAAATTAAAAGGTCAATATTCAATGTAACTATTGACTAACCATTAATCTTACTAATTATGTTAAATAAAATCATTGAGTTTTCAATCAAAAACAAACTCATTATTGGACTATTTATTTTTGCGCTCATCGGATATGGGAGTTACCAATTTACCAAATTGCCAATCGATGCGGTTCCTGATATTACCGATAATCAAGTTCAGGTGATTACATCGGCACCTTCATTGGGTGCAACCGATATTGAACGACTGATTACTTTTCCAATTGAACAAGCCAACAGTAATATTCCTGGACTGAAAGAAATTCGAAGTTTTTCTCGTTTCGGTTTATCAGTTGTAACCATTGTTTTTGATGATGCAACTGATGTGTACTGGGCTAGACAGCAAGTTACAGAACGATTAAGTGCTGTTAAAGACCAAATTCCCAAAGGTATTGGCGATCCATTTCTGGCACCAGTAACAACAGGACTAGGCGAAATTTATCAATATGCTGTTCGAACCAAACCCGGTTACGAAAAAAAATATGATGTAACCGAGTTGAGAACCATTCAGGATTGGATTGTTCGCCGTCAATTATTAAGCGTTGAAGGTGTAGCAGAAGTAAGTAGTTTTGGTGGTAAATTGAAACAATTTGAAATTGCCATAGACCCCAATAAATTGCAATCGTATAATATTACAATTACCGATGTTTTTTCTGCTTTAGAAAAAAACAATCAAAATACGGGTGGTGCTTATATCGAAAAAGGGCCTAAAGTTTTATACATCCGAAGTGAAGGATTAATTAGTACTATCGAAAATATAAAAGATATTTCTATTAAAAACACGAATAGCGGAAGCCCTTTATTTATTCGTGATGTAGCTGACGTTCGTATTGGTAGTGCTATTCGATATGGTGCAATGACTTTTAATAAAAAAGGAGTTCAATCTGGTGAAGTTTCGGGTGCGGTGGTAATGATGTTAAAAGGAGCCAATAGTAATGTGGTTATTAAAAACATTAAGGATCGTATTGCACAAATCGAAAAAACATTACCCGAAGGCGTTATAGTAGAACCATTTTTAGACCGAACAAAAATGGTAAATAATTCCATTTCAACGGTAGGAACAAACTTATTAGAAGGAGCATTAATTGTACTTTTTGTTCTTATTTTCTTTTTAGGAAATCTAAGAGCAGGATTAATTGTTGCCTCAGTTATTCCTTTAGCAATGTTAATAGCAGTCATATTGATGAATATGTTTGGTGTTAGCGGTAATTTAATGAGTTTAGGGGCATTAGATTTTGGATTGATTGTAGATGGCGCTGTTATTATTGTCGAAGCTTGTTTGTTTAGTTTACACAGCAGGAAAGCGTCAAAAATATCACAGCAAGAAATGGACAATACCGTATTAAAAACGTCTATAAAAATGCGTAATGTATCCGTATTTGGAGAGTTGATTATACTGATAGTGTACATTCCCATTTTTACTTTGCGCGGTATTGAAGGGAAAATGTTTTTACCAATGGCACAAACAATTGCATTTGCATTATTTGGTGCTTTTATATTGTCGCTGACTTATGTTCCAATGATGACCGCTTTATTTTTGAATAAAAGTATATCCCACAAAAAGACTTTTTCAGATAGAATGATGGAAAAATTAGAAAATTTCTATCAACCCCTTCTGAACAAAGCATTAGGAATTCCAAGAACAATTATCAGTGCAACTTTGGGATTATTTGTTTTGGCACTGATTACACTTTCGTTTATGGGTGGCGAATTTATGCCCTCGTTAGAAGAAGGAGATTTTGCAGTAGAAACAAGGGTTTTGCCGGGAAGTAATTTACAAACTTCAATGACTGCCATTTCACAGGGTGCAAAAATATTAATAGAAAAATTTCCCGAAGTGGAGAAAATTGTAGGCAAAACAGGAAGTAGCGAAGTGCCTACCGATCCGATGCCCATTGACGCCAGCGATATGATGATCATTTTAAAGGACAAAAGCGAATGGACTTCTGCCAAAACTTTTGATGAATTATCAGAAAAAATGGCAAAGGAATTGGAAGCCGTTCCAGGTGTTTCTTACGGTTTTCAATATCCGGTACAAATGCGTTTTAATGAGTTAATGACAGGCGCAAGGCAAGATGTAGTGTGCAAAATATTTGGAGAAAATTTAGATACACTGGCTTTATACGCCAATAAATTGGGCAAAATTGTAAATACCGTAGAAGGAACTTCCGACCTTTATGTAGAAACCGTTACTGGAATGCCTCAAGTAGTAATTGACTACAACAGAGCTTCCATTGCACAATACGGATTGAACATTCAGGATATCAATCGAATTGTAAACACCGCATTTGCAGGACAAAGCACTGGTGTTGTTTACGAAGGTGAAAAACGATTTGATTTAGTTGTTCGTTTAACAGGCGAAAAACGTCAGGATTTGGCGGATGTTCAAAATTTATTAATACCAACGTCCACGGGTTCGCAAATTCCTTTATCTCAATTGGCAAAAGTTGAAATTACCGAAGGCCCAAATCAAATACAAAGAGAAGATGCCAAACGTAGAATTGTAGTTGGTTTTAATGTTCGAGGACGTGATGTGCAAAGTATCGTAAAAGAATTGCAAGGTAAAGTCGAAGCTCAAATAAAATTTCCTGCAGGTTACTATCCTACGTATGGCGGTGCTTTTGAAAACTTAAACGAAGCCAAAAATCGTTTGATGATTGCTGTTCCGGTTTCATTACTATTAATATTCATTTTACTTTATTTTGCATTCAATTCCGTAAAACAAGGGCTATTGATTTATTCCGCAATTCCACTTTCTGCAATTGGAGGTATTTTCTTTTTAGCGTTGCGGGGAATGCCTTTTAGCATCAGTGCCGGAGTTGGTTTTATAGCCTTATTTGGTGTAGCAGTTCTAAATGGATTGGTATTAATTGCAGAATTTAATAGCATTCGAAAATCAGGTGAAACCGATTTAAAAGCTATTGTTTTACAAGGAACTAGGATACGTTTGCGACCCGTTTTAATGACTGCATTCGTGGCATCATTAGGTTTTTTACCAATGGCGTTAAGCAACGGTTCAGGTGCAGAAGTTCAAAAACCATTGGCAACTGTGGTAATTGGTGGTTTATTAATTGCAACATTCTTAACCTTATTTGTTTTACCAATTTTATATATAATGTTCGAAAAGGGAATTAAATTAAAACCAAAAAAGATAAAATCAATTACAACTATCGTTGTTTTGGGAGTGTTTTTTTCTTTTCAAAATGCAAATGCTCAAGAAAAAATTTCAATTGATAAAGCCATTGAAATTGCTTTGCAAAACAATATCAAAATTAAAAACGAAAAATTAAATTCCGAGTATTTACAAAAAATGACCAAGACAGGTTATGATATTCCCAACACAGGAATTATTAGCGAGTTCGGCCAGTTTAATAGCAATGCTAATGATATAAAAATTGGTATTTCACAAAGTATTAAATTCCCAACGGTTTACAAAAGGCAAAAGCAACTTTTAATAGAAGAAGCCAAAAAAGGGCAATGGAACGAAGCTTTGCAAAGAAAGGAATTGAGCAGACAGGTAACAATCGTGTTTTACGAAATGATTTATCTAAAAGAAAAGGAAAAATTGTTGCTAAAAAGTGATAGTATTTATTCTGAATTCTTAAGAAAATCAACCCTTCGCTTTGACAAAGGCGAAAGTAATATATTGGAAAAAGCAACCGCTGAAAACCAATCTGGACAAATAAAAATTCAACTTCTGGAATTACAAAGTGATTATAAAATAATACAATCGCAATTCAAGTATTTACTTAATGTGGACAAAGACTTTATCCCGGTTTCAGATAAATTCAAAATGGATTTTGACGAAAATTTAGGTAAAAATGCTACAGGTAATCAACCCAGTATAAAATTATTCGAACAGGAAGTAAATAGTAATAAAGCAGAGCTTTCACTTGAAAAATCTAAAAAATTGCCCGAATTAATTGGGGGTGTTTATTACCAGACGTTTAAAGCTAATACTTTGCTTCAAGATGGCTATAATGGTATTTACGGACAATTTGGAGTTGCATTTCCTTTATTCAATTCAGCATTTAACAACAAGAAAAAGGCATTGGAAATAAACACTCAAATTGCCGAAAATAATTTAAATAATGAAAAACTAAAACTGCAAAGCAAGAATCAGGAATTAGTCCAAGAATATAAAAAACACAAAGAAACTATTGCCTATTTTGAAAGTCAAGCCTTGAAAAATGTTGATTTGGTAACCAAAGCTGCTAATGATAAATTTATCAATGGTGACATTAATTATCTGGAATGGGTAATGCTCATTAATCAAAGTACCGAAATCCAAAGTTATTATATTGAGGCCGTTAGAAAATTGAATATAAGTGTTATTGAAATCAATGCATTAAATAATTAAAATAGTTTAATTATGAAATGAGCATGACCGTAATTGGGGTCGCAAGCGCCAATGATGATATGCGAATTACATATGACCGATAAAAAACAATAAATATCAATAAATATCAACATATGAATTATACGCAAACCTTTTTTTCGCGACAGTTCCTTTGGGAAATTGTACGGATAATAACAGTGGGAATAGCCTGTTTATTATTTTATTTTGATGTTATTCCATTGCCTATTTTGATTGTCGCAATGGCTTTCGGTCTTTATTCATTAGTAAAAACTGCGGTACTGGATATCATAAAAGAAAGAAAAATAGGCACCGAATTGTTTATAACCATAGCAGTAATTATTTCAGTTGTTGGTAAGGAATATTTGGCTGGTGCTGTCGTACTGATGATTATTCTTATTGCAGAGTATATTGCAAGTGCAAGTACTGAAAAAGCAAGATCGTCCATTAAAGAGTTGATTGGTTCAGTTCCAAAAACGGCAATAGTAAAAAAAGATAATCAGGAATCCACAGTACAAATAACGGATTTAAAAATAGGTGATATTGTTCTGGTAAAAGCTGGAGAAAAAATCCCTGTTGATGGTAAAGTAATTGGCGGATCCGGTTCTGTTAACCAGGCACCAATAACGGGAGAAAGTGTTCCGCAAGAAAAAAAAGTTGGAAGTGAAGCATTTGCCGGAACAATACTGGAATTAGGTGCACTAGATATAGAAATGACAAAAGCAGGAGAAGATACTGTTTTTTCACGTATTATTTCATTGGTCGAAGATGCCGAAAGTCAACAAGCTCCCATTGAAAAATTCACAGACAAAGTGGCTTCGTGGCTTATTCCGGTGGTATTTATTTTTGTTGGTACCGTTTACTTTTTTACCCGTGATGTCAAACTGGTGATTGCATTGCTGATTTTTACTTCCCCTGCCGAATTAGGTTTGGCAACACCGCTTGTGACCATTGCGGCAATTGCACGCGCTGCGAGAGAAGGTATTTTGATAAAAGGAGGTTTGTTTTTAGAAGAGCTTGCGAAAGTAACTACCATTGTTTTTGACAAAACAGGCACATTAACCGTTGGAAGCCCTATTGTGAATACCGTCGAAATAATAGATCCTGCTTATAATGAAAACCAATTGGTTCAATTTGCTGCTACTGTTGACCGTCGTTCCAGCCATCCATTAGCAAAAGCAATCTTAAGCTATGCGGATCAATTAAAACTTACCTATGGCGAGCCTGAAAATTTCGAGCTGGTAAAAGGACGGGGTGTTTCCGCAAAAATAGATGGCAAATCGGTTTTATTAGGGAACAAGCTCTTTATGGAAGAAAGTAAAGTACCGGTGTCGAAATCCTCAGAAAGCAGTACCGATACTGCTATTTATCTTTCAGTTGATACTAAATTGGCGGGTATCTTTTATATATCCGATGCGATACGCGAAGGTGCAAAAGAAATGATTCAAGGTTTAAGAAAAAGTGGAATTCAAAACATAATTATGCTTACCGGTGATAATCCTGAAACTGCCAAGCACGTTGCCAATCAGATAGGAATTACCGATTTCAGAGCCAATTTATTGCCCGAAGACAAAATCAATATCATAAAAGAATTGCAAAAGGATGGTTCTAAGATTGCAATGGTGGGCGACGGCATTAATGATGCGCCTGCTTTAGTTCAGGCAAATATAGGCATAGCAATGGGTGCTATGGGAACCGAAGCAGCAATGGAAGCAGCTGATATCGTTCTGATGCAGGATAAGTTGGAAAAAATCGCCAAGGCTCGTGCTATCAGTAAAAGAGCCTATCGAACCATTCGTGAAAATATTTTTGTAGGGGTTGGTGTCGTTCATGTGATTGGAATTACCCTTGTCTTGCTTAAAATAATTGGACCAATTGAAGCAGCTGCTATTCATTTGCTTCCTGACACTTTAGTTTTTATTAATTCCGTAAAACTCCTTAGAGTCAAGATTGAAGTATAATGAATCAAAAACAAACTTAAAAAAAAAACCTATTCTTAATATTCAAAATAAATAAAATGAAATCGCAGATTCACAAACACCAAAATAAAAATACAATCATGAGTAAAAATACAATCATTACAATAATGGCAATAGTATTCCTTTCTTCGTGTGGAGATAAGAAAACTGAAAACGAAACAGAAGCCCCCCCAACTGTCGAAAACACGACAACACTTACCGATGCACAAATAAAAAATGCAGGTATTGAAACTGGAAAAATCGAGCAAAAAAAGATCTCATCAACATTAAAATTAAATGGTAAAATAGATGTTCCACCTCAAAATTTAGTTTCCATAAGTGTCCCAATGGGAGGTTATTTAAAATACACCAAACTTTTAGAGGGAACGTATGTATCCAAAGGGCAGGTTTTGTGCGTTGTAGAAGACCAGCAATACATTCAATTGCAGGAAGATTACCTTTTGGCTAAAGCAAAAATAGGATACGCAAAAGCCGAATTCGAAAGACAAAAAGAACTCAACCGAAGCAAAGCCAGCAGCGATAAAGTGTACCAACAAGCACAATCAGAATACAATTCACTATCGGTAATGGTGCAATCGTATGGAGAGAAATTAAAATTCGCAGGGATAAATCCGAATAATGTTTCTACAAAGAACATTTCAAAAAGCATCAATATATATTCGCCAATAAGCGGTTATATTTCTAAAGTCAATGTAAACATAGGAAAATATGTAAACCCAAGTGATATTTTATTCGAGATTGTAAATCCATCTGATATTCATTTGGCATTGACCGTTTTTGAAAAAGACATCAATAAATTGGCTATTGGTCAATCTCTTTTAGCATATACCAACACCAATCCGGAGAAAAAATATCTTTGTAAAATTATTCTAATAGGCAAAGATTTTTCTGAAAATAGAAGTACAGAAATACACTGCCATTTTACAAATTATGATAAAGCACTTTTACCTGGAATGTATATGAATGCCGAAATTGAGTTAAAAAGTCAACAATCTAATGTTTTACCGTCAGATGCCATTGTAAATTTTGAAAACAAAAATTATATCTTTATAGAAAAAGGGAGCAAGCAATTTGAAATGAAAGAAATTACAATTGGGACAGCTGAAAATGGGTTTACAGAAATTCTTTCAGACGATTTAAAAGACGAAAGAATTGTTATTAAAGGAGCTTATGCACTTTTGATGAAAATGAAAAATGTAGAAGAATAACAAAAAACAGGATACATTAAAAAAATGGAAAATAAAAAATCACATTGGGAAAATGTTTTTGCCACAAAAGCACCAAATGAAGTAAGTTGGACACAAAAGTATCCAAAAATTGCAATGAATTATTTAGAAAATTTAAATCTATCAAAAACTGCCAATATCATTGATGTTGGTGGTGGTGATAGCAATCTAGTAGATGCGTTATTAGACAAAGGTTTTCAGAATATATGGGTTTTAGACATATCTGAATTCGCATTAGAAAGAGCAAAAAAGCATTTAGGCGAAAAAGCCAATTTAGTGCATTGGATAGTTTCAGATATTACAGAATTTAAACCCGAAGTAACCTTTGATTTTTGGCACGACAGAGCGGTTTTTCATTTCTTGACAGATGATGAAAGCACCAGTAAATACATAGCAATTGTTGAAAAAGCAATCAATAAAAATGGTGATTTTTTATTAGGAACTTTTTCAGAAAACGGACCTTTAAAATGTAGCGGATTAGCAATAAAACAATATTCTGAAACTACAATGAAACATACCTTTAGTTCTCAATTTGAAGCCGTAAAATGTTTTACTGAAAATCACAAAACACCATTTGACACAACTCAAAACTTTCAATATTGTGGTTTTAAAAAAATAGAAGTCTAAAAGATCAATTAGATAGATACTGGCTGGATTACGAAAAAATATTTGGATGAAATAAGGAGTTGTATTTCTGACGGTTGTTTCATGAAAAAGTCAATTAAAAGACTCAATACTGTATTTTTTTATTCTCTAAATTTTGACCTTCTAAAATTTATTCTTTTAAATGCATTTAATAGTTTGTATTAATTAAAAGATCCCGTTATTAATTATCTTCAAAATGTGAAAAATAAATATATTTTTATTTTATTGCAATTTTTCATTTAGAAAATGATAATATTCAGGTTATATACATTAGATGTATTAAAATTACGGATCCCTAAAATATCATCAATTCGTAACAAAAGCAAATTTATTATAATTTTAGAATAATCTTGGAACATCTATTTTTTCAATACTAAATAAGCAAGTCCCGGATCATTCAGCAGTCGTTCCATTTCAGAATGAATAATATCCTGTATATCCTGTTTTATTTGGAGATAGTTTCTTTGTACCATTGTGTTGTCAAGTATACGCACTACAGGTAAATTGAGAAACCTCTACTTTTTGCCATATTGAATTTTGATTGCTTTAATTGTACTTAAATAATAAAAAATGTTAGTATTTAATTTATAGCTTCTTTACGGAAAACCGTAATTCCTAAAATTTTATTAATGCTTTCAAACTTATCAATTAACTTACATAAATCAGCAGGTATAAATACTCTGTTCGAAGATAAATATTTAGATATTGTTTTAATAAAATAAGTATTAATCTAAAAATCATTATTCTTTAATGATCAATTTAAATTGAATTATAAGCTTTGATAAAAGTTTTTGTAATTTGATTTAATAGTCTTGCCATGAAACCAAAATCTAATAAGTCTCAAAAAAGTGATGGAATTAAAAAAAAGAGTAAAGCAGAGGAAGAACGTGCTGCTATAGTTGATTGGTTTGTCCGAGTTATTGTTGGAAAGACACTTGAAGAATTCTATGAAAAAAATAAGGATAGTGGACGGGAGTGAGAAATTTCGATCGAACACTTGTTTTTTTTATGTTTTAAACATTGATTGTTAGTGTTTTAAGGTGTTCGATTCCCAACGGATTCCTTTTTATTTTTTAGTATAATTAAGGAAATTGTCTCAATTTTAGAATTATTATCTTTGTAAGTAATTGATTTTAAGTAGTTTAATAAATGAAAAAGGAAGGTGTTCGACACCTTCCCTTTTGTGGAGTCGCCGGGATTACAATCGAACATCTTATACCGATCTTAACTTTTTTTGATAGCTTAAAATTATGATGGAATGTGTTGATTTTTAATATTTTAAATCATTGTTTTTTGATGATAATTTTTTAAGATTAAAAAGTTTGACTAAGTACTTTTAACGTTTTTTAATAATTCTAAGTTTTTTAAAGGTAAAAAGGTGTACATAAAGGAGACGTTAGAGTTCGACAGTCGAACTCTAATTCACAGTCGAACACTTTAAGGACTAGAGTAATAAAATAATAAGAAAAACTATAAAATTAAATTGCTTTGTAATGTTACTATCTCAAAACATTTTCCAAACCATTTTTTAGATGATTAAAGAATTTAACAATGTCAAATTCAATATAAATTTTAAAACAAAAGCAGAATTTATAATAAAGATAAATATTAATTTTTTTCTGTTCTTATTATAATTTAAATGGGGGTATCAAAAATATACCTCAATCATCTGCCGATTAAGAAAATAATATTCCCGTTCTATGGGTATTCATACTTTTTTTAGTACAGCTGGAGTACAAATATTATTAATTCACTTTGCTCCGGAATACCCATTAATTAAATAGAACAAAAAATAAAAGGATATTACCCATTTATTGGATTCAAGTTTTTTTACATGATAATAGTGTAAGAAGTACTTCTTCCTTCTTTATCATCTTTCATTAAGATTCCTTTTGAAATTAGATCTTGAATATCTCTTAAAGCTGTATCAGGAGAACATTTTGTAATCTTTGCCCATTTTGTTGTGGTCAGTTTCCTTTCAAAGCCATCTAGCATCTTATTAAGAAGTAATTTTTGTCTTTCGTTCAATGATGCGTTGTTTTGTTTTTCCCAAAAACCAGCTTTTGATAGTACTTGTTCTAAGGTACCATTTGTTGCATTCAAGGCCGCTAATAGGTTTTCAAAAAACCAATGTAACCACTTTGTAATGTCTAAATTTCCTTTTTGAGTTTGTTCCAGAATAGTATAGTACTCGTTACGTTGCAAAAGAATTTGTGCTGACATACTGTAAAAACGTTTTGAACTTCTATCGGCTTTACACAATTGCATATCAGTAATAGCTCTTGCAATACGACCATTCCCATCATCAAAAGGGTGGAGGGTGATGAACCATAAATGGGCAATTCCTGCTTTCAATACGGGATCTAAAGTTTTTTCATTAGAAAACCAATCTAAAAATTGATTCATTTCTTTCTCTAAAAAAATCGCATCTGGAGCTTGGAAATGTATTTTCTCTCTTCCAAATCCACCAGAAACTACTTGCATAGGACCATTATCATCAGTTCTCCATTGGCCAATATTTATTTTATACATTTCGCTTCTTCCTGTTGGGAATAAACAGTTGTGCCATCCAAATAATCGATCTTTTGATAAAATGGAATTGAAATTTTGTGTAGCATCAAGCATCATTTCTACTACTCCGTCAACATTTCTATCAGAAGGAACTGATCCTGCGATATACATTCCCAAATGTCTAGCAATGGAAGAACGTACTTGATCCGTATTCAATAGTTCGCCTTCTATTTCAGAGGTTTTTAAAACATCAACTGTTAAGGTATCTAATAAAGCTTGTTCCTGCAACGCAAATCCCATAGCTTCCATTTTTCCCATGAGTTTGCCTTGCTTGTTTCTTACTTCTCCAAGTAAGAATTGCAAAGCGTTTGTATCCCAAGTGAATCTTGGCCAATTTTCATTTTGATAGATGTATTTCATTATTATCCGCGTAATTTGCGGTAAATATACGGATTATTCTCCGCATTTAAATTTATTCTCCGCAAATAATGCGGTTATTAATGTGTTTAATCACCGCAGAATAGTATATTTAGTAATAAAATAAAGAACTAAGGTGTTTTTTATATTGTCGTTGGAGCTTTTTAGCGTTGACTCCGAAAAACCCTCCAATGATATGACAGTCAGTAGCGCTATTGTCTATTAATTTTTTTTAAAAAAGCTGCAAACTCTTGAGTCATGCGGGGTCCTTTGGTAACTAACTACCAATCTCTTTTGATAATTTCTTGAGTGGTTTTGTTTGTCCAACGGCGGTGTTTAATATGCAGGTACACATATTTACCTCGAAGAGGAAAATCTTGAATGGTAATTTCATCCAAAAAGCCTTTTGAAACCAATTCTATCGAAGCAAATTCTTTGGAAGGTTTGGATTTCTCCTCAAAATACAGATGCAGATTTTCTTCTGAATTTTGAAGGAATTCAATTCAAAACTCTCAATCAAAAACTCAGGTAATATTAATTTTAATAATTCTATATATGATTCCAATTCTATTCTATTTTTTATAAATATCCGATTTTATAATTATTCTTCCCCAGATTTTGTTACTGATCCAATCGAACTCAGGTTAATAACTCCTATACAGAACGCTTTTTAACAAAAGAGTCATAGGAGAAGCAGAGCATTTGTTCTGAATGGCAACAAATAGTTAATAAAAAGTTAAATATATTTATTTTAAAATCACATGTAATTAACAATGAGTGGGTTTGATTATTTAGAAGTATCACTAAATAATTAAACGTAATTTTGTTTAAGAATGGTATTGTTTATTACTCTATATTTGTTTTAATAGTTTTTTAATTACAAAAATGAAGCGAAACAATTCAAATTTAATTTCTAAATATTGGAAAAATAAATTATTAAATAGAGAAATAAATATTGGAATGAATAATAGACATAATAATATTCCTCGTATTATTATTAAGTCTAATGACTTAAATTATTTTAATAAACTTACCAATAATAATTCGATAGCTCAATATACGGTTATCAGTGCCATATATAATTTCTTATTGAAGAGATTTGTAAATGAATTCGATGGATTTATTGTATCAAATTATGAAAATCAATCGAATACTTTAGTTTTATCATTTTTAATAGATTTAAATGTTTCATTTAAAGAATATCTTCAAAAAGTAAAAATCGAAATTTTAGAGACATTAAAGCATGCTAATTTCAATAAAGAAATAGTAGCAAAAAAAAAGGGTTTTAGTGATATAAGTCTTTTGTCAAATTATAGAATTAATATCAATTCCAATGATAAGTTAAATTGTAATGGTCTTTTATTTGATATAAAAATCAATGATAATCAAGATTTAGAAATTCAAGCCTCTTATTTAGAAGGATTCATCAATAAATCAATAGTTGAATATTTAGTTCAACATTTTAAAAACTTTCTCATTAATTTAGAAGAGAATATTAAAGATAATTTATCTGAATACTCATTATTGACTGATAAAGATAAACAACATTTATTAGTTGATTTCAATAATACTAATGTCGATTATCCTAAAAATAAAACTATAGTTGACTTATTTGAAGAACAAGTTGTAAAAACACCAAATAACATAGCCGTTTTATTTCAAGAATCCACATTAACTTATAAAGAATTAAACGAAAAGGCGAACCAATTAGCCAATAGTATTTCCTCTAAATATGTTATCAGTAAAGGAGATATAGTCGGTGTGTTTTTACCCAAATCAGATATTGGAATTATTTCATTTTTAGCCATATTAAAATTAGGTGCGATTTATTTACCAATAGATACTAATTATCCTCAAGAAAGAATAGATTATTTGATAAAAGATAGTGGTTTAAAATTGCTAATTGGCAATGGCCTTGAGTTAAAAACAACTATTTGTGATATAATAAATGTTAATCTAGCTAATTTAGAAAATTATAGTAGTCAAAATATTGATAAAGAAATCTTATCGAAAGATTTAGCTTATGTCATTTACACTTCAGGTTCAACAGGGCAACCCAAAGGGGTGATGGTAGAACATGGCAGTAATATTAACATGTCTCTTGATCAGATTAAATCATTTAATATTACTGATACTGATAAAGTGGTTTGGTTTGCTTCCGTTTCTTTTGACGCATCCATATCAGAAATTATGATGTGTTTGTATAGTGGAGCCATACTATGTATTCCAACAGAAGAAACCATCAATGACAAAGATGAATTTGTAAAGTTCTTAAAATCAACGCAATCAACTGTAGTGACTTTTCCTCCTAGTTATTTAGGATTATTAAATTCGCATGATATTTCGGGACTAAGGTGCATTATAACAGCAGGAGAATCTGCCAATTCTAGCAAAGCACTAGAAATTATAAAATCAGGAATTGATTATTATAATGCTTATGGACCTACGGAATGCGCAGTTTGCGTTTCAATTTATAAAGTTACTGAGAATGATATTAATAAATCTATAATTCCAATAGGCAAGCCTATTAGCAATACCCAAGTTTACATATTAGATGACTTATTACAACCACTACCTATAGGAGTTAGTGGGAAAATATATGTATCAGGAGCAGGAGTGGCAAGAGGTTATTTAAACAAACCAGACCTTACAGCAGAAAAATTCATTTCAAATCCTTTTATTGAAGGGGAACGAATGTATGATACTGGTGATTTAGGTTGTTGGTTATCTGATGGAAACATTGAATTTTTAGGAAGAAAAGACAGTCAAGTAAAGTTGCGCGGATATAGAATTGAACTAGGTGAGATTGAGAATGCAATGTTACAGTATTCAGAAAATGTAAAACAAGTATTTGTTGATGTTAAAGGAGAAAACGAAGAAAAAGCATTGGTTACCTATTTCGTGGCTACGACAGGACTGGACAAGTCTAAATTGCGAAGTTTTCTGCAAAATAGATTGCCAAATTACATGATTCCAAGTTTCTATATAGCATTAGATAAGTTACCATTAACTCCTAATGGAAAAATAGATAGAAAGGCTTTACCAAGTATCTCGGGCGATGATGTAATAAGAAAAAATTATTTAGCCCCGAGTAATGAGATAGAAAAAATTTTGGGTGTTATTTGGCAAGAAGTTTTAGGAGTAGAAAAAGTAGGGGTAACCGATAATTTCTTTGAATTGGGTGGTCATAGTTTGATAATTTCTCAAGTCATTAATAGAATTTATAAGCAATTAGGAAAAACGATATCTTTCAAATTTTTTTTTGCCAATCCAACCATAAGAGAGTTAAGCAAACAATTAAAAGAAAGCGAATATTTACCCATACCCAAAGCATCTGAGGCACTCGCTTATCCATTAACGGCTTCACAATATAGATTATGGATATTGAGTCAATTTGAAGGAGGTTCTTTGGCTTATAATATGCCCGCCACTGTTAAGCTTATAGGAGCTGTTGATTTTGATAAATTTGAAGAATCATTTCAATTATTGATTCATCGTCACGAAATTTTAAGAACCTATTTTAAATCCGATGAAGAAGGAGAAGTACAACAATATATTTTACCTTTTGAACAAGCTGATTTTAAAATAGTAGTGCAGAACTTTAGCAAAATAGAAAATCAAGAAGATGAAGTTGCTCATTATTTACAAGAAATAAATAGTAAGCCTTTTGATTTAGAAAAAGGTCTACTTGTTAGAGCTTCATTAATAATATTAAAGGATGAAGAGTCTATTTTTTTCTTATCCCTTCACCATATTATTGGCGATGGTTGGTCAATTGAACTATTTATATCAGAGGTTGTAAAAACATACAATGATTTAGTTGCAGGAAGGACAATCAATCTGCCAGAACTAAGTATTCAATACAAAGATTATGCGGTTTGGCTCAATGGAGAATTACATCAAGAACAATATGTAGCTTCGGAACAATATTGGTTACAAAAATTTGAAGAAGGTATACCTGTTTTAGATTTGCCAAGTTTAAAAAAACGACCATTAGTTAAGACTTATAATGGGGAGACTATTAGTCATAAATTTTCAAAAGAATTTTTAGAGAAGTTAAAAATCTTTTCAAAAGAGCAAGATGTTACGCTATTTATGACTTTAATGTCAGGTATAAAAAGCTTATTATATCGTTATACAAGTCAAGATGATATTATAGTAGGAACACCCATTGCAGGTAGAGAACATCCTGATTTAGAAAATCAAATGGGATTGTTTTTAAATACACTAGCAATTCGAACACAATTCAAAGAGAAAAACTCCTTTTTAGAATTATTAACAATACAAAAAGAGACTTTGTTAGCGGCTTATGATCATCAAAATTATCCTTTTGATGCTTTAGTAAATAAATTGAATCTAAAAAGAGACACGAGTCGTTCTGCTTTATTTGATGTTTTAGTGGTTTTGCAAAATCAAAGTCAATTAAACAATCTGAATAACGAGGAACTCTCAAATATTGAAATAAGTAGGTATGAGTTTGAAAGTAAAACATCAAAATTTGATGTTAGCTTTACCTTTATAGAAGCAGAAGGATTAGTCTTAGGAATTGATTACAATACAGATATTTATGATAAATATTTGATTCAAAGAATGTTTTTTCATTTTGAGAACCTCTTAAATTATTCAATAGAGCAACCTGAAAGTGGAATAGAAAACATTAATTATTTAACTCAAGCAGATAAACAACAAGTACTAGTCGATTTTAACGATACAAAAGTTGATTATTCAAAAGATAAAACCATAATCGATTTATTTGAAAATCAAGTTGAAAAAACACCTAATAGTATTGCTGTTATTTTTGAAGAAGTCGAATTGACTTATAAAGAACTTAACGAGCAATCCAATCAATTGGCATTATATTTAAGAGAAAATTATTCCATCCAACCTAATAATTTGATAGGAATTAAGATGGATCGAAGTGAACAAATGATTATAGCTATTTTAGGGATATTAAAATCAGGAGCTGCTTATATTCCAATCGATATCAATTACCCTAAACAACGTATTGATTATATACAGAATAACAGTAATTGTAAGGTTGTAGTCGATTTGAATTTTCTGGAAGAATTCTATAAAGTTCAGGAAAACTATTCTAAATCAAATATTACCGATATTAATAAGGCTAGAGATTTAGCCTATATAATATATACCTCGGGATCTACAGGTAATCCTAAAGGAGTGATGATTGAGCATAGTTCTTTAACGAATTATCTCACATGGTCAAAAGAGCATTATTTAGGAGGAAATTTAAGGAATACGAATTTTGGATTATTTACTTCATTATCGTTTGATTTAACAATCACCAGTTTGTTTTTACCATTAATAAGTGGAGGTAATCTAAAGATAATAGGATCAAGTGATAA
>NZ_JBLVPV010000023.1:0-59592 GCF_048286775.1 Flavobacterium glycogeni
GATTTCATTACTAACCTCGTAAAAGCTACAAGCAAAAAAGAGGTAATGAGTATCTGTGGATATAGCTATGTGTTTTTAGATGAAATTTGGACTATATAATACATGTGTTTGGTATAATGTTACTCTTTTGTTGAAAAACTGAGCTTCAACACCTACTTCATAGGATGTTGCGATTTCAGGTTTCAAATTGCTGTTTAAAATAGTACTTGGATTTGTTAATGTACCTGCTAAAGCTCCATTTTCATACGTTTTTACTAAACGGTACGGATCAGTATCATTTCCTACAGATGCCGCATTTGCTCTAAATTTTAAAAAATCAATGTTTTTATTCATTTCAAACAATGAAGTAGGGATAAAACTCAAAGATGCCGAAGGATAGAAATAAGAATTGTTATCTGCCGGAAGTGTAGAAGACCAGTCGTTTCTGGCGGTCAGATCTAAATAAAGATAATTTTTGTAGCCAATATTTGCCATTCCATAAGTACTATTTATACGTTTCTTATAAATATTTCGGGATTGTATAGGCATTACATTAATGTTCTGTAAGTTGTAAATTCCAGGAATACTAATTCCCTGTCCTTCAATTTTACCTTCAGATGTGTATTGATTCATTCGGTTTGCACCCAAAGAAAATTTTGTGGAGAAATCTCCAAAAGTACGATCGTAAGTAAGTAAAGCATCTGCATTGTACTCCGTAAAAGCGATACTTTGTTCACGGTACATTCCTTGTGGATATCTGGAAGATCCAATAGGTCTTCGTGACCAACGGAAATCATTAGAATTGTCCATTCCCATTCGAACCATTAAAGAAAGGTTTTCATTGAAATCATACGTTGATGCCATGTTTCCAAATAGACGTCCCTTTTTAAAGGCATTGATGTTTTCATAAGCAATTTTAAAAGGATTGTCTCCCCAGCTGAACATGCTGTTTTGTTTGACATCTTTTATAATCCAATAATCCTTAAGCCAGTCTAAATCAACATTGGTATGATTCCATAATAGATTATACATCAGCCCTTGACTTCCATATCCTGTTACAGGAGTATTGTCACTGCCGCTTTTTGTATAGGTAGCTATCGTTATTACTTTCCATTTATCAGAAATTTTATAGTTTAAGTTTAAACTGATATTGTCTCTTTTTAAATTTGAATTCGGTACAATATCTTCACTTGTGGTTTTTCCATAACTCAAACGAAAGTTAGTTTTCTCATCTGAACCGGTTATGGATACCGAATTAGAAATTGAATTTCCTTTTCTGAAAAAGTCATTCAAATCATATCTGAATTGGAAAGGAAGTGCTACTCCTTGACCAACAGAATAGCCTGGGCTTCCGTTTTGTAAAATAGACAATCCGGCATCTAATCTAGGACCTAAATTAGTATCTGCTCCCGGATCATAGGTTAGTTTCGATCCTGCACCGTAAACACCTTGTATTTCTGGTAGTCTTAACGCTTCACTTGTCATGAAAGAGGAAGAAATGGAAACGCCGAGTCCTTTATTTTTTTTACCTGATTTTGTGGTAATGACAATAACACCATTTGCCGCTCTTGATCCGTACAGGGCAGATGCCGCTGCACCTTTTAATACATTCACACTTTCTACATCTTCTTGGTTTATTTCGGATGCGCCATTTCCATAATCCGTTGGTAAATCACGTTGATTGGTTGAGTTGCCTCCAACTCCATACGTGTTGTTGTTAATCGGTATTCCGTCAACAACAAATAATGGGCTGTTATTATTAATGTTTAAAGATTTATCGCCGCGTATCACCACTCTCGAAGAGCTTGTAATTCCATTTCCGGAACCTGTTATTTGAACACCGGCCACTTTTCCTGATAAATTGGAAACAAAATTAGTGGAGTTGACTTTATTGATGTCATCTGATTTTAATTCTTGTGAAGCATATCCAAGAGCCCGTTTGTCTCTTTTGATACCTAAAGCAGTTACTACGACTTCCCCCAAAGCCATTGAATTATCATCCAATACCACATCTACTTTAGATGCGTCGGAAGTTAAAATCTCTCTAGTTTTAAAACCCATAAAGGAGAATACTAACGTTTTCCCATTTTCAGCTTTAATGGAATAGTTTCCATCTAAATCTGATATGGAACTTAGTTTGCTCTCTTTGACCATTATACTGGCGCCTGGTAATGGAAGCCCCGATTGGTCGGTTACTTTTCCTGTAATTGTTTTTGTTTGTCCATTAATTAAATGAACAGAAAAAACAAATAAAAAAAACAATAATTTTTGTCCTAAGATTTTCATTTTTTGTAAAGTTTGATTTTCAAGGGCAAACTTAGTTGTAGGATGTTTATAGGATATTATGATACTTTTAACAAAACGTATTCTTTTATTAAAAAACAAATCATAATGTAAAGTTATTGGTTAGTGAGCTTTAAGGGAGTGTTTAAGAAATTTTAGTCGTGCCCTAAAGTTGCAAGTCATAAAGTTTTAAATCCTTATAGATCTTGCATTTTTTGATTTTAAGCTTTCAATAGCAATGTCCTGTAGATTCAAATCTCTTGAAAGAACTTCATTTTCTCTTATTTTGATAATTGATTTTATAGAAGGATGTCTAATTCGTGGATATAAATCTTGATTTTTGAATACTTTTTTATGTTCTAATGGTGTATTTTTAGTAAAACAAAAAAGTGCAAGCATAAAAAAATCCCTAACACTTTAGTATTAGGGATTTTACCTTGGTAGCGAGACCGAGATTTGAACTCGGGACCTCAGGGTTATGAATCCTGCGCTCTAACCGACTGAGCTATCTCGCCATGATTCCGGATGGATAACCATCCCTGAATGCGGGTGCAAATATAAAAATAAAATTAATGCTTGCAAGCATATTTTTAATAAAAAAAAATATTTTTAAAAATGCTTTTTTTTCGGAGTTATATTCTATATATTTCCAAAAAATTAAATGTAGCTCATGGATCAAAAAGTACGTTACGAAATCGAGTTTCCCATAAATTCTTCGCCTCAATTATTGTATCAATATATATCGACTCCGTCAGGTTTGTCTGAATGGTTTGCCGATAATGTGAACTCTCGAGGTGAGTTTTTTACCTTCATTTGGAATGACTCCCAAGAAAAAGCCAGACTTGCTTCCAAGAAAACAGGTGAAAAAGTAAAATTCAAATGGGTCGATGAGAATAGCAAAGACACGGAATACTTTTTTGAATTGCATATTTTAGTCGATGAACTAACCAAGGATGTATCTTTAATGGTTGTTGATTTTGCCGATAAGGATGAGGTTGATGAAGCAACATTGCTGTGGGAAAATCAAATTTCGGATCTTAAACATCTCATCGGTTCCGTATAGTAAAATAGTATTTTATAACTTATATTTGCCCTGAATAAAATTTAGGGCTTTTTTTATGATTAATTTTAATGGGACTATTGTATCTGAGGATGCTAATATATTGACACAAAACCGAGCTTTTTTATATGGCGATGCCGTTTTTGAAACGGTTAAAATACTAAACAGTAAAATCCTTTTTCTCGAGGATCATTATTTTAGGTTAATGTCTTCGATGCGTGTCGTTCGAATGGAAATTCCAATGAATTTTACCATGGAATATCTTGAAGAACAAATACTTTCTTTAGTGAAAAAAAAGGCATTGACTGATTCTTCTCGAGCCCGAATCACCGTTTATAGAAATGATGGAGGTTATTATTTACCACAAAATAATACGGTATCTTTTTTGATCCATACAGTAGCACTTGAGAACACGTTGTATTCAATTGAAAAAAAGCAATATGAAGTAGATTTATACAAAGATTTTTACATTACAAAACAATTGCTTTCGTCTATTAAAACGACTAATAAAATCATAAATATAACAGGAAGCATTTTTGCGAATGAAAATGGTTTGGATAATTGTCTATTATTGAATGACAGTAAAAATGTTGTTGAGGCATTGCAGGGGAATATCTTTATGCTGTTGGGAAGCAAACTAATTACCCCCCCGATTTCTGAAGGATGTTTGAATGGTGTTATGAGAAAGCAGATTCTAGCTTTGGCTAAAAAAATAGAAAATTTAGAAGTTGTAGAGGAAGTAATCTCTCCGTTTGACCTTCAAAAAGCGGATGAATTATTTATTACTAATGTGATAAAAGGAATTCAACCGATAACCCAATACCGAAAAAAAGTATTTACTACCGCTATATCAGTCCAATTGACTGAAAAGCTTAATGAAATGATCGGTACTACTTAATTTAAGTATGGATTTTCAGGGGCATTAGACCAGATGAGGTATTCTCCACCTAATTCCATGATTTGTTCTTTCCAGAAATGTGTTGCTGATTTTCCAATTATTTTATTTTCATAGCTATTTGCGGTAATAATCCATGAATGGCTTTCCATTTCGCTCTCTAATTGGTTTTCGTCCCAACCTGTATACCCTAGAAAGAATCGGATGTTATCATTGTTAATTACGCCTTTATTGATGAGTTCTTTTGTCGATTCAAAATCACCTCCCCAATAAATTCCATTAGAGATTTCGATACTATTAGGAATCAAATCTGGAATGTTATGAATGAAATAAAGGTTGTCTTGTTCTACTGGACCGCCATTATAAATCTTAAATCGTGCGTCAATATCCGGGATTAAATCATGAATGGTATACTTCAAAGGTTTGTTAATTATAAAACCAACTGATCCTTCCTGATTATAATCAGCTAATAAAATTACCGATCTGTTAAATGATAGATCCCCAATTATCGTAGGCTCTGCAATAAGCAGATATCCTTTTTTTAGTTTATCTGTAATCATCGGAATATAATTTTTATTAAATTTAAGTTTTTTATTATAATAGTACAAAATAAAATCGTTGAAATGCATAAAAAAACCTTCCATCTGGAAGGTTTTAGTTATATTGGAAAACTTAAATTAGTTTACCGCTCCTTCTAATTCTGCACCAGCTTTAAATTTCACTACATTTTTAGCAGCGATTTGAATCGTTTTTCCTGTTTGAGGATTTCTACCGTCTCTAGCAGCTCTCGCTGAAACTGACCATGATCCGAAACCTACTAAAGATACTCTTCCACCTTTTTTCAAAGTACCACCTACGTTTCCTAAAAATGACTCTAAAGCTAATTTAGCTGCAGCTTTTGTAATTCCTGCATCAGCAGCGATAGCATCGATTAATTCTGATTTGTTCATAATAAATAGTTATTAATTGTTGGTTAAAAAAAAATTGTTAATACACAAATTTAGTAGGAAATACGTTCCTTGCAAGCGTTTTGTACGATTTTAGTTTGTTTTGTTGATAACTTGTTTTATTTGTTAACAAAAGCAAGGTTTTTTCTGATTAAAATGAACAAAATACCCGTTTTTGTTGATGTTAATAGGCCTTTGCCTCAGCTGAAAATGTGATTCCATTGAGCAATTCGGGTGTATTCATCTTCTTTTTACCTGGAAATTGTAAACTCAACACGTGTATAAATCCATTTTTTACCGCAACCTTCATTTCTTTTTTGGTACAAATCAGACTTCCAATCGTGTGATTATGATCTTCTAAAACAATTTTAGTTTCGTATATTTTTACATTCCACTCTTCATTTTTATCTCCAATAAAACACCAAGCTGCTGGATACGGACTCAAACCTCGAATCAGATTGTTTATTTCTAAAGCCGGTTTTGTCCAGTCTATTTTGCAATTTTCTTTGTTAAGTTTGTAAGCCGTTTTAATATCGGCAGTGTCTTTTTGAATAATTGTGGACACATTTCCTTTTTCAATCATCTCCAAAGTATCAATAACGGTCTTGCTTCCCAAATCCATTAATCGGTCATGCAATTGACCCGCATTTTCGGTTTCGTCAATTGGTGTTTCCGAGCTTAAAATCATTGCGCCGGTATCAATTTTATCGTCAATAAAAAAAGTAGTCACGCCCGTTTTAGTCTCTCCATTTATTATTGCCCAATTAATAGGTGCGGCTCCGCGATAGTTCGGTAGGAGTGAAGCGTGAAGATTGAAAGTTCCTAACGATGGCATTTCCCATACTACTTTTGGTAACATTCTGAAGGCAACCACAATTTGTAAATTGGCATTCAATGATTTCAATTCCGATAAAAAAGTTTCGTCTTTTAGGTTTACAGGTTGTAATAAAGTAAGATTATTGGCTAGCGCATATTCTTTTACTGCTGAATATTTTAATTTTTGTCCACGACCGGCAGGTTTGTCTGCGGCAGTAATGACACCCACAACTTCGTAGTTGTTTTTAAGTATTGTATCTAATATTCCCACAGCAAATTCGGGCGTTCCCATAAAAATAATTCGTAATTTTTCCATTATGTTCTTAAAGTATATTTATTATTTGGTTTAACCAAAATAGTGTTGTTTTCTAATAAATCCTGAAGTACAAAGATAACTTCGTCAGGACTGTTTTTAGTTTTATTTTGAATGTCTCTCGAATTTAAATCTTCGGTTTGCAATAAAGCAATGATTTCTTTCGAAAGTAACGTACTATCTTTTTTCTTGATTTTTTTGGTAATGCAAAACGAACAAATACCGCAATCAACGTTTGTTTCTTCGCCGAAATAATTCAAAATCAGTTTGTTTTTGCACACCTTTTTCTCATTGACATAATGAAGAACGGACTGGAGTTGTTCTTTTTTTAACTGATTTTGATTTTCTAAATATTTTGAAACCCGACTGATAGTTCTTTCATCTTCTCGAATTTCATTAAATAATATTGTGGCATCATTATTTTTCGAATGGTACTCAATAATCTCTTTTTCTTTTAATTTATGTAAAACTGCTTGTATTTCAGATTCCTTGTGATTTGATTTTTTGGCAATCAATTGTAAGTTGAAAGCAGTTTGCATTTCATAAATTCCGGGATAGGTTCGCAATATTGCCAAAATAATTTCCTCGTCATTAGGATTCAAACTCATATAACGAATCACTTCTTTGGAAGGAATAAGAAATTGTAACGTGATTTTTTCAGAAAATTCTTGAGACAAATTGATAATTCCTTGTCGATCCAGAAATTGCATCGCATTGTATGTTTTCAATGTGGGGAATTCATATTTTAAACAAAAATGATGCAAATTGAATGTAAACTGTTCGTTGATTCCTTCTCCGTAAGCAATCTGGAAATAATTACAGAGTTTGACATACATTAGATTCAAAAACTTTTTATCGGGAAGAATATTTATAAATTGATTTTCAGTTTGTATTATGTCAGAAGGGCTGGTCAATAAGATTGCAAATGCTCTTTCTCCGTTTCTTCCAGCACGTCCCGCTTCTTGGTAATAATTCTCCATGTTTTCGGGAAGTTGAATGTGAATTACAGTTTTTACATTGGCCTTGTCAATTCCCATCCCAAAGGCGTTGGTCGCCACAATAACGGGTACGTCTTCATTCATCCACAACTGCATGTTTTTATCTTTTTCTTTGGACGAAAGTCCACCGTGATAATACGTTGCTTTAAATCCTAACGAATTTAGTTGTGAGGAAATGTCCAAACAGGATTTTCTGTTTCGCGCATAAATGATTGATGGTTGCGGGTTTTTCTTCAGGATTTGTTCTGTTCTGAAAAGTTTATCTTCCACTTCAAAAACCATGTAGGCGATATTTTCTCTTTCAAATGATTTTTCGAACACTTGCGGATCATGCAATCCCAGTTCAGTAATGATGTCTTCTTTGACTTTTGGAGTCGCAGTAGCCGTTAATGCAAGGAAAGGTACTTTAGGGAAATGTTTTTTTAATGCGGAAATCTTCAAATAAGCAGGTCGGAAATCATGTCCCCATTGCGAAACACAATGCGCTTCATCAATGGTAATTAAGTTTATGGGAAGGTTTTTTATTCGTTCCAGAATCCAGTCAGATTGCAAGCGTTCGGGAGATAAATAGAGAAATTTATAATTACCGAATTGACAATTGTCCAGCAAATCAATCATTTCTTCGGATCTGATGCCGCCAGTTAATGCAATGGCTTTGATGTTTCGCTTTTGCAAATTAGCAACTTGATCTTTCATCAGCGCTACTAATGGCGAAATTACAAGACAAATCCCTTTGTTCATCATTGCCGGAATCTGAAAACAGACTGATTTGCCTCCGCCGGTTGGCATCAATGCAAAAGTATCTTGGCCACTTAAAACGGAATCGATAATTTCCTTTTGCAGTGACCTGAATTTGTCGTGTTTCCAATATTTTTGAAGAATAGCTAACGCTTCAGTCATTGTTTGAGAGTTATGAGTTATAAGTTATAAGTTGTTGATGAATACAGTTAGCATGTGCACACAACACTTAACTCTTAACTTTTAACTAATTTTGTCTAAGATAAAAAGAATTCTGTTATCCAGGGTATCTTTAGGGACTTCTATCAGTTCGTAGCCGTAACTTTGATACGTTTCAGTAAGGTGATTACAGATGAGTTTAGCTTGTTCAAAGTTTTCATAACGTTCGTGATCGCTAATATAGATTTCTTCCCAAGGCGGAAGAAAGAAGATTTTAGAGTACTTATGTTCGCGACAAGCTATATCAAAAGTAGCAGGATAGCTATCGCCAATATAATGCATGTAAGCCAAAACATCCGGAATTCCCCGGTCAATAAAAACGACTTCATGTGGCTCTTTTGAAGCATTCTGGAATTGTTTTTTTCTTCCTTCAAGAAGTAATTCGCTGAATAGCAGTGGTTTTTCGAGGAATAATTGCTCGATTCCTTGTTTTTTTGCTTCTAAAGTTACTTCCCGCGAAATTTCGGGATAGCAACAATATCCATTAGCTATCAATCCATCGATGATAGTTGTTTTACCTGTTCCTGGACCGCCAATGATAACTATGATTTCTTTCTGCACTTTTAAAAAATAAGGGGCAAATTTACTTAAACTTATTGGGATTTGAAAAAATCATTGCGGTTAAAATAATATTAGGTAAAAAATCATAATTCAAAATTCATAATTTACGTTTGAAACTGTATATTTGCCTTTATTTTTAAATAGAAAATGGATAAGAACACTCAAGAATTTTATGATAGATTAAAAGTAGAGTTGGATATGAGCAATACATGGCCGGCGGAATACTTATTTAAATTTATTGTGCCAACAGATAATGATAATATTGAACGTGTTGAGTTGGCTTTTGATTGTATGGGAGCGGTTATAAAAACGACAAAATCGAGGACGGGCAAGTTTACCAGTATATCTGTTGACGTAACCATGAAAGATTCGCAAGAAATAGTAGATAAATACCTAGAAGTTTCTACCATTAAGGGAATTATTTCTCTTTAGATATAAAACAAAATTTTTGATGCAATATACTCGAATGATTATAAATCTTCGAAAAAGAGCATGTAAGATCAAAAAATATACATTCGAATATGAATTCAAAATATATTAAAGAAAACTCGAACGATGTGGTGCATCATTTGGAATACAATGCGGAAAGATCGCATTTGATTATTCCGGAATATGGACGCCATTTGCAAAAACTGATTGATCAGGCAACTAAAATTGAAGATGATGTGGAGCGCAACAAAGCTGCAAAATACATTATTCAGGTTATGGGTAGCTTGAATCCGCATTTGCGTGATGTTCCTGATTTTCAGCACAAATTGTGGGATCAGATTTTTATCATGTCTGATTTTAAATTAGTGGCTGATTCTCCGTATCCAATTCCATCCCGTGAAGTATTACAATTGAAACCGGATGTGTTAAGTTATCCTCAGAATTTTCCAAAATACAGGTATTATGGCAACAACATAAAATACATGATTGATGTGGCCAATAAATGGGAAGATGGAGAGATGAAAAGTGCTTTAGTGAAAGTGATCGCTAATCACATGAAAAAATCCTATTTGAGTTGGAACAAAGACACCGTTAAAGATGATGTCATTTTCGAACATTTATACGAATTGTCAGATGGTAAGCTGAATTTGCTTCAAAGTACGGAAGAGCTGCTGAATACTACTGATTTATTACGAACGAATAAACGGGTTTCGAATAAAATCTTGCCGGTAGGGCAGCCAAAAATCCTTAGCAATAAGAATGTAAAAACTGGAAAACCAAATCCGACGCACAAAAATCAAAATAGAAAACCTTTATAAAACAGTTATTGGTTAAGAGTTATGCGTTCTTTATGAGCAACCCATAACCCATAACCCGTAACCCATAACCTAAAAAAAAATGGGAATTTTCAAAATAGAAGGAGGCATTAGTCTAAAAGGAGAAATCACGCCACAAGGGGCAAAAAATGAAGCATTACAAATTTTATGTGCTGTTCTTTTAACGCCTGAAAAAGTGATTATTAATAATATTCCTGATATTATTGACATCAACAAACTAATTACGCTTTTAGGAAATTTAGGAGTTAAAATCCAAAAAACAGGATCTGGCTCTTATACTTTTCAAGCTGACGAAGTGAATATAGAGTATTTAGAAACCGAAGCCTTCAAGAAAGAAGGCGGTTCTCTTCGTGGATCTATTATGATTGTTGGACCACTTTTGGCACGATTTGGAAAAGGATATATTCCAAAACCAGGTGGTGATAAAATTGGACGCAGAAGATTGGATACTCACTTTGAAGGTTTTATAAATCTTGGAGCTAAGTTTCGTTACAACAGAGAAGATCATTTTTATGGTGTAGAAGCGCCTAAAGGATTGAAAGGTGCCGATATGTTACTGGACGAAGCATCCGTAACCGGAACCGCTAATATTGTTATGGCTGCCGTTTTGGCCAAAGGAAGAACAACAGTTTATAACGCTGCTTGTGAACCTTATTTACAACAATTGTGTAAAATGTTAAACTCCATGGGAGCTAAAATAACGGGTGTTGGATCTAACTTATTGACTATTGAAGGTGTTGAAAGTTTAGGTGGTTGTGAGCATAGAATTCTTCCTGATATGATCGAAATAGGAAGTTGGATTGGTCTTGCTGCAATGACAAAATCGGAGATTACGATAAAAGATGTAAGTTGGGATAATTTGGGTGTTATACCTAATACTTTTAGAAAACTTGGAATTACTCTGGAACGTAAAGGAGACGATATATACATTCCTGCTCACGTAGATGGGTATGAAGTAAAAACAGATATTGATGGTTCTATTCTAACAATTGCAGATGCACCTTGGCCTGGATTTACTCCTGATTTATTGAGCATTGTTCTTGTAGTTGCCACTCAAGCGAAGGGTGATGTATTGATTCATCAAAAAATGTTTGAAAGCAGATTGTTCTTTGTTGATAAATTAATCGATATGGGAGCTAAAATCATGTTGTGTGATCCACACCGTGCAGTTGTTATGGGACACGATTTCAAATCACAATTGAAAGCGACTACAATGTCTTCTCCGGATATTCGTGCGGGAATCTCATTATTGATTGCAGCGCTTTCGGCAAAAGGAACGAGTACCATTCAGAATATTGAACAAATAGACAGAGGGTACGAGCGCATTGACGAACGATTGAGAGCCATTGGAGCCAATATTGTACGCGCATAAATCAAATAAATAATTATAAAATATCGTTTAAGTAAACCAAATAGGATTTGAATCTAAGCATTCAATACGGTTTACTTAAACGTTTTTAATTTTAATTAATCTTTAGAAAAAGATCATGTCAACCGAACAAACAGCGATAAAGGCTACTTATTTTAGTATTGTTGGAAATACATGTCTGGCAATTATAAAAGGATTGGCGGGATTTTTCGGGAATTCGTATGCTTTAATAGCGGATGCAATTGAATCTACCACTGATATTTTTGCTTCTTTTTTGGTGTTATTTGGAATTAAATATTCTAATAAACCAGCGGATAAAAATCATCCTTATGGGCACGGAAGGGCAGAGCCTTTAATCACTTTTTTGGTTGTTGGTTTTTTAATCACTTCTGCCACCATTATTGCTTATGAAAGTGTCATCAATATTGGCACACCACATCAATTGCCAAAACCATGGACATTAATCGTTCTTGGGGCAATAATTATTTGGAAAGAGTATTCTTTTCGATTAGTGATGAAAAGGAGCATTCAAACCAATAGTTCCTCACTGAGAGCTGATGCCTGGCACCATCGCAGCGATGCAATAACTTCCGTGGCGGCATTTCTTGGGATTTCAATTGCTTTGATTTTAGGTAATGGATACGAATCAGCCGATGATTGGGCAGCACTTTTTGCTTCAGGATTCATTCTTTATAATAGTTATCAAATATTCAGACCAGCTTTGGGGGAAATAATGGATGAACATTTATACGATGATTTAATTGAACAAATTCGGATAGTTTCACTTCAAGTAGACGGAATCATAGATACGGAAAAGTGTTTTATTCGAAAAGCAGGAATGCAATATCACGTAGATTTACATGCAATTGTGGATTCAAATATTACAGTAAAAGAAGGACATGACTTAGCACATAAACTGAAAGACACTTTGCGAGAGAAAATCCCGGAATTGGGTCACGTTTTGATTCATGTAGAACCGAATTAATTTCATTATTTAAATTATTTTTTAAAATTATAAAAACTAAAAAAGGCACAAGAAGATTAGTTCTCGTGCCTTTTTTCTTGTTGTTAAACTATTTGTTGTTGTTTTACTCTAAAATGTTTAAAAATTTAAGTCCAAAAACTACTCCGTCGCCTTGGAAACCATTTTGGTAAGAACGCACATAATCAATACGTAGCATCTTAAATTTCCCAAAACCTAAATTATCCAAACCAACCGTAAATTCTGTGTAGGGCTTAACATTTGGTGTAGAAAGTGTATGAGCACCCAGTATTAAAGTTGATTTTAATTTATTCAACAGCGGAATTTTATTCATAATATAGCCTTCGTCATTGTATTCTCCATGTGCTTCAAAATAGCGGTTGTTTGTACTGTTGGAATAATAAGGCAATAAGTTGAAAACATTCAAATAGCGTTCTGACTGGCCTATATGTGTTTGATTTCCATTGAAATGTTTGTAGTCTACAAAGGAGATGTTTTCTGCATTCAAAAATTTACCAGCTTTTAAATTCATTCCTATAGTTCCTTTGTTTTCCAATTTTAAATCATAGGTTAATCGTGCATTAATGTGGTCAAATTCATATTTTTTTTCATTGGCAGCAAACCCTTTTTCATAGCCTAAATAAAGAGTCGGATATTTTTCATTTCGGATGTTAAATTTCCCATCGGGACGCGAGGAATACTTGTTTCCAAAATTTATTTTTGCATTTAGAGTAGCTTTCATCAAATGATGCTTTTCAAAAGCAGGAGTAATAAAGTCATCTGGTGCCAGCGGATTATTAGAAGTGTATAAATCGTCCTTGCTAAACAAAGAGAAATCAGTGTTGTTGAATAATGGTTTGCGTTGTTGGTATTCTATCTTTCCATTTAGGTTTACTCCATTTACAATATCCTGGCTGTACCCAATAGCTGCCGATTCTAGATTATACAACTTCATGAAATTGTTCTTGAATGCCAATGAACTTATCGTGTTTATAACTTTACTGATGGGTTCATTGGGATTAAATTGCTTGACGGAACTGCCTCCTGTCAAGTATACAGTGGCATAATTCTGATTGTTGAACCGATGGATAAATTGCCCTGTTACACGCAAACGATCTTCAGCAAAACCGTAATTGAGTTTTGTACTGATGGAAGTGTATATTCCTTTTTTTTCCTGATTTTTCCAGTTGGTGTATCTAAATCCAGAATCAAAATTATATCCTTGAACGGTATTGAAACTTAAGGAGCCCAGATTTAATAATCCTTCATAACTAAAGGATTTTTTCTCGGTACTATTTTTATAAGTGTAACCCGTTAGGATCTTCAGCAGTTTGAATTTATTCCCTTTTGCATCAATAGAATCTAAATATATTTTAGAATTTCGAACCTTGTAAATACTATCTTTTCGAATGTAATCGGTGCTTTCTTCGATTGTTAAAGGAATGGGCCTGTTGCTATTCCAAAAAACAGAATCTTTTTTATTTGAATTTATTTCGACACTTGTAATTTCATTTGAAAAAGTTTTTTTAGCAAAGGAGTTTACAAATTCATAATTACTATACACATAGGTATATTTTCCATTGAATTTTATTCCAAAGGCTCCGGCTGAAATATCAAGACTTTGGGTATTTTTAGCCCAAATTTTACTGCTTTTATTGTAACTGAAGTTTTGTTTTAAGGTCATGACATCAACAAATTCCTCTTTCATTCGGTATCCTTTTATATCCAAGTCAACGGCATATATGGCCCATGAATCTTCAACAATATAAATGTAACCTTCAAAAACAGGTTCGCTGTCACGTTTTGCAGTAACTTTTATTTTATTGATCATTTGATTATTGGCATCATAAAAAGTACTTTCCAGTTTATATTTATAATAATTGAACGCATTATTTGCGATTGGAGAAATCATATTAACCCCAAAGTCAATCGTATTGTCATAGAAATCATAAAAAGATGATCGGGCCGTATTATAGCTGTAGCCATTGTCTCTTCCGCTTACTTTAGAGGCGGTGACCACTTCTTTTAAATTGTTGGGTTTTTCAAAAGTAATCTTAGAGAAAGTTTCAGACAATGAAATAATTCCGGTTCCTGTAGAATCCAAAGAGCCATTCATGTCACCAATTTTTTGACCGAATATTTTTTTAGGGGCATTTTTTAGTTTAAAAATACCTCTGGAATAAAAATCGGCGTTGAAACGAGCTGTTTTTTCGGTATTTTCTTTTTTACTGGCAATTGCATTTTTTATGATAGCAATTGCAGGATTAATTTTGGTGTTGATTACAACTTCATTCAAAGAATAACTTTCTTCAATCATTTTAACGTCAAATGAATACGGTAACTTATCCTTCTGAATTGTTATTCTTTGCGTTTTAAAACCTAAAAATTGAAATACGACTGTTTGCTTTTCCGATTTTTTCAGGTTTAACTCATATTTTCCGACCTCATTTGAGGTAGTTCCATTATAGGTTTCCTCTTGAAAAACGGTTACAAAAGGCAGGGGATTCCCTTTTTCATCCGAAACGGTTCCTTTTATTTGTGCATGGTTGGTAAGTGATACCAAAGAAATCAGCAGTAGGTAATATTTTTTCATGAAAGTTTTTTCTTTCGCAAAAATATAAGAACTTTAAAAAGAGGGTATTAATTATTTGTTAAACATTTATAGGAATATTTTTATTTTAATTGGGGAGCTACAAGAAAGATTGTATGGCTAATTCATAACTTTTTAGACCAAAACCCAGAATAACTCCTTTTGCATTTCCAGAAATATAAGATTGGTGTCTGAAGCTTTCACGCGAAAATGTATTCGAAATATGCACTTCAACAACAGGGGTTGTAATGGCTTTTATGGCGTCGCCAATGCCAATGGAAGTATGGGTATAGGCACCGGCATTTAGAATAATACCATCGTATGAAAAGCCAAATTCCTGAATTTTATCGATCAATTCTCCTTCTATGTTGCTTTGGTAATAGGTCAATTCCAGGGCCATGTATTTTATTTGTAAAGAGGTAAAATACTCTTCAAAAGTTTGACTGCCATAAACCTCGGGCTCACGTTTGCCTAAAAGATTAAGATTTGGTCCGTTGATGATGATGATTTTCATAGTTCGTTTTTTGTAAAAATAAAAAAACCGTTCCAATTTAAAGAACGGTTTTGATAAATTTAATTTTTTATTGGAATTAGAACGTAAATCCAGCTGATACTTGAACAACAGAGTTCTTAACTTCGGCTTCTTTTGAAGCTTCAGTTAGTCCTAATACATAACGACCTTGTAGAAAAAAGTTTTTAGTAATATTAAGACCTAAACCTCCAGCTACTCCAAATTCAAAAGTTTCTGCATTTTCTACATTAAATTCTTTTCTCTCACTCAATAAAAAAGATGCTTGTGGACCAAGATCTAAACTGACTGTTTTATTCAAATGAAATTTTGCCAAAACCGGAATTGATAAATAACCTAACTCCTTTTTGAATTCTGTAGCTGCATATTTGTATGTTGCTCCCTGTGTCGAATATAATAATTCGGGTTGAACAGAAAAACCATCGGTTAACTTAATCTCGGCTACTAAACCAGCGTGATAACTGGTAATGGCTTCCTTGTCATAATTACCACTGTTTATTGTAATATCACTTCCGGTTTGATTGGCGTAGTTTAAACCAGCTTTAATTCCAAATTTAACTAATTGAGCTTGCATAGTACTTGAAATAGCGAGCAGTAAAACGGTAACCAAAATTGTCTTTTTCATAATATTGTTTTTAATTATTGTTCTTAATTTGAACCTGCAAGATAAAACTCTTAAAGTATAGAAATATTATAATTTTATATTTTTTACTTATAATATTCACTTACTTTTAAAATCAAGTTGATGCTGTTTTAAGTTGCTGATTAGGTCTGTTTTTTTATGCAAAATCGTTTTGTAATTACGTAAATAGCTCTAAATCAAGTTGTTAAATGTTAGTTTTTGTTGTTTTTAATCGGATTAATTTGGTGTTCAACGAGTTTTATTGATTAATAAGTGATTCTATAGATGATTTTTTAACTTTGGGTCTATAAATTTTAAATGATAAATCATGAAAAAAATTATTTTAACGGCAGCCGCAGTATTCACATTTGGATTTGCAAATGCCCAAGACAAAGAAGAAATGTCTTTTGGAGTTAAAGGAGGTTTGAACATTTCCTCAATTACTGATGTTGATCAATATGGAGTAAATTCAAACGCTTTAGTAGGATTTCACGTAGGAGTTTTTGGAGAATGTATGGTAAGTGACAAATTCGCAGTGCAACCTGAATTGCTATACTCTACACAAGGAGTTAAATTTGATGAAGGAGGAGATACGAAACTGAATTATATCATTATTCCAGTTATGGCTAAATATTATGTAGCTGATGCTTTTAGTTTGGAATTAGGACCTCAAATTGGTTTCTTGGTGTCTGCCAAAGAGAACGATGTAGATATTAAAGATGATGTTAAATCAACCGATTTTAGTGTAAATTTTGGTGCAGCCTATGATATTACTGAAAATTTGATGTTAGGCGTGCGTTATAATTTGGGTGTAACCAGATGGCAGAAAGAATTATTTCCTGGTGAATCGGAATCTAAAAATTCTGTGTTTCAAGTTTCTTTAGGTTACAAATTCTAATATTTTATTAAATATAATATTTCTAAGCCTCCCAATTTGGGAGGTTTTTTTATGCCTAAAAAAAGCTTTTCTTTGTAAACATGAATTGGAGTTCATACATCAAAAGTTATCAGTCTTATTTGAGAATCGAACGGGGTTTGTCA
Organism: Flavobacterium glycogeni; assembly: GCF_048286775.1. Lineage (NCBI taxonomy): Bacteria > Pseudomonadati > Bacteroidota > Flavobacteriia > Flavobacteriales > Flavobacteriaceae > Flavobacterium > Flavobacterium glycogeni. The sequence continues at coordinate 17,208 of NZ_JBLVPV010000023.1, forward strand.
AAAAACACTATCGAAAACTATTCTTTCGATATAGAACGGCTGTGTCTTTTTCTTACAGAAAATGGAATAGTAGTTTCGCCAATACAAATAGAGGAAGAAACACTGCAACAATTTATTTACAGTGTTTCAAAGGAAGTCAATCCACGTTCGCAAGCCAGAATTATATCAGGCCTTAAAAGTTTTTTTGGCTATTTGATATTTGAAGATTACCGATTAAACAATCCATTAGAACTCATTGAAACGCCTAAAACAGGCCGGAAACTTCCAGATACTTTAACGGTCGATGAAATTGACAATCTTATTGCGGCTGTCGAATTAACATCTAACGAAGGGGAACGCAATAGAGCGATGCTTGAAACCCTTTATGGCTGCGGATTGCGGGTTTCAGAATTAGTTTCCCTAAAAATTTCTGATTTATTCTTTGAGGAAGGCTTTGTTAAAATAACGGGTAAAGGAAATAAGCAGCGTTTTGTGCCCATAAGTGATTTGACACAGAAATACATTCAAATCTACAGGAATACGATTCGGACACATAGTACTGTTCAAAAAGGTTTTGAGGATACGCTCTTTTTAAACAGAAGAGGAAAACAGTTAACCAGAGCTATGATTTTTACTATAATTAAAAGTTTAGCAGTCAAAATTGATTTGAATAAAATCATTAGTCCGCATACTTTACGCCATTCTTTTGCAACACATCTTTTAGAAAATGGTGCTGATTTACGTTCCATACAGTTGATGCTTGGTCATGAATCGATAACGACAACAGAAATATACGTGCATCTTGACCGAAAGTTTCTGACGCAAGTTCTAAATTCATTTCATCCCAGAAAATAATATTTTGTTTTATAATTGCTAATTCAGCGCTATTTAGGAAAGAAAAAGTTTACGGATCGAATCTAAAATGAAATTTCTAAATAGCAAGGCTACTATCTCATTAAATTGATGCGATTTTATTGTTAATTTGACGGTTTAATAAAAAATATAATCTAAATTGTTGGCATATTCAAATGATATAAAAAGTAGTTATGGTTTTTGATTTTCCCCAAAACGAAAATTGCCAAGAGGTAAATGATTTTTACAATAAATTATTTAATGAGATTCCAGATTTAATTTTTGAATTTGTGATTGCTCCTGACAATACCTATTTATTCCCATTAGTGAGTAAATCGGTAAACGATTTTTTTGAGTTGTCTTCGGATCATTTTTTTGACAGTGACAAATTCCTTGTCTATGACAGGATATTTGAGGCGGATCGATTGTCGTTTTTTCAGTCATTGGTAAGCGCAAAACGAAACATTACAAGATGGGATTTTGAGTTTCGGGTTTTATTACCTGAAAAGGGATTGCGTTGGCTTAAAGTTTCATCAAAACCAGAATTATATCCTGATGGGAATATTGCTTTTTATGGAAGAATTTCAGATGTAACGGACTTAAAAGAACAGGAAATCAAACTTAAAATTTCTGAAGAGCGTTTTAAATTTGCTCTGGAAGCTTCTACAGCCGGAGTCTGGGATTGGAATTTAACGACCAACAAAGTTTTCTATTCCTCACAATCGATGAAAATTCTAGAGCAGGAGTCTTTGGATATTTTTGATAATCCGGAACGTTGGGATGAAATTGTGCATCCCGATGATTTAAAAAAATATTATTCTGATATTCATGATCATTTTGACAATAAAATACCTTTTTATGAAAATTACCACCGTGTTTTAACGTCAAGTGGCAAGTACAAATGGATTTTAGATAGAGGAAAAGTAATCGAGCGGGACATCAATGGGAAACCATTGCGAGTTATAGGAACGCACACTGATATCTCTTCCCAAAAAGAAAAAGAATTAGAGTTAATAAAAACAATGGAATTGTATAGTCAGCAAAATAGCCGACTATTGAATTTTTCACATATCGTATCGCATAATCTAAATACGCAAGCGGGTAATATTAAATCACTTTTAGACTTTATAGATGCCGATGATAATTTAGAGAGCAACAAAGAAATGTTGTCTCATTTGCGCACTGTTTCGAATGATTTAAACGAAACAATAGCTAATTTGACCCAATTGGTGCTAATACAAAGTAATTCGAACATTCCGATTAAATCATTAGACTTGAATTTATATTTAAATAAGACTTTGGATTTGATTAAGAATTTAAAAAATCACAATCAAGTTACCATTATAAATGATATTGCTGATGGCGTTTTTGTCGATTTTAATCCGGCATACTTAGAAAGTGTTTTGTTGAATTTTACAACAAATGCCATAAAATATTCGAATCCTAACAAAACCGTAGAGATTAGATATTCTTTCTCATTGGAAAATGGCAAAAAAACGTTGTCGATTTCAGATAATGGATTAGGTATCGATTTGAAAAAATATGGAGATTCCCTTTTTGGAATGTACAAAACATTTCACAAGCATGAAGAAGCCAGAGGATTAGGATTGCATATAACAAAGAATCAAATAGAGTCGATGAAAGGGACTGTTTTCGTTGAAAGTGAAGTAGGAGTAGGAACTACTTTTAAAATTATTTTCAACGATAGCTTGAATGATTAATATGACTGTCCGTTAATACCAATGTATTTAATTTTGTCATTTCGACGAAGGAGAAATCTCATTAGTTGCTCTCGTTATGTGATTTCTCCTTCGTCGAAATGACAAAATAGCTAAATTTTATTCCTAAGATGTAGCTTGGTGCAAGTAACGGACAGTCATAATGATTAATCAGCGGATTTCGATAATAGACCGCATATTTTAAAGCTGTTTTTCTTTATATATAATGCAAAAAAAACTTCTCAGTGATGAGAAGTTTTTTTTATATGTAAAATTAAAATAAATTATTTGGCAATATTCACTGCTCTTGTTTCACGAATTACAGTTACTTTAACTTGTCCAGGATACGTCATCTCCGTTTGGATTTTTTGTGAAATATCAAAAGATAAGTTAGCCGCATTTTCATCAGAAACTTTTTCGCTCTCCACAATTACACGAAGTTCTCTACCCGCTTGAATGGCATAAGCGTTTTTTACACCGCTGAATCCGTAAGCTACTTCTTCAAGATCTTTTAGACGTTGAATGTAAGAATCTAATACTTGTCTTCTCGCTCCTGGTCTTGCACCTGAGATTGCATCACAAACCTGAATAATTGGCGATAATAAGGATTTCATCTCTATCTCATCGTGGTGTGCTCCAATAGCGTTACAAACCTCTTCTTTTTCACCGTATTTCTCCGCCCATTGCATTCCTAATAATGCGTGTGGTAAATCACTTTCGGCATCTGGAACTTTACCAATATCGTGTAATAAACCAGCTCTTTTAGCCAGTTTTACGTTTAAACCAAGTTCAGCAGCCATGATTCCACAAAGCTTAGAAACTTCACGGGAGTGTTGCAATAAATTTTGTCCATAAGAAGAACGGTATTTCATACGTCCTACCACTTTAATCAATTCAGGATGTAATCCGTGAATTCCTAAATCAATAACGGTACGTTTACCAACTTCTATAATTTCATCGTCAATTTGTTTAGCAGTTTTTGCTACTACTTCTTCAATACGAGCCGGGTGAATTCTTCCGTCAGTTACTAATTTATGTAATGCCAAACGCGCAATTTCTCTTCGTACAGGATCAAAACAAGAAAGGATAATAGCTTCCGGTGTATCATCTACAATGATTTCTACTCCAGTTGCAGCTTCCAGTGCGCGGATATTTCTACCTTCACGACCAATGATTCTACCTTTTACATCGTCAGATTCAATGTTAAATACAGAAACACAGTTTTCTACGGCTTCTTCTGTACCAACTCTTTGAATGGTATTGATGATAATTTTTTTAGCTTCTTGTTGTGCCGTCAATTTTGCCTCTTCAATAGTGTCTTGAATATGAGACATTGCTTTGCTTTTTGCTTCTGCTTTCAATCCTTCTACCAATTGATCTTTAGCTTCTTCAGCAGATAAACCAGAGATAACTTCCAATTGTTGCAATTGACTTTTATGTAATTTGTCAACTTCAGTTTGTTTTTTATCTAGATTTTCAATTTTAGTGGTGTATTCTAAAGTTTTAGATTCAAAATCATCATTTACTTTTTTAGCTTTTGATAATTCATTAGAAATTTGAGATTCTTTATCGCGAACTCTTTTTTCTATTTCGGCAACTTTTTTATCACGGGATAAAATAACTTGTTCGTGTTCTGATTTTAATTCAATAAATTTCTCTTTTGCTTGAAGAATTTTATCTTTTTTTATGTTTTCAGCTTCCAGATTAGCATCTTTCAAAATGGATGCTGCTTCTTTTTTTGCGTTTTTAATTAAGTTTGAAATATTGCTTTTTTCTATCAGTTTGGCAATACCAAAACCTCCCGCAATACCTATAATTCCTGAAATAATAATCGTTAATATGTTGTCCATGTTTGTTAAAATTTATATATAAAAAAGCCTACATTAGATTGCTTGTATAAACTCGAAAAGACAAGTTTTGAGCTAACTCACTGTTCAAGTTTCCTCACCGAAGTGTGGCATGCTTTAGTAGTGATGATTTGCTCATTCTAAATTGTTAGTGTTGAGTTTACCAAATATGAACTAATGTAGGCAGTATCTTAGTTTTTGTAAAGAACGTTTATTTGTCGAGATATTGATCTAAAATCGCATTGATTTTTTTAATTCTTTCGATGGTTGCTTCTCCATCTATGGCATTATCAATTTGTTTTTGTTCCGTTTGCGAGGCAAATTGTAAAGCACACATTGCCAATACATCTTGCTTGTCACGAACCGCGTAATTTTCTTCAAATTGCTTGATCATCTTATCAATTTTTTTAGAAGCGCTTCTAAGGCCTTCTTCCTGCGAGAAATCAACCGTTAACGGGTAGACTCTGTCTGCGATTGATATTTTAATTTTAAGCTTTTCGTCCATATCTTTTATTAATCTGATAGCTGTGCTATACAGTAATCAATTTCGCGAATTAATGAATTTATTTTAAGCTTCGTATCTCTTTTATTATCGTCACTGCCTAGTAATGTATTTGCTACTTTGAGTGTTTCATACTGCGTTTTTAGCGCTTCAATCTCTTGTGATTGAGTTTGTATTATGTATGCAGTTTTTGTTAATTCGTTTTTCAAATCTTGATTATTTTTCTCCAAACCTTTCATTTTTGTAAAAAGTTTTTCAATCTTATTTTCAAGAGTATCAATAATTTCTGCAATTGCACTCATTATATATCTTATTCATTACATAATCATACAAAGTTAGTATTCCTTTTTAATTTTGCAATATTTTATTTTTTTTTTTGCATTAAATTAATTAAATATCAGTTTTACAAATGGTTACGAACTATTTTTTTTAGCGCTGTTTTGAATACTTTTTTTATCTTAGCAAAAATGTAAACGATGAGATTTTCTGTATTTTTTTTATTTTTTTGCACTTCTGTTTTTGCACAAGTTGACTATCCAAAAGATTATTTTAGTTCACCATTAGATATTCCGATGCAATTATCCGGGAATTTTGGAGAGTTGAGACCCAATCATTTTCATGCAGGTTTTGATTTAAGAACGCAACAAAAAGAAGGATTAAAAGTGTATGCAGTGGCCGATGGTTATGTGTCAAGAATAAAGATATCTACTTTTGGTAACGGAAAAACTATTTACATCAACCATCCCAATGGATATACATCCGTTTATGGGCATTTAAAAATGGCCAATGGTGAAATAGAAAACTACATCAAGAAAACGCATTATGCAGCACAATCATTTGAAATTGAAATGTTTTTTAAGCCAGATGAAATGGTGGTCAAAAAAGGAGAAATCATTGCTTTTTCTGGAAATACAGGAGCTTCCGAAGGACCACATTTGCATTTTGAATTTCGGGATACTAAAACAGAGTTTATAATAAATCCGATGCTTTTTGGGTACAATAAATTTTTAAAGGATAGTAAGAAACCCGTTGTTTCAGGAGTTTATGTGTATCCTTTAGATTCGAAAACTACGGTCAATCATTCGAAACGACCTTTATTACTGAATGTTTCATTGCAAAAAGACGGAACGTACCTATCAGATAAAGTAGTTGCAAATGGTACAATAGGTTTTGGCATTTCTGCTTATGACACTGATGATGTTTCGTTTAATAATAACGGAGTGTATAAAGTGCAGTCTTTTTATAATGGAAAACCAAATTTCGGATATGAATTCAATACGTATTCATTTGACGACATGCGTTACATTAATGCGCTGATCGATTATTCGCGATATAAGAAAATGCAACAACGGGTTCAGAAATTATTCATGAAAAACCCGTATAATTTGAGCATTATCCAAGCTGATGAAAATAAAGGAGTGCTACAAGTAACGCCAAATTTAGCATCGCTGTATCGTATTGAAGTTTCAGATTTCTTTGGAAATAAAAAAACTATAGCTATTCCTGTTCAATATGATGTATTGCCTACAATTATCAGTCCGGAACCTGTTCAGTCGAATTATTTTGTGAAAGCCAATAAAGACAGCAATTTTGCTTTAGCAAATATGTCGGTTTTCTTTCCTGCGGGAACTTTTTACGAAGATTTTGATTTGAATTTTGATGTGAAAAATGATACTTTGTTTTTACACGACGATACTGTTCCTGCTCACACTAATTTTACGGTTTCAATTGAAGATACAAAATCGACTGAAGCGCAAAGAGAAAAAATGTTCATTGGCAGAATCGAAGGGAGAAAAGTAAATTACAATCCAACCTATAGAAAAGACAGCGTTTTCAATACAAAGGTTAAAATTTTAGGAAAATATGCTTTAGTTGCAGATACTATTGCACCAAAAATTAGTATGGCCGTTCCTGTAGAAGGGAAATGGATCAGCGAGCAAAAAACAATTCAGCTTTCTATTTACGATGACGTGTCAGGTATAAAATCATACAACGGCTATTTAAACGGAAAATGGGTACTATTCGAATATGATAACAAAACCAGAAAATTAACTCATTATTTCAATGATGGAATTGTAGCTGATGGTGCCAATGATTTAAAAGTTGTGGTGATTGATAATGTAGGAAATTCAACTACCTTTGAAACTCGTTTTTTTAGAAGCCAAAAAAAATAAAAACCAAATCATTTGAGCACTAATAAATTAATTTTTGTTTTCTTTTTTTGCTTCGTAAGCCTACCTTTATTGGCCCAAACGGCTAGAATAAAAGGAGTCATTTTAGACAAAAACAATCAACCGGTAGAAAACGTAAATGTTTCTTATTCCAGTATTGGCACTCAATCCAATAAAAATGGATTTTACGATATAAAAGTTCCTGCGAATCAAAAAGTAACGTTAGTTTTTACGCATGTCTCGTTAAAAAAAATAGCGATAACTTTTTCTTTGGATTCCAATGAACAAAAAGAGTTCAACCCAGTGATGAGTGATCAGGAAGAACAAATGGGTGAAGTGATTGTGACATCCAATAACCGAAAACTGATTCAGGGTGTTGCAACAATTGAGCCTGAAATCATCCGAAAAATTCCAGGAGCTAATGCCGGTATCGAAAACATTTTGAAAACCTTACCCGGAGTAAATTCTAATAATGAATTGAGTACGCAATACGCCGTACGCGGTGGAAATTATGAGGAGAATTTGGTTTATGTGAATGAAATTGAAGTGTATCGTCCGTTTCTTATTCGTTCGGGACAACAAGAAGGGTTGAGTTTTACCAATACGGATTTGGTGCAAAATGTTGATTTCTCAGCGGGAGGTTTTCAAGCGAAGTTTGGAGATAAATTATCCTCGGTTTTAGATATTACCTATAGAAAACCGGTTAAGTTTGGCGCAAGCCTTGAAGCGAGTTTTCTTGGCGGAAGCCTTTCCATTGATGCTGTTTCCAAGAATAAAAAATGGTCTGCGGTTACGGGAGTTCGATACCGCAACAACAGCCTTTTGGTGAACAGTCAGGAAACACAAACGAATTTCACCCCATCCTTTGCGGATATTCAAACCAATATAAACTTTCAGGCTTCTGCAAAATGGCAATGGAGTTTTCTGGGGAATATTTCTCAAAATAAATACCAATATAAGCCATTAACCAGACAGACTAATTTTGGAACCATTGATAATCCTATGACACTTACCGTTTTTTATGAAGGTCAGGAAAAGGATAAGTACGATACGTATTTTGGAGCTTTAAAAACAACTTTCAATGTTTCGGATAACTTTACTTTGAAATTTATCGGTTCTGTTTTTCATACTTTAGAACAAGAATATTTTGATATTTTCGCCCAATACCGTTTAGGCGAAGTGGATTCCAGCATTGGATCAGAAACCTTTGGAGAAGTCGCTTTTACAAAAGGAATTGGTTCTCAGCTGAGTCATGCCAGAAATGATTTAGACGCACTAATTGTAAATACAGAGATAAAAGGATTCCACGATTGGAAAAAAAATCAATTTGAATGGGGAATAAAATATACACGAGAATCCATTCGTGACAGAATAATAGAGTGGGAGGTAATTGATTCGGCTGGTTTTTCATTGAATCCACCAATTATTGATTTACCTAAAAATGACCAGCCGCATTCGCCTTACACCGGACCGCTTGTTCCGTATCAAAATATCCGAGCGACTAATTTTAACTCCATCAATAGATTTTCAGGGTATGGTCAATGGAGTTTGAAATCGAATATTGGTACGAGTGAAGTTTGGTATAATGCCGGCGTGCGCATGCACAATTGGGAAGTTATAGGCTCTACTATAACAGGGAAATCCCAAATTACTTTTAGTCCCAGAGCACAATTTGCGATAAAACCAGATTGGGAGAAAGATATGGTTTTTAGGGTTTCTGGAGGATTATACCATCAGCCGCCATTTTACAGGGAATTAAGAGATGCCGATGGAATGGTGCAACCCAATACGAAAGCGCAACAATCTGTTCATTTTGTTTTTGGGAATGATTACAGTTTTAAGATGTGGGATCGTCCTTTTAAGTTGGTTTCAGAGTTGTATTATAAATCGCTGACAGATGTAAATACGTATACGATTGACAATGTTCGCATTCGTTATGCAGCCAACAATAATGCAATAGCTTATGCGCAAGGATTAGATGTTCGCTTGAATGGTGAGTTTGTACCCGGAACCGAATCGTGGTTTAGTTTTGGTTATTTGAAAACAGAAGAAAACAGCAATGATAAAGGATATATTGCCAGACCTACAGATCAAAGATTGAAATTTGGGCTTTTGTTTCAAGATTACATGCCTAATATTCCAAGTATAAAATTGTACTTGAATTTAGTTTATAATACTGGATTGCCGGGAGGTTCGCCATCCTATGCTGATCCTTATTTGTACCAAAGTCGATTGAATGATTACCGCCGTGTGGATGTTGGTTTCTCTAAAGTTTTTATAGATAACACTACAAAAAAAGTGAATAATACGGGTTGGTTCAAAAACTTTAAAGAATTGGCGATAGGATTAGAGATTTTTAATCTTTTCGACAATCAAAATGCCATTACGAATACTTGGGTTCGGGATGTGTATTCTAAAAATCAATATGCGATTCCTAATTACATGACCACTAGAGTTTTTAATTTGAAATTGACTGCGAAGTTGTAACCGTTATAAATCACTTAGCTTTAGCATAAGTTTAACTCAATTTTAATTAGTTAAATCAAGTACCGAATACCATTACCATTTTTAAAAATGATTACATTTGAATTTTAATAGTACAACAACATGAAAAAACTACATATCACAATATTAGGAATCGCAGTTTTACTTTTAGCCAGTTGCAAAGAGGAAATCGAAAAGCCAAAAGTGACTTATAACGGATCTAATAAAGGAAAAGCAATTGCCATAGCCGATTCTACTCAAATACAAATTGCCGATTTGCCGCTTCAAATGGAAGGGACGGATTATTTGATTCATCCTGTGGCTGATTTAAGTATTCGTGAGAAAGGGATAAAATCGCGATATGGTTCTTCGAGTGTAAATGATTTGAGTTTTACCATTTCTAATTATGGAGAATTTGAAATTACCGGCTTTTTACAGAATATAAAATTTCAAAAAGTAGATTCAGATTCCATTAGAAAATTGACTGATAAGCCTGTTTTGATTCAAACAGCTACGTATTTGAAGTCGGTTGCTGATAAAACCAATAATCAGATTATGGTGTACACGATGGTCGACATGGATACAAACAAAGACGGAAAATTAGATACAAGTGATATAAAAGCATTGTATTTAAGCGAAATTAGCGGTAAAAAATTCACTAAGATATCGTATAATTTACAGGAATTAATAGATTGGAAATTGATTGAATCTAGAAATCGTTTGTACTACAGAACCGTTGAGGATACCAATAAAAATGGAGAATTCGATAAGAAAGATGTGGTGAATTACTACTATATCGATTTGTCAAAAAAGGAATGGAAAATAATTGGTTACGAGCCGGTTTAGAGGCGATAATTTTAAATCAAAATATCACTTTCCAAGTCTGATTTTTCAATAGTAAAATCAAAACCAAGTTGTTTTACTAATTGAATGACCAGATTTTTATACCAGTTTTCGGATTTAGGGTGAATGTATATTTTTTCAATCAACTGATTGATATCTACACTGATTTTCAGTCCTTCATTGATTTTAATAGTGCTTTCGCCAATGTCTGAAATAATACGAACTTCACGTTCATATTGAAAGCTTTTTCGCTTGAATAAAAAAGGGAAAAACATATCGTCAAACGGGATATGTTCCTTTTTATAATCGATGTAATTCACTTCCCCGATATATTGATTGAAATTTGTTTCAGGACCAAGAGATTCCTGTAATCTGCCAATTGTGGATTGAATCGCTAAACCTTCACTGTTTTGCGTGAAAATCTGCCACATGGCAAATGATTCATATTCATTGATATGCCAACTGCTAATGGCTACTTTTTCCCGATGGGTTTTGTAAAAATTTAAAAAGTCAGGATTGTCAATGGAAAGTTTTTTTATCTCTTCAAAAGTTGGTTCGCTAAAGGTGCCTTCATATTGATCTTCAAATTTATCCGATCGAGACATAAACAGCTTTTGTGACAGCAACAAATCAAGAAACTTAGATAAGTCAAGGTATTTCCAAACAACAGTATTTGGATCTTCAGGAAGTTTTATGTTTGGATTGTTGATGTACATTTTTTACACTTTAAGATTTAAAAAATAGAATAATTTAAAGATTTTAATTTGTCAAAAAAGGTGCAATCTTAAACCATTATTCAAAAGACTGCATTGTCACTAATTTGTTATAGGTGCCATTCATTGCAATAAGTTCGTCATGTTTTCCTTGCTCGACTATTTTTCCTTTTTGCATCACCACAATCAAATCTGCTTTTTGAATAGTCGAAAGACGATGCGCAATAACGATTGAGGTTCTGTTTTGCATCATATTTTCGAGCGCCACTTGCACAAATTTTTCGCTTTCAGTATCCAATGCTGATGTTGCTTCATCGAGAATCATAATTGGAGGATTTTTCAAAACTGCTCTGGCAATTGACAAACGTTGTTTTTGCCCACCGGAAAGTTTGTTTCCGCTGTCGCCAATATTAGTATAAATTCCAAGAGGTAAGTCTTTTACAAATTCGTATGCATTGGCAATTTTTAAGGCTTCAATGATTTCTTCATCGGTTGCGTTGTGTTTGCCTAATGAAATATTAGCTTTTATGGTGTCATTAAATAAAATACTGTCCTGTGTTACTAATCCCATCAAATCCCGAAGAGAATGTAAATTCATGTCTTTTATATCCGTTCCATCGATACTTATTGTTCCTTCATTGACATCATAGAAACGAGTCAATAAATTGGCAATGGTACTTTTTCCGCTTCCGGATTGTCCAACAAGAGCAACCGTCTGTCCTTTTTTTACTTCAAGTGAAAAGTGTTTTAAAACATTCTCATCTTCGTATTTAAAGTTAATGTCTTTAAGAACTATGTTAGCATCAAAAGAATCTTTTTTGATGGCATTGACTTTGCTTTTAATAGTATTCTCCTGATCCAGAATTTCCAGTACTCGTTCTGCAGCCGCATTTCCTCTTTTTACGGCATAAGATGCTTTCGAGATTGATTTTGCGGGCGTAAGAATATTATAGGCTAAGCCCATATAAGCAATAAATGAAGCGCCGTTTAAGGTTTCTTCTATCAAAACCATGTGACCGCCGTACCAAAGTAAAATAGCAATTACCATAATTCCCATAAATTCACTTGCGGGTGAAGCTAGATTTTGTCGGTTACCGATACTATTTGATAAGGTAAAAAAACGTTGTGTAGATTCCTGAAAAATTTGATTGAAATAATGCTCGGAATTGTATCCTTTTACAACTTTTAATCCACCTAATGTTTCTTCAATTGTCGATAAAAAGATACCTTGTTCTTGTTGTGCTTTAGTCGATTTCTTTTTCAATTGTTTTCCTATCAAGGAGATAACATAACCAGAAATCGGAATGAAAATAAATACAAAAAGAGTCAGTTTTACGCTTATCGAAAGCATTGCGATTATCGTGAAAATAATCGTCAAAGGCTCTTTTACAATGAGTTCAAGGATTGATAAGAAAGAAGTTTGTACCTCGTTTACATCGGCAGAAATTCGGGCAATTACATCTCCTTTTCTTTTCTCGGAGAAATAGGATAAAGGCAAATCAATCGTTTTTTTGTACATCGCATTTCGCATGTCTCTCAAAATTCCGTTTCTTAAAAACGTAATGAAAAACATGGCTAAATAATCAAACAAATTTTTCAATAAAAAGATTGAAATAATAACCGCCACCATGATTGATAGCGTGTAACCTATCCCGTTAGTTGCTGTAGTTGTTGTGATGAAGTAGCTTAAGGAATTCTCAAGAAATTGTTTTGTACTTTCAAAATAATGCTTTGCATCTTCAAAAAGATGGTTTGTATTCACAAATCCTTTATAGATTGGTGCTACCGTATTTTTTTTGGTTTGGTCAAATAAAACCTGCATCATTGGAATTAATGCCATAAAAGAAAGCGTGCTGAAAAGCGCATATAAAACATTGAAAAAGATGTTCAAATAGGCGTACTTTTTATAGGGAATTATAAAAGGAAATATTTTTTTAAAATTGCTCATTTATTTTCGGGTATTGTTTTCTGCTATAGCTATGGCTTTTTCCAATTTTTCTAGCAATATTTTTTTTTCAGGTAATTGGGTTAAATATTCTGCGACTTTTATGTGTTCGTCAGTTTCAAGCGTTAAGTATTTAATTTGTTCAGCAGATTTTTCGCTGCAAAGTATTAATCCAATAGGTTTGTTTTCGCCTTCTTTTTGTTCGTTTTTTTCTAGCCAACGGAGATACAATTCCATTTGCCCTTTGTAACCAGCTTTGAATTTTCCGAGCTTTAAATCGATAGCGACTAAACTTTTCAAGCCTCGATGGTAAAAAAGTAAATCAATATAAAAATCTTCATTATCAATGATTATCCTTTTTTGACGAGCCAAAAAAGCAAATTCACTTCCCATTTCTGTGATGAAATATTGAAGCTGTGCCAAAATTGAACTTTCTAAATCTTTCTCAGAATAACTATCATGCAGTCCTAAGAAATCAAGAAAATAAGGATCTCTGAAAGTTAAATCGGGACTTATTTTTTTGTCATTTTTTAATGTTTCTAACTCATTGATAATAGTTTGCTCCGGTTTTTTACTGATAGCCGTTCGTTCAAAAAGCATACTGTCTATTCGCTCTTGCAAAGTTCTGACACTCCATCTTTCAAGAACAGCCATTTGAATATAGAATTCTCTTTTTATGTTGTTTTCAATATAAATCAATGTTCTAATATGTGACCAACTCAATTTTGCACACACTGTGTGCAAAATTGAAAGATCTTCAATACTAGCATTTAACTTAATAAAACTTTGTAAATTTCTTTTATTAAAACCTACTCCGTATCTATTGGTAAGTGCTGTACTTAAGACTGGAATTATCTTCTTACCATAATCAGCTCTATTGTTATTTAGGATCTCATCGTTAATGCTTTTACCGATGTTCCAGTACAATAAAGTAAGCTCTTGGTTGACAGTTTTTGCAACATTATGACGCGTCTGGTCTATTAAACCGATAATCGAATTTAATAGCTGTGGCGTATCATTAATGCTGGGTTTGCTGTTCATGTATTGAATTAGTTCAATTGCATTGATGCAATAATATTTTTTATTTTTTCGTCTAATGAGCGTTCCACTTCCGTGAAATCCTCTACATCATAGAGCTCGGTATTTACACTGATATAGAATTTTATTTTAGGTTCTGTCCCACTTGGTCTGGCGCAAATTTTAGAACCGTCTTCCGTATAATAAATCAGCACATTTGATTTTGGGATTTCCATTTTGGTTTCCTCGTCGGTAAGCAAGTTTTTAGCAATTGAAGATTGATAATCCTCCACCATAATTACTCTTTGCCCGTTGATTTCTTTCAATGGATTTTCGCGTAAATCAATCATCATCTGATTAATTTCCTGTAAACCATCCATTCCTTTTTTAGTCAATGAAACTAAATGTTCTTTGTAAAAACCGTTGTCAACATACAGTTTCAGCAATTCTTTGTAAACGGTGCTTCCTTTGGCTTTGGCTTGAGCCGCAACTTCGCAAATCAATAAAGTGGCCGCAACTGCGTCCTTATCACGTACCGCATCGCCTACCATATATCCAAAACTTTCTTCCCCGCCACCAATGAATTCCAATTCTGGAAAATCCTTAATCATTTTGGCGATCCATTTGAAACCAGTCAAACCAATTTTGCATTCAACATTGTAATTAGTGGCTAATTCCATCATCATAGGAGTAGAAACTATCGTAGAGCCCACGAATTGTTTACCATTGATTTTCCCCGCTTTTTTCCATTGCTCCAATAAAAAAGCAGTCATCAAAATCATGGTTTGATTTCCGTTAAGCAAGGTCATTTTGCCTTCGTTATTTCTAACCGCAACTCCCAAACGGTCACAGTCAGGATCAGTCCCAATAACAATATCCGAATTGGTTTTATCAGCCAAGGCCAATGCCATCGTCAAGGCTTCCGGCTCTTCAGGATTTGGAGATTTTACCGTTGGGAAATCACCATTTGGAACTCTTTGTTCTTCAACAATATTCACGTTAGGATAACCCGCTTGCGATAATGTATCAGGAACTGACTTTATAGATGTACCGTGCAAAGAAGTGAAAACAATATTCAGATTTTTTTTGGCTTCAGCCGAAGTTCCAAAACTGGCATTTTCGATAGTCGATTTGATAAAAGCTTCATCAACTTCCGTATCAATATAATGTATCAAATCGGCATTGGCAGTGAACTTGATTTGATTGTAATTTAAATTTTCAATAGTATCAATTATAGCCTCATCTTCCGGTGGAACAATTTGTCCGCCATCTTCCCAATACACTTTGTATCCATTATATTCCGGTGGATTGTGAGATGCAGTAAGAACAATTCCGCATTGGCAACCTAAATGTTTAAGTGCAAATGATAGCTCTGGTGTTGGTCTCATATCCGAAAACAAATAAACTTCAATACCGTTAGCCGAGAAAACATCCGCAACTAATTTGGCCAAAGTATCACTATTATGACGACAATCGTAAGCAATAACAGCTTTCAAGGGCTGGTTAGGAAAAGCAGTATGCAAGTAATCCGAAAGTCCTTGCGTACTTTTCCCAAGCGTATATTTATTGATGCGATTGTTTCCTACACCCATGACACCGCGCATTCCGCCTGTTCCAAATTCAAGATTTTTATAAAAACTCTCTTCCAGTTCTTTAGGAGATGTAGTCATTAATTCGGTAATAGCTTCCTGTGTTGTCGTATCAAATGTTGGCGTAAGCCATTCGTTTACCGCATCCAAAATGTTTTGTTTGATATCCATTCTATATGTCTTTTCGTTTCTAAATTCGTAATTTAAATAGAGTTACTTCTGTTTTATAGGAGCTGTTTACTTCGTCAGTTCGCTACGCTCGTGTCCTGCTATCCGCTGTATCTTTTTCTTTTTTTAAAGAAAAAAAAGAAAAAGGATGCCGCTACTATCAGGGCTAGTCACGTTTATATTGAAAATCAGTTTTTATACCCAATTTTGTTTCTTTCGTCGTTATTTTCAGAATTCTAGTTTGATAAAACTTCATATGACAGTCCGTTACTTGTCCCCAGATACATCTTATAAATAAAATTTAGCTGTTTTGTCATTTCGACGAAGGAGAAATCTCACTAGTTGCTCTCGTTATGTGATTTCTCCTTTGTCGAAATGACAAAATTAAAGACATTGGTATTAGTAACGAACAGTCACAAAACTTTATTAATCAGTATTAAGCAAAATTTTTCGGTTTCGTCTCCCTCTTCTTTGGAGAGGGTTGGGGTGAGGATTTTAAAAATTAACCTCACTCGAAACTTTATAACGTTCTTCATTGTTTTTTGTTCGCAAAATGATTTCGCCCAGAAATCCCGCCAAAAACAATTGCGTTCCCAAAACCATTGTGGTAAGTGCAATATAAAACCAAGGATTGTTAGTTACTAAGGTATAACGCATGTCATTATACATGTGATATAGTTTTGAAATACCAATATATCCGGCAAGCATAAAACCAATAATAAACATTAACGATCCCATGGCGCCAAACAAGTGCATTGGTCTTTTTCCAAATCTCGAAAGAAACCAAATGGTAATCAAATCCAGAAAACCATTGATGAAACGTTCCATTCCAAATTTAGTTTCGCCATATTTTCGGGCTTGATGCTGTACTACTTTTTCTCCAATTTTTCCAAAACCGGCATTTTTCGCCAAAACTGGAATGTATCGGTGCATTTCACCTGAAACTTCGATGTTTTTTACAACAACATTTTTGTACGCTTTCAGTCCGCAATTAAAATCATTCAATTCAACCCCCGATGTTTTTCTGGCGGCCCAATTGAATAATTTAGACGGTAAGTTTTTAGCCACTACGGAATCGTAGCGTTTCTTTTTCCATCCGGAAACCAAATCATATTTTCCATTGGTAATCATATCGTACAATCCCGGAATTTCTTCGGGGCTGTCTTGCAAATCAGCATCCATAGTTATAATGACATCGCCTTTCGCTTTTGCAAAACCAGCATGTAGCGCCTGTGATTTCCCAAAATTTTTCATGAAACGAACCCCTTTTACATGAGGGTTTTCATTTGCAAATCCTTCGATAATAGTCCAGGAATTATCCGTACTTCCATCATCCAGAAAAATGATTTCATAAGAGTAATTATGAGATTGCATCACTTTAATGATCCAATTGTAGAGTTCATTAAGTGATTCCTCTTCATTAAGAAGCGGTATGAGTATAGATAAATTCATTAATTTTTATTCTTGTGTAGTTTTGCTTTTGAAAAATGCAGCCAAAATTAATCCTAATATAGAGTAACCAACAAGGCTAAAAACTAATGCTTTCAGTTGTTCTAAAGTCGAAAAAGGATTGTTTTCTTTCATTTTTGCTAATGCTTCGTTTATGGCAGATGCTGGTGTTCCAAATTTTTGTAATGTTTCAGCCATATACTTTACAAGTAAATCGTTTACAGTGTCTTTTGCACTAGGATCAATTACGTTAAATAATAAAACGCTTAATAATGTTGAAATTAAAAGAGCGATTACAACGGTAATGAAAAAAGCAGTAAATGCATCTTTAAAGGAGAAAAATCCATTAATGTCTTTTTTTGTTTTTGTAAGCAATAAAATACCAATTACTAAATAAATAACAAATGTCAAGCCTCCAATCCAGCCAGAAACAAACAATTTTAAATCAATTGCGTACATTGTAGCCGTAATTAAAGCTAAAATAACACCTAAAGTAATTCCGTAAGTAACCCCGTTCTTTTTAATAATTTCATTTATCATTGTTGTTGTTTTTAAATTAATCCACAAATATAACAATTCCCAATATATTCGTAGCTAAAAATCGTTTTTTACGATTATATAAAAAAAGTGATGCAAAGATTTGTTTATTGGAAAATAATTGTAAATTTGCAAACTCAAAATAATATTGTAAAACAAAAAGTTATAAGGAGTTTATACCTTTTCTGTTAGAAGAAAAGCTTCAAGACAAATTATAATTAACAAATAAAAAAGATTAACAAGATGAAAAAAGGAATTCACCCAGAAAATTACAGATTAGTTGCATTTAAAGACATGTCAAATGACGAAGTTTTTATCACTAAATCTACTGCAGATACAAGAGAAACATTAACAGTTGATGGAGTTGAATATCCAGTTGTAAAAATGGAGATCTCTAGAACTTCTCACCCTTTTTACACAGGTAAATCTAAACTTATTGATACTGCAGGACGTATCGACAAATTTAAAACTAAATACGCTAAACACGTTAAATAATTTTAACTTGTTATCAAATACAATCAAGCCTTCCTTTTTGGGAGGCTTTTTTTATGGAGTTTATTGAATTGATTTATCGGATTAAGAAAGGCGGCTTTCAAGTAAACAGATAAAATATTTGTAACTTTGGCCTTGATAACCAAATCACATTTTAACAATTTACAATTCAATTTATTTATGAACTATATTCTTTTTGACGGTCCCGCTCGAAATGCATTATTGCCCTTTACTTTCACACGTCCTGTTGCTGATATTCTTATCGGAATCATGACTATTCGTCAAAAATGGGAAGTGCGTCTGGGGTCAACTACAACTACATTGACAGAGGAATATTTGTCAGAGAAATTCCCAATGGTAGAATTAGAAGAAAATGTAATGATAAACGCTTCCTTTCTTCCTAATGATGTTTTAGCAGAGATGGTTAGTAATCTGGAACCAAATCAAGCTATTTTTAAAGGGGATGAAGTCATTGCTTTTTATACTAATGAAGAGCAGGAAGAAGTAGATTTTGATTCCTATGAAATTATTGAATACCATGATGATTGCTTGACAGTTGAGCATACTTGGGATATTTTTTCTAAAAATGATGCTGCGATACGAGAGGATTTCGAATATTTAACTGAAGACAGGAAATCACAACCCATCCCAAAAAGTGTCAATGTCATTGCGCCGGAGAACATATTTATAGAAGAAGGGGCAAAGTTAGAGTTTGTTACTTTAAATGCTTCAGCAGGTCCTATATATATAGGTAAAGATTCTGAAATTATGGAAGGTTCCGTAATCAGAGGGCCTTTTGCCTTGTGCGAAAATGCACAAGTAAAAATGGCTTCAAAAGTATATGGCGCTACAACTGTTGGGCCCTATTCCAGAATTGGTGGTGAGGTAAAAAACACAGTGCTTTTTGCGCATTCGAATAAAGGGCATGATGGATTTCTTGGAGATTCTGTTCTTGGCGAATGGTGTAATATTGGAGCTGACAGCAACAATTCTAATCTAAAGAATAATTACGAAGAAGTGAAATTGTGGAGTTATGAAACCGAAGGTTTTGCTAAAACGGGACTTCAGTTTTGCGGATTGATGATGGGAGACCACAGCAAATGCGGAATTAATACCATGTTTAATACAGGAACGGTGATAGGAGTGAGTGCTAATATCTTTGGTAGTGGGTTTCCTCGCAACTTTGTGCCTAGTTTTTCCTGGGGTGGCGCTTCCGGTTTTACCACTTATGTGACTAAAAAAGCTTTTGAAACCGCACGATTAGTAATGAGTCGTAGAAACGTGGATTTTGACGAAAGAGAAGCAGCTATTCTGGAGCATGTTTTTGAGGAATCAAAAAAGTGGAGAAAAGAATAATTTCTACTTTATATACAATGTAAAAAGCCTCTTGATTGAGGCTTTTTTTAGTGTAAGTTCCGCTAAGTAAACGTTTTTTATTGATAAGCGTAAATAAGGGAGCCGTTTTTTATCAAGTCAATCAGGGGATTGGCATTATTGTCCGGAACAGAAAAACATCCCCAACTGAATTTACTAAACATTTTTTTTGACGAATGGACCACGATATTTCTTTTCAAAGCATTCGAATTTTTATCGTTTTCTAAACCATCTAATCTTAAAGAATATCCCCACATGCCTTGATAGGTCTGTAATGTAAGATAGCATCCTAATGAAGTGGCCTTGCTTCCTTCAATATTGCTAAATGAACTGGGAGTCAATCCAGTTCCTGAGCCGGAACCATGATCAACATTGCTGGTTAGAAGTATTTTGTTATTTTTTAAATCAATAACATAAAGCCTTGCTTCGTTGATCGATTTTGAAAAATCAATTAGCGTAATAATATTTTTATTTTTGGCTTTAGAACCCCATTTTGTTTGTACTTCGCAAGCTTTCTTTACAATTTCTTCATTGCTCTGAGCTACAATAAAATTAAAAGCGCATAAGAGAATAATTGTTAATGTTTTTTTCATGAACTAGTTTTTAAATTTTCATTCAACCTAGAAAAATTAGGTTTTTCGTTTACACATCGATTTTGTTTTCTACACTATTCTCCTGTTTTTACATTGTTTAAACATGGATTACTGTTTTCATCATGATTTAGGGATTTGTTGTTTTTAAGATTTTTCTTTTGTTTCAAATACAAGATTTTTTTAGTTAGTAAATATCTAAATATCAGATACAAAACTATAAAAAAATATTATTATTGTGCTCCGTTTAATTTTTATATTTTTTATATTCAAAATTTAAATTGTTATAAATTATTCAATTGTCCAATTCCTGAATTAATCTATCTTTGCACTTTTAAAAAACACTTGCTGAGAAGTCTAAAAATCTAAGCAGTCTAAAAATCTAAAAATCTAAATGATTACAGTTAACGATATCTCTGTGCAGTTTGGTGGTACAACACTTTTTAGTGATGTTTCTTTTGCTATAAATGAAAATGATAAAATTGCCCTAATGGGTAAAAATGGAGCAGGAAAATCGACGCTGCTTAAAATTATTGCGGGTCAAAGCAAGCCTTCAACCGGGAGTATTTCGGCACCAAAAGATGCTGTTGTGGCGTATTTGCCTCAGCATTTATTGACTACAGATGGTGCGACGGTGATGGAAGAAACTTCGAAAGCTTTTGGAGAAGTTTTTGCAATGAAAGCGGAGATCGATGAAATCAATGAGCAATTGACCATTCGTACAGATTATGAAAGTGATGCGTACATGAAATTAATCGAAAGAGTTTCGGACTTGAGCGAGAAATTTTATGCGATCGAAGAAATAAATTATGAAGCCGAAGTAGAGAAAATTCTAATCGGTTTGGGATTTATCCGTGAAGATTTTAGTCGTCAAACTTCAGAATTCTCTGGAGGATGGAGAATGCGAATTGAACTGGCTAAAATCCTTTTGCAAAAACCAGACTTAATTTTACTGGATGAGCCTACCAACCACATGGATATTGAAAGTATTCAATGGTTAGAGGATTTCTTGATTAATTCAGCCAAAGCAGTTGTGGTAATTTCTCACGATAGAGCTTTTGTAGATAATATTACCAATCGTACCATCGAAGTTACAATGGGACGTATTTATGATTATAAAGCCAAATATTCTCATTATTTGGAACTTAGAAAAGACAGACGTGTGCATCAGCAAAAAGCGTATGATGAGCAACAACGAATGATTGCTGATAATAGAACTTTTATCGATCGTTTTAAAGGGACGTTTTCAAAAACGGATGCCGTTCAATCCCGTGTTAAGATGTTAGAGAAGCTTGTTATTGTTCAGGTTGATGAGGTGGATACTTCGGCTTTGAAACTAAAATTTCCGCCTGCTGCCCGTTCAGGACAATATCCGGTAATTGTAAAGGATTTGTCAAAATCGTATGGCGATCATGTGGTTTTTTCGAATGCAAATATGGTTATTGAAAGAGGGGAAAAAGTAGCTTTCGTAGGGAAAAATGGGGAAGGAAAATCAACGATGATTAAAGCCATTATGAAAGAAATCGAAATAAATGGCGGAAGTTTAGAAATAGGTCATAACGCACAAATTGGTTATTTTGCTCAAAACCAGGCATCTTTATTAGATGAAAACGCCACTATTTTTGAAACGATTGATGATATCGCCGTGGGTGATGTTCGAACTAAAATTAAAGATATTTTAGGGGCTTTCATGTTTCAGGGTGATGATGTTACCAAAAAAGTGAAAGTGCTTTCCGGTGGCGAGAAAACCCGTTTGGCAATGATTAAATTATTGTTGGAACCAGTGAATTTATTGATTCTGGATGAGCCTTCGAATCACTTGGACATGAAAACCAAAGACATTATAAAAGATGCGCTGCGTGATTTTGACGGAACATTAATCTTGGTTTCTCATGACAGGGATTTCTTGGATGGATTGGCAACTAAAGTTTTCGAGTTTGGAAACAAAAGAGTAGTAGAACATTTTGAAGATATTGCCGGTTTCTTGGCTCATAAGAAAATGGACAGTATGCGTGAGATAGAAAAATAGTCTTTAGTTAGAATATTTTATAGTATATAAAAAAAGGAAATCTCACGATTTCCTTTTTTTTATGCTTTTAATTCAGTTCATAACATTAATCAATATATTTTTGTCTCATCGAACTCTTTAACTTCGCCCAGGATAAACTAAAATCGAGATACGATGAAGGTTTTCGACTGCGTTCGAACTGACGAATAGGGCTGATTTTAGACAGTTTAAGGCTGAAAATCTCAAACCCTTAGATGAATTACTGTTGGTTTTAACATGCGGTGATTGATGGAAAAACAATTCAAATAATTTAGATAAAAATTAGGAAAATATTTTTTTTTGTTTATTATTTTAGATATAACTTTAATGGGAATTTAAAAAACCCATATTTATGAAAAAAATAATTTCACTTTTAGCGGTTATCGGAATAACAATATTTTCAAGTTGTGAAGGACCAGAAGGAATACCTGGACAAGACGGGCAGGACGGGCAGAGCGGATTAATAGCCGAGGTTATTGAAGTTACGAATGTTTCGTTTACTTCATCAAATAATTTCACCAAAACGGTTCTGTTTAACCCACCTATTTTTGAGTCGGATGTGGTTTTAGTTTATAGACTTGCAGGAGTGTTTCAAGGCAAAGATGTTTGGAAATTATTGCCAGAAACACATTACTCTCCCAGTGGAACCTTAAATTTTGGATTTGATTTTGATTTCACTGTAAACGATGTGGATATTTATTTAGTTGGGAATAATTTATCGACGGTTCCAAATGAATTTAGTTCAAATCAAGTTTTAAGAATAATAATTGTCCCGGGAAGTTTTACTAAAACTTTGAACACAAACAACTATGCAGAAGTTATCAAAGCATTAAATATTAATGAAAGTCAAATTCAAAAAATTAATTTTTAAGCTTTAATCATAAAAAAAAGGAAATCGTGAGATTTCCTTTTTTTATGTGTTTTTATTTTTTTTATTGCTATACAAACTCTTTGCTGCTTTTTCTAAGTGACACTGCAATCCCTATTATAAGGGATAATGCAATAAAAGCCAGCGAGCCCCATTCCGGAATTTCAATAAAATCATGAAGCAGCATTTTTAATCCTACGAAACTTAAAATAGCGATCAGGCTGTATTCGAGATAACTGAATTTTGCCAACATATTAGCCAGAAAGAAATACATGGATCGCAATCCTAAAATGGCAAAAATATTGGAGCTAAAAACTAAAAAGGGATCATTTGTTATGGCTAAAATTGCAGGAACACTGTCAATAGCAAAAACCACATCCATTACTTCGATAACTACAAGTGCTACAAAAAGTGGTGTTGCAGCTGTAATATGTCTTCTTTTTACAAAAAAATGCTCTTCATCAATGTGATTTGAGATGGGCATTATTTTTTTGAGACTTTTATAAACAAAAGATTTTTTGGGTTCAAATTTATCATCATCATTGGTGAACAGCATCTTCATAGCTGTGTAAACTAAAAAAGCACCAAATACATATGTTGTCCAACTGAATTTATTGATTAGCATGACGCCAAAAAAGATCATCAAACCTCTAAAAACGATTGCGCCTAATATTCCCCAAAATAAAACCCGATGTTGGTATTTTTGCGGAATTTTAAAAGCGGAGAAGATGATGGCAATGACAAAGATGTTGTCGATGCTTAATGATAATTCGATTAAATAACCAGTAATAAATTTTATGGATGCTGTTGCTGGCTTCAGTGCATCAGGATTAGCAATGTGATTATTACTGTAAAGCCAATAGATTACTCCGGAAAACATAAAAGATAACGCAACCCATATTGCGGTCCACTTACCAGCTTCTTTTGAACTTATAATATGTGGTGTTTTGTTGAAAACGCCTAAATCAAGAGCAAGAAAAAGCATTACTGCTGCTAAGAAAGAAATCCAGACAATCATAAATGAAATATTTAAAGTTGCACAAAGATACTTTTTGGTTTTTTAACTTCCATAAATATTTTAATCTAAAGTTCTTTTACATCGGAATTGCTGTTTTAATTTTTTTTGATGAAAACAGCAGTTAAAAAAAATAGAGTCGCTAAAATTATTATGTTGTTATTATTAGACGTCTTTTTTAAGAATTTGATAAATTTAATGAATTGCCCATAAAAAATAGAGGTAAAATTTCATAAAAGTAATAATTGAATTATATTTGCATCGAAATATTAGGGGTTTAATCTATAAAATAATTTTTTATGTCAACATTACGTTTTCAAGCTTTGAGAGAAGCATCAAACAGAAAGCCTGTTCAATTTGAAGAAACCGATAGAAAATCAACTATTTTTGGTTCGAATGTGTTTAATGATAAAGCAATGAAGCAGTATTTGACTTCAGATGCTTTTAAAGGAGTGCAAGGTGCTGTTCAGCATGGAACTAAAATAGATAGAAAATTAGCTGATTATATTGCCATGGGTATGAAAGAGTGGGCTCTGTCAAAAGGAGTAACTCATTATACACACTGGTTTCAACCACTTACAGGAACTACTGCTGAAAAGCATGACGCTTTTTTCGAAACATCTTATGATGGTAGCGATTCGGTAGAAAAATTTGGTGGGGCTCAATTAGTGCAACAAGAACCAGATGCCTCTAGTTTTCCAAATGGTGGAATTAGAAATACATTCGAAGCAAGAGGATATACCGCTTGGGATCCAACATCTCCAGCATTCATTTTTGGAACTACTTTATGTATTCCAACCGTTTTTATTTCTTACACAGGAGAAGCATTAGATTATAAAACACCTTTGTTGAGAGCCTTGACCGTTATGGACGACGCTGCAACCGAAGTGTGTAAATATTTTGATAAAAATGTCAAAAAAGTTACGGCAACCTTAGGATGGGAGCAAGAATATTTCTTGATCGACAGATCATTGGCAGATTCTCGTCCTGACCTTATGATGACAGGAAGAACTTTGCTTGGACACACCTCTGCAAAAGGCCAACAATTAGATGACCATTATTTTGGTTCTATTCCAACTCGTGCTTTAACGTACATGAGAGATTTAGAGCAAGAATGTATGTTGTTAGGAATTCCGGTTAAAACACGTCATAATGAAGTAGCTCCAAATCAATTCGAGTTGGCTCCTATTTTTGAGGAAACAAACTTGGCTGTAGATCACAACTGTTTGTTGATGGATGTGATGCAAAAAGTGGCGGAACGTCATGATTTGAAAGTGTTATTCCATGAAAAACCGTTCAAAGGAGTAAATGGTTCAGGGAAACACAACAACTGGTCATTGGCTACTGATACTGGAGTTAACTTGTTAAGTCCAAGTAAAACGCCTATGAGCAACTTGCAATTTTTGACTTTCTTCATTAACACGATCAAAGCGGTAAATGATAATGAAGCATTATTGAGAGGAGCTATTGCTTCTGCCAGTAATGATCACAGATTAGGTGCAAATGAAGCGCCACCGGCAATTATCTCTGTGTTTATTGGAGAGCAATTGACAAAAGTTTTGGCTGAATTAGAAGGCGTAACTGCCGGTAAATTATCACCGGAAGAAAAAACAGATTTAAAATTAAATGTAGTAGGTAAAATTCCAGATGTTCTTTTGGATAATACAGACAGAAACAGAACGTCTCCATTTGCTTTTACAGGAAATAAATTTGAGTTCAGAGCTGTGGGTTCTACTGCAAACTGTTCTAATGCAATGACTACTTTGAATGCCATTGTAGCAAAACAATTGAGAGATTTCAAAAAAGAAGTTGATAGCTTGATTGAATCTAAAGACATGAAGAAAGATGATGCAATCTTCAATGTATTGAGAGAATATATCAAAGTTTCTAAAAATATTCTTTTCGAAGGAGACGGTTACAGTGATGCTTGGGAAATCGAAGCAGGAAAAAGAGGTTTAAGCAACTTCAAAACAACTCCACAAGCATTAAAAGCGAGAGCTTCAAAACAAGCTTTGGATTTATTTTCTGAATTGGGTATCATGAACCACATTGAAGTGGAAGCGCGTTACGAAATTGAATTGGAAGAGTACACTAAGAAAATTCAAATTGAAGGTAGAGTTTTAGGTGATATTTCTAAAAATCACGTAATTCCTACTGCTATTCGTTACCAAAATACTTTAATTGAAAATGTTAAAGGTTTGAAAGATATTTTTGGAGCTGAATTTGAATCGATTGCCAAAGAGCAAATCATCTTAATCAGAGAAATTTCGGGTCATATCGAAGGAATCAATTCTAAAGTTGAAGCGATGACAAACGAAAGAAAGAAAGCGAATATTTTGACTGATGCCCAAGAAATGGCGGAAGCATATTGCGATTCAGTAAAACCATATTTTGAAGTAATCCGTGAACATTGTGATAAATTGGAACTTTTGGTTGACAATGAACTTTGGACATTGACTAAATACAGAGAATTGTTGTTTACAAAATAAAAGATTTTTTTTTTAATTTCACCCGATGCACTTTTATAGTGAATCGGGTGTTTTTTTATACGATTTTTTTTATTTGTGCGTTATTTCAGGGTAAAATATAACTTTTTATACTATGAGAATAAAGATCCTCTTGGTTTTGTTGTTTTTTAAAACGATGACTTTATTCGCTCAAGATAAACTGGTTTTGTTTTTTGATTTTAATCAAGATATAATTAATGAAAAATCACAACATGATTTTTGTAAATGGTTAGAAAATTCGAAAGGCAAAGAAGTTTTAACAATTCAAGGGTATTGTGATAGTATAGATTCCAATTCTTATAACAAGGAATTGTCTTTTAGAAGAGCTAATAATGTACTCGCACTTTTAGAATTTAATAAAGTTCATCTGAGCGAAAAACTTGAATTATACGGTTTGGGAGAAGATTTTCAACAATTAAAAAATCAAAGCGATAACCGAAAAGTTTTAATTTATTATCAAGATAAGCTATCTATAAAGAAAAAACTGGATAACGGGAATTTAGCTTTTGAAAATACGCGAGGCAAAGAAGTTCCGGTTGATGAAACGAAAAATAATGTTTCTCTAATTGAAAAAGTCAATACTGCTAAAATAGGGGATTTAATAAAACTTGAAAATTTGAATTTTCATTTTAATTCAGAAAAAATAATTACAGAATCAGAGCCAATTCTTTCGGATCTTCTTCAGGTTCTGAAAATGAATCCTCAATTAAAAATTTATATATACGGGCATATTTGTTGTAACAACAACCCAAACGACGTAAAACTTTCCTACAGAAGATCAAAATTTGTATTTGATTATTTAATAAGAAACGGAATTGCCACTTCAAGATTGGGTCATAAAGGATTTGGAAGTACTAGACCCATATATGCGTTGCCGGAAAAAAATGAAGCAGAACGAATTGCCAACAGAAGAGTGGAGATTCTTGTCGTGAAAAAATAGTGCAATACTGTAAAACTATACTTCGAAATCATCAGAAACCACTGTGACAGACTAGAGTTACTGATAAATAATGAACTTTGGACATTGACTATGTCCAGAGAGTTGTTATTTGTAAAATAATAACAAACGTTTTTTTATAGAAAATGCCTTTCCGTTTTGGATAGGCATTTTTTTTGAAGTTAAATGCATTTAATTTTAGTTTGCTAAACTGTTTCTTCTGCGGTTGTCGGGTCAATAATTGCCGATATTCGATTTATGGAATTTGCAGGAAACCCACCTAGTTTCGCATGTTCACGAATCATTTCCTCATTGGGTGCAATATAAGTACAATAGATTTTGTCAGCGGTTACTTGGCTGTTGATCCACTGGATTTGTGGTCCCATTTTACCCAACACTCCACAAGAAGTTTGGGAAATAGCTTTCAATTGTTCGGCGTTTAATTTACCGGCACCGGGAATCTCTCTTTCAATTACATATTTAGGCATGATGTTGTTGTTTTAATTTCCTACTCATAAGGCTTTTCGGCAAGGCCCCGTTTTTTATAGTGGTCGCTGGTTTCCACTTTTCTAAGTTTAATTCATGGTTTAAAATTTGTTAAACTTTTAAAGGTAATTTATTGATAAACTTCAATTAAAATCAATATGAATTTAGGATAATGCCGATTAAGATATACGGTATTAAGATATTGATTTTTATATGTAATTATCTAATAGATAAAACATTATAACAAATTTAATGAAATAAAACTACACTTTATAGACGGATTATAGATTTAACGAAACACTTGAAAACCCCATCAGGTCAAACGCATTAAAAATTGAACCACATAGAAACATAGAAATTAGTTTAATTTTTGATTTAAATCTGTCCCGAACAGTCGAAATTTAGGTGACATAGAAAAAAAGCTAATGCTTTTTTTTCTATTGTGAACTCTTATCATCGTCAAAATTTATTTTTGCAGGAATAAACACTATGTTTCTATGTGGTTTAAACTTCAACTTATTTTAATGCGTTTGACCTGAAACCCCATAGGTAAAACCCAAAAAAAATAATTATCTTTGCCGCACAACTAGCTGCCATAAAGCAGGCTTCACAACTATACTACATGAGTTCAGATACTTCAAAAAGATATGCGCTTCGCGGTGTTTCGGCATCCAAAGAAGATGTTCATAATGCGATAAAAAACATTGATAAAGGATTATTTCCACAAGCTTTCTGCAAAATTGTTCCTGATTATTTAACTCAAGATACGGATTATTGCCTTATCATGCATGCTGATGGAGCAGGAACTAAATCCTCCTTGGCTTACATGTATTGGAAAGAAACAGGAGATATTTCCGTTTGGAAAGGCATTGCTCAAGATGCTTTAATCATGAATATTGACGATTTATTGTGCGTTGGTGCAACGGATAACATTTTGCTTTCATCTACCATTGGAAGAAATAAAAATCTAATCCCGGCCGAAGTAATTTCAGCAATTATCAACGGAACTGAAGAGTTAATTAAAGAACTGGATTCTTTTGGCGTGACTATCCATTCAACAGGTGGTGAAACGGCAGATGTGGGCGATATTGTTCGAACTATAATTGTAGATTCAACAGTAACAGCTCGTATGAAACGCAGCAAAGTAATTGATAATGCTAATATTCAAGCAGGTGACGTAATTGTGGGATTGGCTTCTTTTGGTCAGGCTACTTACGAGAAAAGCTATAATGGCGGGATGGGAAGTAACGGGTTAACATCGGCACGTCATGATGTTTTCGGGAAATATTTGGCAACCAAATATCCGGAGAGTTTTGATGCTGCGGTTCCTGAAGAATTAATCTATTCCGGACAAGTACAATTGACAGATGCAGTTGAAAATTCGCCAATAGATGCGGGACAATTAGTGCTTTCGCCAACCAGAACGTATGCGCCAATTATCAAGAAAATTTTAGACCAATATTCTTCTAATGAAATTCACGGAATGGTGCATTGCAGTGGAGGAGCACAAACTAAAATTTTACATTTTGTAGAAAACCTACACATTATAAAAGACAATTTATTTCCGGTTCCGCCATTGTTTCAGTTGATACAAGAGCAATCTAAAACGGATTGGAAAGAAATGTACCAAGTTTTCAATTGCGGTCACCGTATGGAAATTTATGTTCCGGAAGCAGTTGCCCAAGATATTATTGCGATTTCAAAATCGTTTAATGTTGATGCACAAATCGTAGGTAGAGTAGCGGCAGCCGATGCTAAAAAACTGACGATTACCAGCGAATACGGAACTTTCGAATATTAAAAAGTAAAACAAAATACTATGTACGAATTGCTTTTTTGGAAATATCTGGAGGGAATTTATCTCAACCATCACGAAGTTTATGAAGCTATTATTGAAGAACAAGCCGAAATTGAAGGTTTAGAGGAACTCCCTGTTCAAGTTATCTTGAATAGAATCGCTTCCGTATTCTCAAAATGGGAAAAAGTAGACGATAAGAGTTGGAAAAACAACACTGGTGTAGGAGCTTTTCACATCAGAACGACTCCCCAAAGTATAAAAATTGATTGTTATGGTACTGAAGGAAAGACAATGGATACATTAGTGAATATAATGGAAGAATTCAAATGTCCGCTGTATGATCCGCAAGTTCCGGAGCGATATGACGAAATGAGTGAATAAAATTTTTAGGAGCTATCCCGATGGCTATCGGGACAGCTATACATTACAAGCCCACAGCATGAAAAAATATTTTTCTAAATCCTGAAAGGAGCTTACGTTGGTCGCTCTTTCAGGACAAGAAAAATTATTTTTTTGAGTCCGGGATTTTCACTTCGATCTGGGCTAATGACGATCAGTGATGTATAACCCGGAATATTAAATCAGCGTTTATTTTATCGCCGGTTTATTCAAAAGAATTGGTTCTCCAAAACCAATCTGCTCTAGTTTTTTCAATTGCGTTTCAGCATCGCCTACCACTAAATAGATCATTTTACCAGTATTCAAATACGTCTCTGAAAGCTTTTTTAGTGCTCCAATAGTGCTGTTTTTTACAATGCTTTCTTGTTTTTTCGCGTAATCATCAGAGTAGTTGTAGTTACTGATATCATACAGCATTTCCAGTTTTGCCGAAAGCGTTTCAAATGCTCTTGCATTACTTTTGATTAAGTATCCTTTAGTCACTTCAAGATCATTCTCGTTGAAATTTTTTCCATATTGCGCTACAATTTCTTTTATCAAACTAACGGATTCAAACGTTACATTAGAACGTACACCACTAGAAATAGTAAATGGACCTTTATTCGTAGAACCATCAAATGAGGAACCAATGCCATACGTATATCCTTTTCCTTCACGTAATTCTTGTGTCAATTGTGAGGCGAAACCACCACCGCCTAAACGGTAATTCATGATTTGGGCTGGATAAAAATCTTTGTCAGTAGCGGCAAGAGCAGGATAACCAATTCGGATTACAGATTGTTTTGCACCTGGAACGTCATAAAAATAAATTTTTGATGATGCAACCGTATTTACAGTTGCGATTTTAGGAATCGTAACTTTTTTAGCCTCCCAATTTTTATTTAAAGTGGCTAATGAATAAGTCACATCTGTTTTTGAAATAGCACCAACAATTTGAAAATCAGCAACAGATGGAGCAGTGTTTTTAGTGTAATAATTTTTCAAATCATCAATAGTAATACTGTTTACAGAATTTTCGGTACCGATGCGGTTGTTTGATAAAATAGATTCTTTTCCATGAATTAATTTTTTGAATTCATTTCTGGCAATACTATTTGGATCTGCTTTCTGTTGTAGAATTTGGCTTAAAGTGCTTTGTTTGATCAAATCAAATTCCTTGGTATCCCAGCGGGGTTGCAACACTATTTCTTGAACTAATGCCATAGTTGCATTGTAATTCTTTGCCAGGGTATTTCCTGAAATAAAAATGGATTCATCAGTCGCATACGCTTTAATTGTGGCTCCTAGACTTTCAATAGCATTTTCCAGTTGCTCCGGAGTTTTGTTTTTGGTACCTTTTGTCATCAGTTCAGCCAGCATAGTTGAAACTCCTATTGTATCGGTATTTTCAAGTAGCATTCCGCCTTTAATTTGCAATTGAAATTGAACAAGAGGCACTTCGTGGTTTTCGATACCTAAAACATTTAAACCGGATGATAACTTGCTTTTCCACACTGAAGGTAATAGTACATCAGGGCTTTCTCCATAAGCGGGTTCAATAGTTCGATCAAATTTTGAAGGTGTTTTTCTATACGTTGCTGCAATGCTGGCATCAAATGAATCTTCTTTTCCTTCAATGATTTTTTCCTCAATAACGGTTGCTAATGATGAACCATTTAGGATTAAATTTGCCTCTCCTTTTGGTACAAAACTAGTGGCAACAAAGTGTTTCCCTTTGATGTATTTTTGATACACACGCATTACATCTTCGGTAGTTACCGCAAGAATATTTTTTACATCCTGATTGATATAATCAGGAGTTCCTAGAAAAATTTCATATTGCGCCAGTTGAAATCCTTTTCCTAATACACTGGATAGATTCGTGTAAAAAGCAGTTTCTTGTCCCGCTTTAATTCTATTTAAATCCTGTTGAGAAATTCCTTCGGTCTCAAAGTTTTTAAAAGCTTCATTTACGCCATTCATTACATCATTCAAATTTGTTTTTTCAAAAGCAGTAACACTTAGCATATATTGACCCGCTATTTCTGAATTGTATTGGAAAACATCAGCAGCATCCGTTAATTTTTTGTTTTCTACCAAGGTTTTGTATAAAGGAGCTTTTTTACCTTTTGAAAGATAGCTGGCTAAAACTTCCAAGGCATAACTGTCAGGATGGTATTCATAAACAGAAGGCCATGTCAGTGTGAGTTGCGGTAACTTGGCAAAATTATCTTGATAATATAGTTTTTTGGTTTCGGTCAATGTTACCGGCTGTTTTTCCATTTTAGGAATTGCTTCCCCACGTTTTATTTCTCCAAAATATTTTTCGACCCATACTTTGGTTTGTTTGAGATCAAAATCACCAGCTATAGTTAACGTAACATTATTAGGTACATACCAGCGATTGTAAAAACTTTTTACATCTTCCAGTGTGGCATTTTGTAAATCTTCCAAGGAACCAATAACTTCCCAACTGTACGGATGCGTTGCCGGGTATAAACTTTTTGAAATTACAGAAAAGTTGTGCCCATAAGGTCTGTTGTCATAACTTTGTCTTTTTTCATTTTTAACAACTTGTTTTTCTTTGGCTAAAACCGGTTCTGTTACGGTGTTAATGAAATAGCCTAATTTATCAGCTTCAGCCCAAATCATTTTTTCCAATGCGTCTTTAGGAACAGTTTGAAAATATTCGGTACGGTCTCTATTAGTTGAGCCATTGGCACCAGAGCCGCCAATTCGGGCACTCATTTTATCAAGTCCTCCTTTGCCCAAGTTTTCAGATTCCAAGAAAAGCAAATGTTCGAATAAATGCGCAAATCCGGTACGACCCACTTTTTCTCTCGCAGATCCCACATGGCTGGTCAAAGCAACAGCAACAACTGGGTCAGATCGATCAATATGTAAGATGACTTGCAGTCCGTTTTCTAGGGTGAACGGTTCAAATTCTACTTTAAACTCTTTTGATTTATCCGTTTTACTTTGATTTTGGGAATAGGAACTGAATGCAGTAAAAAGAACGAAATGAAGGATTAAAAACTGAATTGGTTTCATTGTTTAATTTTTAAAATTGGAGTTCGTAGTTATTTAGTCAAACTAATTTTTTGCTACCGACAACGAAATTAAGAAAATAAAAACAATAAATCTTTAAATCGGAAGAAGTTAAATGTAGAGATTTGTATTAAATTTACGACTTGATTTGATATCGGTCCTCTGTCGAAAATTTGATTTTAATATTTGAATAAAGGGATACAAATGGGAGCATAGATTATCATTCTAGAAGGTAAAATTGTATAGGAATGAAAAAAAATAAAAGTAAAAAGCTCCCCGAAATTTTCTTTCGGGGAGCTTTTTTGATATTATATCAGGTTGGTGAAGACACCGACCATTAGCTTAAAAAGAAACCGTGTTTAACGCTTTGTCAACCAATAAACCATCTACTGGTTTTAGGCTAACGGATACTTTGCGTTTCGCTTTTAATTTAATAATGAATAAATCAGCAGTACCTTTTAGCGTTTCTTTATCTCCAATGTTCACAAAAGTTGGATACAATGCTTTTTTGCCGCTGGTATGCAATCTATCGTAAGTAAGGTTTTGCATATCCTTAACGGCTAAAGCTTGTACGCCTACAAATTCGAAATCTTGTGGATTGTAAGGTAAGCCAAAACTTAATGCATTTACGCTGGCTAAATTTGCACCTTTTACGGTTATTTCTACAGTTTCGCCAGAATTGTAAGTTGTTTTAGCAGTGCTTATGGTTAAACTTCCAACCAATTTATCGGCTTTGCCAATTTCTACGCCAGCATCCAATTGCGTGGTCACATTCGAAATATCGAAAGCATCAATTAAACCGTTTTTGTTGATATCGCCATTACTGATGTAACCATCAAAATCGCCATCGCCTTTGCGTAAACCGGTGTAGTTGGTGTATGAGGTTAAATCGTTTTC
The DNA here is from genome assembly GCF_048286775.1 of Flavobacterium glycogeni. Taxonomy (NCBI): domain Bacteria; kingdom Pseudomonadati; phylum Bacteroidota; class Flavobacteriia; order Flavobacteriales; family Flavobacteriaceae; genus Flavobacterium; species Flavobacterium glycogeni. The sequence continues at coordinate 51,459 of NZ_JBLVPV010000023.1, forward strand.
ATCAATCAATTTATCGTTATTGATATCACCAGGGAAGAAACTTTCTGTTCCAGGTACTTTAAACACATATAGTTCTCTACCAGAACCAAAACCGCCAACACCTTCGGTAATAGCTAGTTTAATGTAGCGGGCAGTTGGGTGATTAGCGAAATCGAATGTTTTTGTGTCGCCATTTTTGGCCCATACAAATTTCCCAGCCTCTGTCCAGGTAGTTTTATTGGTGCTATAAAATACCGTTCCTTTCAACAATATGCCATTACCACCGCCAACACGTGGCAAGTACTGGAATTTCGCTAACTGGTTCACACTCTTCAAGTCCATCACCACATCAAAAGGCAATGAGTTTAAGCCCCAGATGGTGTGCCAACCATTATCTTGATCAAAATCAAATAATTTATTTAAACCAGAACCTTCCTGACTTTCAGCAGTACTTGTCGCTTTAATTCCTTTAATGGCAAACTGTAACGGATTGGCGGTTGTTTTTGCATTAATGCCTGCCCAATCAGAATAACCATCTTTATTAACTGCTCTCAGTTTAAAAGAATAAGCAGTTTCGGCTGTTAAACCATCAAATAACATTGTAGTGTCTTTAATGGTGGTGTATAACATAGTGTTGAACTCTATTTCGTAGAAATCGGCATTGCTTACCGTTTTCCAAGTTGGTTTTAATGTAAAAGCAGATGCATTTTTTTCGCTAACCTGTGCTAAATCGGGTGTTTTTAATGCGCCTGTAGAAATTCGGTGTTTATCTGCAGGTTCGAAAATGTAGCCTTTAATATCAAGTGTAATTCCATTTACAGTTACATCGGTTGGGGCTAATTTTACCAGCAATTGTGGGTTTTTAGCCATCACCACTTTTTCAAATTCACTTCCTTTGGTAGCAAATCGGTTTAAATTAGGTGTAGCATCGTAAAAATAAACATTCTGTTGTTTGGCAAATTCATCTGCTGATTTAACCATTTCCAGTTTCAGGCTTTTGCCACCAACTTTTGCCGTAACGGTATTAGGTTGTTCGGTTACGTTAATAACAAAGTTTGTTGCCTTCTCTTTTACAAAACCTTCGAAATCACCTTTGGTAGGTTCAATAGTAATGGTGGCATTGCTTTTATTTGCCGAAGAAGAAATTAAGGTTGAAGCACCTTTACCTAGTTTGTAGGCTTCGGTTGTTCCGTCATCATCGTATTCGGTAAAACTGCTATTCCCGGCCGGATAAATCTCGTAAGTACGCAATACTTTATTAATTTCGGCTACGTTGTTTGTGGCATTTGCCATCGGTATAATCGCCCCGCTTTTTACAAAAACAGGTAGTTTCCAAATTGGCGTTTCGAAACTATTGATGATTGCGTTTCCAGTATATTTCTCTCCCGAAAAATAATCAATCCAAGTGCCTTCTGGTAAGTAAATATTATCACGGATGTCGTTTCCTTTTTCATCAATCTTGGTGGCTTGATAAATTGGCGCTATTAAAAAATTAGGTCCAAACAAGTATTGATATTGCGTAGCAGACCCCAATGTATAAGCATTTGAACTGGCTAAAAACATCGCTCTAATCATTGGCAAGCCATTTACTGCTTCTTTCGCAATGCTGTATTGGTAAGGCAAAAGCTCAGATTTCAGTTTTAAATAATTACGGTTAATAGAGGCAACTGGTTCACCTTGTGCGTGTGGGTATTTTTGACTAGAACCCCAACCATCCATGTTCAACTGCATAGGCGTAAAGGTTTTCCATTGGAAATCTCTGATATTCATTGATCCATTTTTACCTCCAAAAATACCATCCATATCAGAAGTGATGTTTGGCTGGCCAGATAAACCAGAACCAATATAAGTAGGGATATGGAAACGGATGTACTCCCAATTGCCACCGGTTTGGTCGCCACTCCAGATTGTTGCGTAACGTTGTGTACCGGCCCAGCCATCTAACGAAATGATGAAAGGTCTGGCATCGTTACCGTAATAAGGCATAGTTTGTCCAACATCGGCTACGCCATTTAAACCAAATGAATAACCTGCACCTACCCAAGCCACATCGGTTTTAAGTACCCTAACACCGGCATCTCTTACTTCTTTTAAAATATCTCTTTGCAGCAATGCGCTCACTTCTGGTTTAGGATGTAGGTCAGACTGGGTCCACAAGCCAATTTCAACGCCGTTTTGACGGGCGTAATCGCCAAAGCTTTTTAAGTTAGCGATATTGCCATCTAATGTTTCTGTTTGACCATAACCTGCGCCATAACCATCGTTTGGCAAAATCCAACCCAAGGGCATATCGTGTTTTTTGTAGCGGTCGATAACGCCACGGGCTGAAAACTGGTAATTGTTTTTTTCGCCATTAAGCGATTCTTTTATACCGCCATTGTCTTTTTGGCTTTCTTTATAGGTCTTTCCGTCTTCAAATAAAATCCCGGCAGGGTCTTCTTTCCAATAATCGCGGTTAAAAGCATTCAAATGGCCTTCGTAAAAACCGAATTTTGGCAATAAAACCGGATTTCCGGTCAGTTGATAAAAATCGTTCAATAAGGGAACAATACCATCATTGATCATGAAAAATAGATCCAAATAATCTGTTTCGTGAAAAAGTTTTACCGATCCTTTATCTTTTGCGCCAAAATCGTATCTGCCTTGTTTAAAGGTGTACCACATTAGGCCGTACCCTTTGGTACTCCAATAATAGGGTGTTGGAGAGGCTACACCGCCATCTGTCCAGCTGTTTTGGTTTTCAATGGCAATCGATTTTCCTTTATGGGAGAAACGGCCATTTTGTACACCGCCACCATAAAAATACTCTTGCGGGTTTTCTTTTAGCGTAAGTGAAACTCTGCTTTTTTCGAATTTTACAGGTTCTGTTTCTTCCAAAACTATCTCCTGGTTTTCTTTTTTAACCACCTTAAATAAGGAGGTATTTTTATTGATGATAATGCTGATTTTGCCAGTTGATATCACCAACTCTCCATTTAGATCGGTTAAAGTCAATTTTGAAACCGGCTTACGTGGATTGTTCACCAAAATTTGCGCTTCGGGTTTAGCTTCCGGATCTCTGATGACACCGCCATTATTGTCCTGAAAGAATCTAAAAATATTCTCTCCATAAAAATCGATGGTTAAACGCTGGTTGTCGGCGTACAATACTTCAACAGTTGTTGGGTTGATGATTTTTGCGCCGGTAACTTTTTGCGCTTCCTTAAAATGCGATAAAGGATACTTTATTTTTGTGCCTGCATTGACCTGAAGGTTAGAAAACAGCATTGCGAATGCCATTACAGCTGTTATACTAAAGCTGCTGTTGCGAATAATTTTGTTCATAAATTTATAATAAGCCACGTTTTGTTTTGATGGTGTATATTTGTGAACTGACAAAAGTAAAAAAAAGGAGCAATTTTTTAATTTGTTCAGGGTCTTTTAACAAATTCAGTAATTTTAGAGAGAAAATTAACAGCAGCAGAAATTTCAAAGATTAAACAGTATAAATATGAGCATTAATTTATTCCAAAATACCATCCTAGAAGACGAAACTGTTTTACTGCGCCCATTACAGGAATCAGATGTTGAAAATCTATTGGAAATTTCCCTCAACGAGCCTGAGACTTGGAAGTATTCTCTTGTTCAGGCAAACGGGAAAGAAAATCTAGAGAAATACATTCAAATTGCGCTAAAAGCCAGAGAAAAAGGAACAGAATTTCCCTTTATCGTTTTCGATAAAAAATCAGGAAAATATGCTGGAAGTACCCGTTTTTACGATATTAATTTAGAATTCAAAACACTTCAATTGGGGTATACTTGGTACGGTAAAGCGTTTCGCGGAACTGGGTTAAACAAGCGCTGTAAATTTTTGTTATTGCAATTTGCATTCGAAACTTTAGGAATAGAACGTGTAGAATTTAGAGCTGATAATAATAACGAACGAAGTATTGCGGCCATGAAAAGCATCGGTTGTAAAGTAGAAGGGGTGTTGCGCAATCACATGCCAACTCTGGAAAGTGAAGTTCGACGGGACAGTATTATACTAAGTATCTTAAGAAACGAATGGTTTGATGCCGTTAAAGAGAATTTGAAAAGAAATTATAGCGCAAAAGTTATTGGTTCCCAGATTTCGTTTAGTGTTTAAATCATGGTGTCGGTACTGCCTTTTTTGTAGCCTATTAATTGTCTGCATTTTGATTCGGATTCTTTCAAATCTTCCTCCATTTGTTTGTATTTGCTAATATCTTTTATCGTTACAACAGCTAAAACCACATTATTATTTTGATCGACTAATGGTCTGCCGCTAATCAGCACTCTTTTCTTTTCCTGTGCTATTGGATTCCAAAGAATTATTTCAACATCAGTGGTCACTTCTCCGCTTAGTGCGCGTTCCATAGGTAAGTTTTGCGAAGGGAAAATGGTTTTTTCATCAGGGAAATAGAGCTCAAAATGATTGCTTAAATTCGGGGATATTTTGTCGTCCTCTTCGATTCCAAAAATCTCATTAGCCATGTTATTGGCCATGATTATTTTTTTATCGGAGTTTGCCACAATAATTCCCTCACTAATATTTTCGACTATTAATCGTAATTTTTCTTCATTTTCATAGAGATTATCTATGGCTGTTTGCTGTTCCTTTTCGAGCTCTACAAGTTCCGTAACATTTCGTCCAACAGAATAAAATACTCCGTTTTTAAGATCAATATTGCTATTCCAATCGAGCCATTTGTAGGAACCGTCTTTACTAATAAAACGTGTTCTAAAATTAACAATTGATTCCCCTTTTAAATGTCTTTCCAGTACTTCTCTCGCAGTTTTCTTATCGTCGGGATGAATTAAATCCATGAGTTTAATCCGATCCATATCTTCTTGATTGTACCCGAGGGTTTTCGTGAAAGCTGGATTAATTTTGATAAAATGCTCGTCTTTGGCAACAGTTAAAATGTCGAATGCCATGTCAAAAAACATATTTGCGATCTTCAAGGATTCTTCATTTTTAATCAATTCCGAAACATCTCTTGCCACGGCATAAATTATTCCTGTTTGAATATCAATTGTGCTTGTCCAATCAAACCATTTATAAGAGCCGTCTTTAAGTCGTTGCCGTACTCTATGACTTATAACGGAGTCGCTGGCTTGTAATTTTTTTACACCATCCATAAATATGGTAGCGTCCTCAGGGTGTATGAAATCTAAAAAGGGCTTATTGATTATTTCCCTTTGGTCGTATCCAAGTATTCTTGTGAAAGCCGGATTTACTTTTACAAATTTTTCATTTTTAATGACGACTAACATATCAAAGGACATGTAGAAAAATGTATTAGCGACATTTAATGCGCTTTCAATTTCTTTTTGAGCGGTAATGTCGCTGGCTACTGCATACAATAGTCCAGACGGGATATCAGGAAATATGGACCATATGAGCCATTTTATGGACCCATCTTTACAAATATATCTGTTTTCGAATTTTATTGTTGGAACTCCGGTTTGAAGTTTAGAGACTTCTTTTCGTGTAATTTCAATATCATCAGGATGTGTGAATTCGAGAAAGCTTTTACTTAATAATTCTTCCTCTGAATATCCTAAAATTTTACTCACTGCCGGATTTACTTTTAAAAACGTATCCATAGAGGAAATAATCATCATGTCTACTGACATCGTAAAGAATTTATCGGCGGCTTTGGAAGATTCTTCCAGTTTTTTCCTTTCGGAGATATCAGTAAAAATCCCACCAATGGCATAAATTCTTTTTGAGGAATCATAGATGGGAAATTTCACGGCAATATACGTATGCATGCCGTCAGATTGTTGAATAGTTTCCTCTGTTTTTAATTCTTTTAATGCTTTTACAACCTCAAAATCAGAATTTCGGTACGTATCAGCTATTGACGCTGGTAAAAAATCATGGTCGGTTTTACCTGTTATTTCTTCATTTGAGATTTGAAATAAGGATTCAAACTGTTTATTGATCAACAGATATTCGCCATTTATTTTTTTTATAAACATTGGACTCAAAGTGTTGTCAAGAATCGATTGCAGTAACTGTTTGTTTTCCAAAAGTAAATCTTGAGAAACATTTTTAGCCCGCAGTTGGGACCGAATGATAAAATAAACAATGGTCAACAAAATAACTGAAAGAATCATCAATGCAATTTCTATCCAATTCAATGAAGTATCCAAAGCTTGGTTTCTTTGCTTGTCAATCCTTAAAATAAAAATCCAGGCTATGGCAAAAACAACGAATAGGTTGAGGATAAATCCAATGATTATTTTTTTTTCTAAAGAAATTTTCATAGTCGTACGGTATAAAAATTAAATAGCGGTAGCCCCAATATTCAGAATTGGTAATTCAATACAAGCGAATGAAAGTTAGTTAATTAAATTGAATTAACCAGTTGTTTTTTAGGATTTGTTGCCACGTGAGGAGCAAACCTATTTTAGGATTAAGAGTAAATAGGTAACCTTTTTTTAGGAATATACAGATATGTGGCAAAAGCGGAACGCTTACAACCAGTTGGGGGATTTAAAATGGCAAAAAGCCATGAATTATTCATAGCTTTTGGTATTATTTGTACACTATTGTGGGCACAGTTTACAAAACTGCGCTAATGATTTTGGCATATTAGTGCGGTCGGGTAGATGTTTTATTTTTTTTCTAAGTATAAATCTGGTCCATCAACATATGATTGGCCAAGTTTCATTTTTCCACTAATTAATTTATATGTCCATTTTTGGTTATTAATGACAACCAAAAGTATTTTCGTTTCTCCAGAACTTGGAAATCCAGATAAATAATCATTTTTATATTCGTAATTGTAATTTCCTGAATTATAACCTGCATTATTAATATTAATATTTGAATTAGTTTCAAATTTGTAAATTATGTTTTGGTTGGTATAATCAGTAATCGATATATTATTGGCTCCATCATTTTGTTCTACTTTTATCAACTTCCATTCTCCAATAACTGGATTTGAAGTTTCTTCATCATTTTTAGAACAATTTGTAAAAAATAAAATGATTACAAGTAATTTTATTAATTTCCCCATAGTGATAAGTTTAATTTATGTATTCTAATAGATGATATTTTTTCTAAATGGTTGCGTTAGGTTTTTGAATTGCTTATCAATCTGTTTTCTGTCATAGTCAAGTATCCAATCGTTATGCTTCTTATAAATTGGCTTTATTGTTTCTATGTCAGTTGATATAATATCAAGTCCTCTGTCGTCATACATATGAAAAATAAGTTCCTTGTCAATATTGATGAAGTAAATTTCTTTGGACGTAAACGCACAATTCTCGTCAAGTCTTGGTTGTCGTGGGGGAAAATCCGAATGTCCAATTGCGGTTAAAATATTTTTATAATTTATTTTATGCGTAGTTGTCTTAATTATTGCAATATTTCTAATGTCAAATTTATCATCAGGCTCATAAAGACGCTTTTCTTTTGAGTAGCTAACTTCTGTTTTTATGAGATTGTCGATTTGTTTGAATGTAAAGTTTGAAAATCTGATTTTTCTTCGTTTGTATTTATAGTCCATAAAAACTAAAAATACTTGGTCAGAAGTTTCAAAAGCAGATTGAAAAATTGTCGAAGCTCGTCTAGTTACTTCTTGAAAATACTCGTCTGTGACAGTATTACCAATTTGTAAATCGAATCGAAGTCCTATGTCCCAATTATAAAACAACGGTTTTCCAAGTCTAAGACCTTTGAAGTTTTTATTTAAAAATTGCCTGTACTCTTGTTTTGTTGTCTGCACGTTGTCGTCTTTTAAAATGCCCTGTAACGTTCCCTTGCTACAAGTGGTTTGGGATTAAATTATGCCCTATTTTTGGATTTGCCAAATCATCCCAAATACAAAACCATTTTTCCATTAAGACAATTGCCCAAATCAATTGTAGTAGCTGTGTGTGCCTTGCATGCACTTCCAATTCCTCAAAAGTAGGAATTTTATCTAGAGGGTGCAAGTCCCTTATCGGCAAGTTGTTGAATTATATTGAGCCGATTAGCACGTGGCAAGTCGGATTGAGGTGACTCATACGATGAAGGAAGCCAAAACGGCAAAAGTCTGTACCGAGGAACACAAAGCGCATACGAGGCTAGCTAAATTGGGTAAGTATGCACAGCAATACAAAGCCTGGAGACAACAGGTTTAGTTAGTAGATGCGTCGG
>NZ_JBLVPV010000024.1:0-56731 GCF_048286775.1 Flavobacterium glycogeni
TTCTTTGAACTATTTAGCGACATATGTTCTCTCATTCCTTTTCACTTCATTATTCAAATTTATTGACTTTTATAATTAAAGTCGATAACTTCGCAAACATAGGAGAAACATAGAATTAATTTAATTTTTGATTTAAATGGGTTCCAAACAGTCGAAATTTAGGTGACATAGAAAAAAAGCCAATACTTTTTTTTCTATTGTGAACTCTTATCACCATCAAAATTTATTTTTACAGGAATAAACACTATGTTTCTATGTGGTTTAAATCTCAATTTATTTTAATGCGTTTGACCTGGGCTGTATCTGGTTATTGCGTTTTCTTTGTCAGTGAATACCCATGGTCACGATGTTTTTGCTTCTTCTTTTTTCTGTAAAAGTAGCATTGTTTAAAATGTGTACTATATCAAATTTTAAAGGGGTCTAATTGCAATAATTTTCGAATAAAATGATTGGCTCATCCAAAATTTGATAGGCTTCTTGAATTCAATTTTAATGCTATAGCAGTCATAAAGTATTGATAATATAAAGAAGAAACTCGAATGAGTTCCAATAAAAAAAGTATTTTTATATAAAATTCGAGATAATGAATTGGAATATTGTTGTAAAGTAGTTATGAGTAAAATACCTGTTTATCTAATGCCGGGATTAGCGGCCAGTACTGCAATTTTTGAACGAATTGCGCTTCCGGAAGATGCTTTTGAAATTCATCTTTTGGAATGGGAAATTCCTCTTGATAAAGAGTCTTTAGCGGATTATGTGAAGAGAATTACAGTTAAAATTAAACATCCGAATCCCGTTTTAATCGGAGTTTCGTTTGGAGGTATTTTGGTGCAGGAAATGGCTAAATATATTGAAGCCAGGAAAGTCATTATCATTTCGAGTGTGAGAAGTAATTTGGAATTTCCCAGAAGAATGAAAATTGCAAAAACTACCAAAGCCTATAAGCTAATTCCCATGAAACTGATTGCAAATATTGAAAGCCTTGCCAAGTTTTCCTTTGGAGAAAAAGTAAATCAAAGACTCAAGCTTTACGAAAAATTTCTCTCGGTTCGAGATATACGTTATTTGAATTGGGCGGTGGAGCAGGTGATTTTATGGAACAGAACCGTTGTTGACGAGAATGTAATTCACATTCACGGAGATATGGATGATGTTTTTCCTATGAAATATATCAAGAATTGTATCGTTGTAAAAGGAGGGACGCACATTATGATTTTGAACAAGTACAAATGGTTGAATGAAAATTTACCTTCCATTATATTGGGAACAGAAAAAGAAGTAAACGCACTTTTATAACTATATGAAAGGCATAAAAAAGAAAAGATGAAATTGATTAATAAAATTGCCTTAATGCTTACCGTGATTTTTGCGAGCGGTGTATTTATTTTTGCCGCTAAAAATCCAACAGAAGAAAAAGAGTTGAAAAAAGAAAATAGTGTTGATTTTCCTGTAAAATTAGATTTCGCAGGCGAAGAAACGCCTTTGAAAATATCGGATGTTAAAGAGCGTTTGGATAGAGAGTTGCTGGTAAATGTAAATCTGCATGCGTCCACTATTTTGGCTATAAAAAGAGCGAATCGTGCATTTCCCGTAATTGAGCCTGTTTTAAAAAAGAACGGTATTCCGGATGATTTTAAATATCTGGCAGTTATAGAAAGTGGATTGGTGAATGTGGTTTCGCCAGCAGGAGCAAGAGGAGTTTGGCAATTTATGCCGGATACGGCCAAAGAGCGCGGAATGGAAGTCAATGAAAATGTGGATCAGCGATATGATTTAGAAAAATCAACTCAGGCGGCCTGCAGTTATTTTTTAAGTGCCAAAGGAAAATTTGGAAGCTGGACCTTGGCGGCAGCTTCTTATAACGGAGGAATGACGGGTGTGAATAAACAAATTGATATTCAAAAAGTGTCAAATTATTATGATTTGTTGCTTACCGAAGAAACGTCTCGCTATGTTTTCAGAATTTTAGCCTTGAAAGAGATTATGAAGAATCCCGTAAAATATGGTTTTACAATTGCTCCCGAAGATTTATATGGAGTTTTGCCAACTCGAAAAATAGAAATTGACAGTTCTATTACAGATTTGGCGGATTTTGCAAAAGGGCAAGGAATTAATTATAAAATTTTGAAAATTCACAATCCTTGGCTCAGAGAAACTAAATTAATAAATGATACCGGTAAAAAATATCAAATCGAAATTCCGTTAAAAGGATATTAACTGATTTTTTTGAACAAGATAAGGCATTTAAGGAAATATGACTGTCCGTTACTTGTACCCATCTACATCTTATGAATAAAATTTAGCTGTTTTGTCATTTCGACAAAGGAGAAATCACATAACGAGAGCAACTAATGAGATTTCTCCTTCGTCGAAATGACAAAATTAATTACATTGGTATTAGTAACGGACAGTCATATAAGAAAATATAACCCACGTAAAAACTAAAATCAGCAAATGCTTAAATGAACTTATATTTCTTATATGGTTAATAAAAAAATGGGGAGTAGTTTTGTTCTTCTAAAAAGTTTAGGGTATGAACCAAATAAAAAAGGGTCAAATGTGTATCATTTGACCCTTTTTCGATAATTATAAAAATTATATTTTCTTCATTTGTTCTTTCATCATGACAATCTGATCTTTCAACATATTCTGTTTGTCTAATTTTTTAGCTTCATTCAATAGCGTAGTAGCCTCTAATTTTCTTCTGCGTGTCATGGCAACTCCTGCTAAGTTTAATTTGGCTACAGCCAAATCCATATCCATTGATAATCCTAACTCAATCGCTTTTTTGAAATATTTCTCCGCTTGATTGATATTCGTTTGCGAAAGCATGATTCCGTGTAAGTAATTAAAATATCCCTGTTGTTTTTGTATCAAAGCCGTTTCCGGGTTTTTGATGTAAGCCAACCATTTTTTGGCGCCTTCAAAATCTTGTTTTCGGAGTTTTAAGAAGGCTAATAAGATGAATTCGTTTTTAAAGTAAAGAAAAATAGGAATTGCACTCAATAATATAAGGAAGATTCCATTACCGATATTGCTTTCTGTGAATTGCCAAATGCCAGTAATGATAATTAGTCCGGCGATAATAAGTTTAATATTTCTGTGAAACATAGTGTGATTATTTTAAGATCACAAATATAGTAAAATGAATTGAAAATATTTTTACAAAACTGCTTGTGAGAAAAAAAAGTCTTTGTATATTTGCACTCGGTTTTAGAATAACAGTTATTCAAAAACAGGAAGACATATAAATAAGATTTTAAAGATACAAAGCAATGAGCAAAAGAACGTTTCAACCATCGAAAAGAAAAAGAAGAAATAAGCACGGATTTATGGACAGAATGGCTTCTGCTAATGGAAGAAAAGTTCTTGCGCGTAGAAGAGCTAAAGGAAGACATAAATTGACTGTTTCTTGCGAACCAAGACACAAAAAATAATGTTTCTATAAACATAAATAAGGCGTTACTTTTTTTAGTATCGCCTTTTTTTATACCTATTCGTTAAAAAAAGTTTAAGATTTACAGTTAAAGGGTTTGAGTTCAGTAACTTTAATCTTTTAAAAAGAACAACTACACAACACAATAATACCATACAATGCCAAAAGATACATCCATAAAATCAGTTTTAATAATAGGTTCAGGTCCTATTGTTATTGGTCAAGCGTGCGAATTTGATTATGCAGGATCACAATCTGCCCGTTCTATTCGTGAAGAAGGAATTGAAGTTATTTTGATAAACTCCAATCCGGCAACAATTATGACCGACCCAACCATGGCCGATCATGTTTATTTGAAGCCATTAACGACGAAATCAATTATCGAAATCCTTAAAGCGCATCCGCAAATTGATGCTGTTTTACCTACCATGGGTGGACAAACCGCTTTGAACTTGTGTCTGGAAGCAGATGAAAAAGGAATTTGGCAAGATTTCGGAGTAAAATTAATCGGGGTTGATGTAAACGCCATTAATATTACCGAAGACAGAGAGCAGTTCAAAAACCTTCTTAAGAAAATAGGTGTTCCATCTGCTCCTGCTGAAATATGTACGTCTTATCTTAGAGGAAAAGAAATTGCTCAGGAATTTGGTTTTCCATTAGTAATTCGTCCTTCGTTTACACTTGGAGGAACTGGAGCCGCTATTGTCTATAAAAAAGAAGATTTTGATGAACTTTTAACCAGAGGTTTAGAAGCATCACCAATTCACGAAGTTTTAATTGATAAAGCTTTAATGGGTTGGAAAGAATACGAATTGGAACTTTTGAGAGATAAAAACGATAATGTTGTAATTATTTGTTCTATCGAAAATATGGATCCAATGGGAATTCATACCGGAGATTCCATCACTGTTGCACCAGCAATGACTTTGTCTGACACGACTTTCCAAAAAATGCGTGATTATGCTATTTTGATGATGAGAAGCATCGGAAACTTTGCCGGAGGTTGTAACGTGCAGTTTGCCGTTTCGCCTGACGATAAAGAAGATATTGTGGCGATTGAAATCAATCCTCGTGTATCTCGTTCTTCTGCTTTGGCATCAAAAGCAACGGGTTATCCTATTGCAAAAATTGCTTCCAAACTGGCTTTGGGTTACAACTTAGATGAGTTGCAAAATCAAATTACCAAATCGACTTCGGCTTTGTTCGAACCGACTTTGGATTATGTGATTGTGAAAATACCACGTTGGAACTTTGATAAATTTGAAGGTGCTGACAGAACGTTGGGACTTCAAATGAAATCGGTGGGAGAAGTGATGGGAATTGGGCGTTCGTTCCAAGAAGCATTGCACAAAGCGACCCAATCATTGGAAATCAAAAGAAATGGGTTAGGTGCTGACGGAAAAGGGTACACTAATTACGAACAAATTATCGAGAAACTGACTTTTGCGAGTTGGGATCGTGTTTTTGTGATTTATGATGCTATCGCGATGGGAATTCCATTGAGCCGCATTCATGAAATTACCAAAATCGATATGTGGTTCTTGAAACAATATGAAGAACTTTATACTTTAGAAAAAGAAATTTCAAACTATAAAGTAGAATCTTTGCCAAGAGAATTGTTGTTGGAAGCAAAACAAAAAGGTTTTGCCGACAGACAAATCGCGCACATGGTAGGTTGCTTGGAAAGTCAAGTGCATACGTTGCGAACTGCCATGAACATCAATCGTGTGTTTAAATTAGTAGATACTTGTGCGGCAGAGTTTAAAGCAAAAACGCCTTATTATTACTCGACTTTTGAAGCCGAAATAGAAAAAGCGGACGGAACACGTTACGTTGACAACGAAAGTATTGTAACGGATAAAAAGAAAATAATTGTTCTTGGGTCAGGCCCAAATAGAATTGGACAAGGAATCGAATTTGATTATTCCTGTGTTCACGGGGTGCTTGCCGCCAAAGAATGTGGTTATGAAACCATCATGATCAACTGTAATCCAGAAACAGTTTCGACTGATTTTGATACAGCCGATAAATTGTATTTCGAACCGGTTTTCTGGGAACATATTTACGATATTATCCAACATGAGAAACCAGAAGGTGTAATTGTACAATTAGGTGGTCAAACGGCTCTTAAATTAGCGGAGAAATTATCTAAATACGGAATTAAAATTATAGGAACGAGCTTTGACGCTTTGGATTTAGCCGAAGACAGAGGGCGTTTCTCAGAACTTTTAACCGATTTAAAAATTCCTTTCCCACAATTTGGAATTGCTGAAACTGCTGACGAAGCTTCTGCTTTAGCGGATGTTTTGGACTTCCCATTATTGATTCGTCCTTCTTATGTGTTGGGTGGTCAGGGAATGAAAATTGTAATCAACAAACAAGAATTAGAGGAACACGTAATCAACTTATTGAAAACGATTCCGGGGAATAAATTGCTTTTAGACCATTATTTGGATGGTGCGATAGAAGCAGAAGCTGATGCGATTTGCGATGGGGAGAATGTGTACATCATAGGAATTATGGAGCACATCGAACCTTGCGGAGTGCACTCTGGAGACAGTAACGCTACTTTGCCGCCGTTTAACTTAGGGGAGTTTGTAATGCAGCAAATAAAAGATCATACCAAGAATATTGCGTTGGCTTTGAGAACCGTTGGTTTAATCAACATTCAGTTTGCGATCAAAGATGATATCGTGTATATCATTGAAGCAAATCCTAGAGCGTCTCGTACGGTGCCATTTATTGCAAAAGCATACGGAGAACCTTATGTGAACTATGCGACGAAAGTTATGTTAGGTCACAATAAAGTAACCGACTTTATTTTTAACCCACAGTTGAAAGGATACGCCATCAAGCAACCAGTTTTCTCTTTCAGCAAATTCCATAATGTAAACAAAGCATTAGGACCAGAAATGAAATCAACAGGAGAAAGCATCTTGTTTATTGATGACTTGAAAGACGACCAATTTTACGAATTGTACTCTAGAAGAAAAATGTATTTGAGTAAATAAAAACTTGAATTTATTATAGTAAAAAGCCCCGTTTGGGGCTTTTTGCATTTCTATTTGTTTTGTGTTTTAGGCAATATTTTCGAGGCCGCCCGGAAACGGCCTGTACGCATAATAATGCAAGACTTCTTCGATGGCAGTTTTTAAGGCTTCGTTTATGGGAAGTAAAGTTGTGGCCAGTCTGTTGTCAATTTGCGAGAGTTGCATGTGATAATCGGTAAAAACAGGTACGTAGAGTCCTTTACTAATGGCTTCTTCGGCCGTATTGTAGTTTTCTTGTTGTCCTTCTTTGATTATTTTGCAAGTGGCTAATCGCAGGTTGCCATATTTGTCTCTACTGGCAGCATATCCAAAAAGCCTGCAAATTAATCCGCGATAGCGATAATTACTGCAACTTCCAATATTTCTGTCAAGAACAGTAAGCGGTCGGTATAAATGGCAATTGCTATCGGATTTGTTGTTTAGCTCGACTAACATTTCCTCAGCTTTACCGTTTAAAAATAAATACAATGCCCACGGTAAAAACTCCAAAGGCGAAGTATTGATGTCAGGAGTGGAACAACACTTGCCACAACCAGTGCGACAATGCAAATGAGTTTCTGATTGGAACTCAGTAATTTCATTTTCAAGACGGTCAAATAATTCTTCAACCAATCGAACCTTGTGTTCTATAGACATTAATTTTTTTTGTAAGGTAGGCTATTAAAAACCGTTACAGGGATAATGCCGTTTTACTTGCGGATTATACTTTTGAAACTAATGTACGTCTTGGAGCGTGTGAGGTTGAATTGTTATGGAGGTTTGATTTTATTGTTTATGACCAGAAGCAACAAAAGTTGAAGTAACCGCGTTGCAAACGCTATGATGGTGCTCTAAATTAAAATTGGCACTCGTTACAAACGAGCGCCAGTGGGAATTGTAGAATTTCTTACTGCCTCATATTCTTCAAAAATATTGTCCAAATTTCTTTTGTCTGCTTCTGAATAAATAGCATAAGTGTCTTGGTCAAATCCAATTAAATTTAATTTTTCATTTCTTGCAAACCTTAGAGCTCTGTATGCAAAAATACGTTCGTCATCAATTATATGAATTAATATTTCTTTTATACTCCATTTTCCTTTCTCATAACGATGAAATAGTTTTTCTTCTGGTAAAGAATATATTAATTTTTTTACCATTAAAAAGTTGTCCTTAAGATGATTTAAAATCAAACCGTCGTCAGGTAATAATTTCATATACATTTCAGCATATTCAGGGTAGTCATCTTTTTTTGCTTTGGCAATTATTCTCATTTTTTAGATAGAATGTTTAAGTTATTCAAATATCCGCATTTCTTTAAATGACGTACAACGTCCCCAGCGCTTGGCAAGGTTGGGGATTTGGGAAGCCTCAATTTTCAGTTTATTACTAAACTTTGCAAGTACAAGACAAACTTGAAATTATGCCTTAAACCCCAATCTTGCCAAATGCTTGTTGGCGGTTCGTGCTTTTTTGAAGTTGTTTATTCTTGCATTTTTAAAGTATCGTAAATCTTTTTCATCTGTTGCAAATGTCTCTGTGTATGATATAAAACAAAATGAAGTGCCTCTAACTTGGTTATTTCTCCAAGTGGAAGGCCTTCTAGTATATCATTTAGGTTGGCATTGTTTGTACTGTCTTTAAACTGTTCAAAAGATTTATTTATCTCATCAATAGAAGTCTGCTTTTTATATGGGCCATCTTCTGGTACAATAAAGTCAGGCGATTTTATTTTATTTGAGAAGTCAAGGAATACTTTCTTTAGGTGGAGTATTTTTTCGCCTGGATCTCTCTTGGCAGGTTTTGACTCCATACTCATAGCCTTTGCCATTTCGTTAGTTGATTTTGTAACATGTCGTATGAGCTGCCCTGCTGTCCAGCTATCTTTATAAGGAATGGAGTTAATCTTATTTTCATCAAGAAGAGATGTCAAACCTACCATTTCCGATAAGGTTTGATTAATTGCCGTAAATAATTCGTCTTTGGTAGATGTTTCTGTTATCATATAAATTATTATTTGATTGTTCAAGTAATTTAAGAGCTTCGCAAGCATGACCGCTAACTCCTGTATATATTCAAAACGTCAGTTCGAGTGATCCGCAGCGGCGGATCACTCGAACTGACGAAAATTATAATTAAAAACTAATTACAGCCAATGGGTTGAAATTATTTCTTCTTTAGTTTCTCCTTGAAAAAATCAATGGTTCGGGTCCACGATAAAGAGGCGGCTTTTTCATCATATCTGGGCGTGGTATTATTATGAAAGCCATGATTCACACCTTCATAGAAATAAGCGACATGTTCTACTTTGTTCTTTTTAAGTATGGCATCAAAAGCGGGCCAGCCTTCATTTACGCGAATGTCTAAACCAGCATAGTGTGCCATAATGGGCGTCTTTATTTTTTCGGCTTCTTCTGCAGTGGGTTGCCCGCCGTAATACGGAACAGCTGCGCATAAAGTTGGGATTTTGACCGCCATCATATTGGCAATCCAACCGCCAAAACAAAATCCTACCACACCAATACGACCATTACAATCTTTGTGTGATTTTAGGTATTGGTAGGCTGCGATAAAGTCTTCGAGCATTTCTTCACGGGTGCGTTTTTTTTGTAATTCTCTTCCCGCATCATCATTTCCGGGATAACCGCCCAGTGGTGATAAGGCATCCGGTGCCAAAGTAATAAATCCTTCCACGGCGGCTCTTCGTCCTACATCTTCAATATAAGGATTCAGTCCGCGGTTTTCATGTACAACAATGATTCCCGGTAATTTCTTTTTGGTTGCCGTGGGTTGGGATAAAAGTCCCTTAATTTTTCCTCCGCCTTTGGGAGAATCGTAGGTGATGAATTCTGATTTCAACCTAGGATCTCCGGGTTTTATCAAGATAGAATCGATATAATTGGGTGTCATAAAGCTAAGAAGTGACGGAAGCGTAAGCGTTCCTACCGCAAACAAGGATAGTTTCTCAACGAATTGTCTTCTTTCAATTTTGTTATGGGCATAATCATCGTATAAGTCAAATACTTCCTGACTGATATCTTCTTTGGTTAGTTTTTTCATAGCATTTATTTTGATTCAACTAATTTAGGAAAAAAAGCGATTGTTTTATCAAACTCCAAAAATCCCGATTTAAGGAATAGGCAATTATAAATTCACTTTTAAGTTTTTTCTTCCTTTTTTTTAAAATAGCGAGATTGATTTCTTTTTTTACTATTTTAGTAAAGGATTAAGCTTCGGATTAGAGCGCAATGAATACTCTTGAGAGTCCCATTTTTAGGGCTATTTTTTTAAAAATCTTTAAAATCGCATTAATAAATAATTGGCATATTGGAAAATATAGAGGTATTATTCTTCTAAATGGTATTAACTCAGTCTTTCTAACATAATAATAGGTATGAAAATAGCGTCATTATTGTACAAAAACAATATTTTTTTCAAAGAAAGAAATAATGAGAATATGAATTTCAATGAAGCCCAATTAATAATTGGTTTCGGATCAAGGGAGTTACTGTCTCAAGACAATTCCTTTAATGAAATTAGAATTAAATTTCCAAATGCCCAAATTGCATTATGTTCCTCTGCCGGAGAAATTTTTGAAAATGAAGTTTTAGACAACACAATCTCATTGGTTGCTCTTCAATTCAAATCAACTTCTTTAGAAACTACACAAGTTCGTATCGATGATTATTCTTCCAGCTTTGAAGCGGGTAAAGCACTTGTTCAAAATCTCGTGCAAGAAAATTTAAAACTCCTTTTTGTGCTTTCTGATGGTGGAAAAGTAAACGGGAGCGAACTGGTAAAAGGAATGAATTTCTTAAAGAATAATGAGGTTTTAATAACAGGTGGCTTAGCTGGCGATGGAACAAAATTTGAAAAAACAGTTGTAGGGTTAAATCAAAGACCCGAATCAGGAAATATTATTGCGATAGGTTTTTATGGGGATAAATTAGTTTTGTCTCATGGTTCATCAGGAGGTTGGGAAACTTTTGGTATAGAAAGGACTGTCACCAAAGCGAAGGCAAATGTTTTATTTGAAATAGATAATAAAAGTGCACTTGGCATATATAAAAATTATTTAGGGGAATATGCGGATGAACTGCCAGAGTCAGCGCTGCATTTTCCGTTATCAATTAAATTAGAAGAAGACCAGGATCCTGTTGTTAGGGCTATTCTCTCCATTGATGCTGAAAATCAAACGATGACTTTTGCTGGTGACATTCCGGAAGGAAGTAAAGTCCGGTTTGCGAAGGCAAATTTTGACCAATTAATTGATGCTTCAACAGAGGCTGCAATTTCTTGTTTAGAAATGTCCAAAGACATGCCTAAATTAGCGATACTGATCAGTTGTGTTGGCAGAAAAACACTTCTTGGAAATAGAATTGAAGAAGAAGTCGAGGCAGTGGCAGCTATTTTTGGAGACCATACCACACTTACCGGCTTTTATTCTTATGGAGAAATTTCGCCATTAAGACCATTGGCAAATTGTGAACTTCATAACCAGACAATGACCATCACTTGTATAAACGAAATAGACTAATTATGGGTTTTCATAAACTTTTGCAGAAACAAATAAAAAAACATTTGACTCTTGAATTTGCTGAAAATAATGAGTTTGAATCTTTTTTTAAGGCTATTAATGACTCTTATCTGACTTTTGAAAGAGATAGAAATTTGATGAATCACGCTTTTCAAGAAAGCGAAAAAGAATACCGCGAAGTTAATCAAGATTTAAAAAGCGTGGATGAATTAAAGACACACAGCATTAAAAATCTATATGAAAGCCTTCAGGAAGATGAAGAAAATTATGATACTTTTAATGAAGAAGAAAAGAACAATCCGCTCTTTATTTCTAAATATATAAGCGAACAAATTAGAAAAAGAAAAGAAACTGAAAATCGGCTCTCACGAACGGTTGAATTATTAAAAACATTATTAGCCAATCTTCCGGCAGGGATTTTAATGGAAGATGAAAACCGAAAACTGTTGTTCACCAATCAATCGTTTTGCGATGTATTTTCAATTCCAATGCTTCCCGAAACTATGATTGGAGTGGATTGCACCAACTCAGAAGAACAATACAAAAATTTGTTTAAGGAACCTGAGGCTTTTAGTTCCAGAATCAATGCCATTTTGGCTAGAAGAGAGATTGTAACCCATGAACTTCTGGAGACGATTGACGGCCGTTTTTTAGAAAGAGACTATATCCCAATTTCTATAGGTAATGAATCTGAAGGTCATCTTTGGAGGTATGTAGATGTTACTCAAAGGATACAAACTCGAAATCTTTTGGAACAAAGTGAGAAACGGAGCAGACTGATCATGGATGCTTCGCTAAATGCTATTATAACGATAGACAGCAATGGGATTATTACTTTTTGGAACGGCCCGGCCGAAACTATTTTTGGTTGGGAAAAAGATGAGGTTTTAGGGAAGGTCTTGTCAGAAATAATTATTCCTCATCAATATGCTGAAGCCCATAACAGGGGAATGAAACATTATATGAAAACGGGCGACGGACCTGTTTTAAACAGACATTTTGAAATTACAGGCTTGAACAGAAACGGAAATGAATTTCCCATAGAAATTTCCATAATTCCTATAAAACAGAATGGCGAAACATTTTTCTGTTCCTTTATTCAGGATATCTCAGAAAGGAAAAAAGCAGAAGAAAATCTAAAATATCAAGAAGAAAAATACCGAAATATTATTGCCAATATGAATCTTGGTTTAGTTGAGGTAGATAATAATGATATTATTCAATTTGCCAACCAGAGTTTTTTATCCATTTCCGGTTTTGAAATGGATGAGCTACTGGGGGAAAGCACAACAGAACTTTTTGTTTCGGAAGAGAATTTGGAAATGATGAAATCCAAAAAGGAAATGAGAGAAAATGGAGTTTCAGATATTTATCAAATATGTGTGAAAAACAAAAGTGGGGAATCAAGATGGTGGGCAATAGGCGGGGCGCCGGAATATGATGACAAAGGGAAATTAATTGGCTCCATTGGGATTCATTTGGATGTAACCGAACAAAAACAGCTGGAAATCGACCTTGAAAAAGAGAAAATAAAAGCTCAGGAAGCTTCGAAAGCTAAAGAAGTTTTTTTGGCTAATATGAGCCATGAAATAAGAACACCGCTTAATGCAATTATTGGATTTTTAAGAGAATTAGAAAAACAGGAACTTCCGGAACTTCAAAAGAAATATATTGAAAACAGTTCTATTGCTTCGAAGCATTTATTAGCCATTATTAATAATATTTTAGATATTTCAAAAATTGAAGCAGGCGAGATGTCGCTTGATTATGAAGATTTTGTTTTTGAAAATGCTATAACTAACGTAATCAGCGTGCTTCAGTCTAAAGCAGAACAAAAAGGATTAAATCTTACTGCGAATATTTCAAAAGCCATTCACCAAGTGTTAAATGGGGATGCCTTACGATTGGAACAAATATTGTTCAATCTTGTTGGTAACGCCTTAAAGTTTACGCAAAAAGGAGAAGTAGCTGTTAATTGTGAACTCATAAGCGATACCGATATTTCCCAAGAAGTAAGTATTTCTATTTCGGATACAGGAATAGGAATGGATAAAAAGTTTGTTGATACTATCTTTAATAAGTTTTCTCAAGAAGACAAAGCAATAACCAGAAGATATGGGGGTACGGGTTTAGGTATGGCTATAGCTAAAGAGTTTGTTCAATTAATGAAAGGAAGAGTTGATGTTGAAAGTGAAAAAAATAAAGGAACAACAATTCGAATTAATCTCAGTTTTAATAAAGGCAATGAAAAAAATATAAATAAGATACATGTTGATAAAGAGTCAATACGAATAGACAATATATCAATCCTTTTGGTAGAGGACAATGATCTAAATAGGATGGTAGCCCAAAATTCTTTGCAATATTTCAATTGTAAAGTAACCGAAGCAGAAAACGGACTTGAAGCGCTCGAAATTTTGAGAAGACAAGATTTTGATGTTATTCTCATGGATATCCAAATGCCGGAAATGGATGGTATTGAGGCTACAAAAATTATAAGAAATGAATTTAAACTTGCTACGCCAATTATTGCTCTGACTGCAAATGTTTTTAAACCTGAAATTGAAAAATGCAATGAAGCAGGGATGGATGACTATATAGCTAAGCCTTTTGATGAGAAAGTAATGATTGAAACTATTGCTAAACATGTCAGGAATAATACGGCTTCATTGTCAGTGAATGCGAAAGAGATTGCCATTACGAATAAACTATACAATCTAAATTCAGTGTATAATTTAAGTAAAGGAGATGTAAAATTTATAGATTCAATGATGCTAATTTTTGTAGAGCAAACTGCAGTTATGCTTGAAAAAATAAAACAAAAAATCACTAACGATAATTTTATGGAAGTGGGGCAATTGATACATGAAATAAAGCCCAGTATAGAAATTTTCGGAATAATTTCCATTATTGATGATGTAAAAGCTCTTGAAAAAATGGTTAGGGAAACGCAAGATAAAGAGCAAATGTTAGCCCTTTTTGAATCAATAAATATTGTACTGAAAAAAGCTGTTGCTCAGATACAGGAAAATGAACTTTGTAGATGAGATAGTAATATAAGAGTATTAAGTATTAAGAAAAAGTCTCTGGAAATCCTACATTGTAGGCGCAAATATTGGGCTTGATATTTAAACACATCCCGACGCTTCGGGACGTGTTTGACTTTCTTCATGTGTGTTTCATTTTGCTTGACTTTTCTCGAAGTTTACCATCCAGTTCACGCCAAATTTATCGGTAAAAGTTCCAAAATAGTCACCCCAAAACGCATCTTCCATAGGCATTCCCACTTTTCCGCCAGCGGAAAGCGCATTGAATAATTTATCGGCTTCTTCTTTACTTTCTGGACTAATCGAAAGTGAAAAGTTATTCCCGTAAACGGTTTTAGTTCCAAAGGATTCAAAGCTGTCGCTTCCCATTATAGCCGTTTCTTTACTAATGGGTAAGGATACATGCATTATTTTTTCTGCTTCTCCGGGAGGACAGGTTTTGCCGTCCATCGGAGGCATGTCCTTAAATTTTCCAAAATAAGAAAATTCACCACCAAATACTGATTTGTAAAAATTGAATGCTTCTTCGCAATTCCCATTATAGGTAATATACGTGTTTACTGTTGCCATGATTGATTGTATTTAATTGTTAAACTTTTTTTGTGTTATTATTCTTCTTTGTTTGCCAAATGCCTTTTGTACCAAACAAGTGCTAAATCAGCTACTTCCAGTAATTTTCCGGGTTCTTCAAAAAGGTGTGTTGCTCCTGGGATTATTTTTATTTCTTTTACGGATTCTAATTGACCGTAGGCCATTTTATTCATCCCGATAACTGCAACATCAAGACCGCCTACAATCAGTAGAGTGGGAGCGGTTACTTGTGGCAATTCGGTAATGGCTAAATCCGGACGTCCGCCACGGGAAACCACTGCTTTTATTTTTTTCTTAAAATAAGCTGCCGCCCGTAATGCCGATGCCGCTCCGGTGCTTGCCCCAAAATAGCCCATGGGCAAATCTTTAGTGTTCTTATAGACCATCAGCCATTGCGTCGTTTCTATCAATCGGTCACTCAGTAAATCAATATTGAATCGATTCTCATAAATTTCATCTTCTTCCTCGGTGAGTAAGTCAAAAAGAAATGTGCCTATCTTTTGTTTTTGGATCAACTCGGCTACCATTCTGTTTCGGGAACTGAATCTGCTGCTGCCACTTCCGTGAGAAAAAATGACTATTCCTCTTGCATTTTCAGGAATTATCAAATCTCCTTTCAATGTTACAGATGATAAAGGGATATCTAAATCTAATTTTTCCATCATTTCAAATTTTAAAAATAAAACCGCATCATAAAATCATATTATTCAGTGCTAATGGGAAGACGCAACAATTGTATCACTTCCTTATCTTCCACTTGATTGAATTCTTCGTAAAATCCGCTTACTCCACTAAAATATTCGGGAGCCATCAAATAGACAAACTCATCAGAATTTTTTTTAAATACAGGCACGGTGTCATAAGGTATTACAGGTGTGGCGACGATTATTTTTGCAGGTTTTTTTTTTCGTAACATTGCGATACTGGCAAGCAAAGTATTTCCAGTTGCGATGCCATCATCTACTAAAATTATATTTTTTCCTTCTACATCCATCGGTTTTCTGTTGCCCACGTAGAGCTCATATTTCTCCTTCATTAATTTTCGAAGTCGGATAATCTCATTATCAATGTACTTTTGGGGAACATTAGGATGCTCATCAAGAATCATGGAATCTGAGGAGACGGCACCAATCGCAAATTCTTTATTATTAGGATGTCCTATTTTTTTTGAGAGCACAATATCTAAAGGAAGATGTAAGTTTTTAGCAATTACATATCCCACAGGCACGCCACCTCTGGGAACGGCAAGTATTATGGTATTGCTATTCTGGTACTTTTTTAATTTCTCTGAAAGCAATAAACCGGCCTCAATTCTATCTTTTAAGATCTCGTTATACATAATTGGAAGTTTTATGTAAAAGAATAAAATTACACATAAATATATTGATTTTCAAATGATTGCGGTTATTTTTTAAAAATATTTCAGCACTAAAATTACAAATTAGGACAAAAAAATAGTTCTTGAAAAAGAGTATTACTGACCAATTAAAAAAAATGTTTTTACACGTGAAAGAGTAGCGTTGTAAAAAAGAGGTTGAACTAAGGAATGACTTATTTGAAAGGTTAAATGACTTCTTTTTTATAAAGGGTTTTTTGCTATTTTTACTTCACAACAAATGGATAGAATAACTGGAATGAAAAATATAAATTCAAAAGCAAAGACTGACACGAATACTGGTTTTGGAACAAACGCCAATAATTATGGTGGGCGTTTTGTGAATAAAAATGGAACTGCTAATGTAGAGAAGCGAGGTATGCATCTTTTGCATCGCATTAGTTGGTATCACACGATGATTGATATGCCAAGATGGAAATTTATGTTTATTCTTTTAGGCTTTTACGTGGGTATGAATTTTGTCTTTGCCATTATATATTATGGGATTGGAATCGAACATTTAAATGGAATTGATTCCTCAGGGTCTCATTGGGTTCAGTTTGGTCAGGCTTATTTTTTTAGTGCCCAAACTTTTACAACGGTAGGTTATGGGCACATCAGTCCTTCTGGATTTTTGACGAGTTCAGTTGCCGCGGCCGAAGCATTAATTGGACTGTTGAGTTTTGCAATTGCTACCGGTTTATTCTTTGGGCGTTTCAGTAAGCCCACCGCTTTTTTGAAGTTTTCACACAATGCCCTGATCGCTCCTTATGGAGAAACAAAGGGTTTAATGATTAGAATTACACCTTTTAAAAATACTAATTTTACTGATGCTGAAGCCAAAATGACTCTCGGAATGAGTGTGGAAGAGAATGGTGCAAAGACTAATAAATTTTATTCTTTAGCATTAGAATTGGAAAGAATAAATGCATTAACCTTAAGCTGGACTTTGGTACATCCCATAACAGAAAACAGTCCGCTGTATAACTTAACCAAAGAAGATTTTGATAGTGTTCATGGTGAAATCCTTGTTTTTATAAAAACCTTTGATGATATGTTTAGTAATACCGTTGCCATTCGTACTTCGTATACTTTTGAAGAAGTTATTTATGGAGCAAAATTTGAACCTATGTATACTCGAAGTACTGATAATTCTAAAACAATCCTTGATTTAGACAAATTAAATGCCTTTACCAATGTCACTTTAGAATAATACAATAGTTTTCCAATTATTTCAAATTTCCAATAAAATTTATTTTACATTTGTTTATTAGATTTAGACAAATGGTAAACAATATAAAAAGTGTATTTAGTATAAAAGATCTTGAAAATCTTTCAGGAATCAAAGCGCATACTATACGAATCTGGGAGAAAAGATACAATATTCTTCAACCGATGCGTACAGATACTAATATACGATTGTATGATTTGGCTAGTTTGCAAAAACTATTAAACATTACTTTACTTCATGATTACGGCTATAAAATTTCAAAAATAGCTACCTATCCGCAAGATAAAATCCCATCCCTTGTACGAGAAATAATTTCGAATAAAACGGCTAAAAGTCATGCTATTAGCGAGTTTAAGATGGCGATGATGAATTTTGACCAAGAGTTGTTTTTTAATACATACAATTGGCTTATTGCAGAAAAATCATTCAAGGAAATATTTCTTCAAGTCTTTATTCCTTTGATGAACGAGTTGGGACTGTTATGGCAATCTGATACGATAACACCGGCTCACGAGCATTTTATCAGCTATTTAATCAAACAAAAATTACTAATAAATACCGAAAAACTCCAAGTTTTAAAGCAAACTAAAAAGGATAAAGTTTTTGTGCTTTCACTTCCTATGAATGAAATTCATGAATTGGGTTTGATGTATTTGAATTATGAAATTCTATTGCTGGGCTACAAAACCATCTACTTGGGGGAAAGTATGCCTATCAGTAATTTGAAAGATATAAAAAGGCATTTCGATTCTATTATTTTTGTTTCCTATCTCACGGTGCAGCCTGAAAGAGATATGCTAGATGGATATATCCAAAAAATGGCGGAGGAGTTATTGGATGAAAATACGGAGTTATGGTATACTGGGCGTTTGGTGGAGTTTATAAATAAAGAAGGACTTTCAGACAAAATTTCAATTTTCAATTCCATTTCTGAATTAGTGGATGGGATTTAATTATTTTGTTTAAACTTTTTGTATATTTGCTAAACAAATGAAAAAAAACAATTGCAATTATAGGTTCTGGATTTTCAGCTATGGCTGCTTCATGCTATTTGGCTAAAAGTGTAAAAGTAGACCAACTGTTTAATACTAAGTAATGGACAAGCAAGAAGTATCCTTTTTTTGGTTCAGACGCGATTTACGTTTAGAAGATAACGTTGGATTATTCCATGCCTTGAAATCTAAATATCCAGTGATTCCGTTGTTTATTTTTGATGATTCCATTTTGGATAGTTTACCAAAAAACGATTCCAGAGTAGGATTCATCCACGAATCACTTTCGAAAATAAATGCCCAATTACAAAAAATAGGAAGTTCCCTTTTGGTAAAAAAAGGAAAAACTATTGACGTTTGGCAATCGCTGATTCAAGAATTTGACGTAAAAGAAGTCTTTTTCAACAAAGATTACGAACCGTATGCGATAAAACGAGATTTGGTTATTTGTGAAGTATTGGAATCAAATAAAATAACTCCGCATTCTTTTAAAGACCAAGTCATTTTTGAAGAAAAAGAAATCACAAAGGCCGATGGATTGCCGTACACCGTTTATACACCTTATAAAAATAAATGGTTGGAAAAATACAAATCAATGGCTCCGGTTCAAGAATATGATACTTTCGATACATTTTCTAATTTTTATAAAAGTGACTTTGTTTTTCCATCTTTGAAACAAATCGGTTTCGAAGAAAATTCAATAAAAGTAAAGCCGCACAACTTAAAATTCATTGCAAATTATCAAGATATAAGAGATTTTCCAGCCTTGGACAAAACCTCCTATCTTTCGCCACATTTGCGTTTTGGAACAGTAAGCATTCGGAAATTAGTCAATTGGGCATTTCACAAAAACGATATTTTCTTGAGTGAACTGATTTGGAGAGAATTTTTTATGCAAATTTTATTCAGTTTTCCAAAAGTCGTTACCCAAAACTTCAAATCAGCGTATGATGGAATTCAATGGCGCAATAACGAAGAAGATTTCAAGCGATGGTGTTCGGGAACTACGGGTTATCCTATGGTGGATGCTGGAATGCGACAACTCAATGAAACCGGATACATGCACAACCGTGTGCGTATGGTGGTAGCGAGTTTTCTATGCAAGCATTTATTGATTCAATGGCAATGGGGAGAAGCCTATTTTGCCCAAAAATTATTGGATTACGAATTGTCTGCGAATGTAGGAAACTGGCAATGGGCAGCAGGAACCGGTTGTGATGCAGCGCCTTATTTCAGAGTTTTCAATCCGGAGATTCAACAAAAAAAATTCGACGAGAAAGGAATCTACATCCGTAAATGGATTCCGGAATTTGATTTAGGATATGGAAAACCAATGGTGGATCATGCTTTTGCCAGAGACAGAGCGATTGCCACGTACAAAGCCGGAATTCTGAAGCAAAACTATTATTGATTAGTATTTCTATTATTATTATTATTATAATGGGTTGCCACATTTTTGTCCTTCTCGGAATGACAAATTCTATCTAACTATATAGTTAGAATGTTAAACAAAATTTAATGTATTTTTTAGACAGCTATAAATCATTAGCTTTACATTATGATAAAAAAAAATGTATTAATCAGCGGAGGTTCAGGATTTATCGGTAGCCATTTAACAGGCTTGTTGATAGCGAAAGGGTACTCAGTTTCCATCTTGAGTAGAAGTGAAAAACAAAACAAAGGCGACATTTTCTATTACAAATGGGATGTTATAAATCAGACTATCGAGGAAGAAGCGGTTTTAAAAGCTGATTATATAATTCACTTAGCAGGTGAAAATATTGCAGAGAAAAGATGGACAGCCAAACGAAAAGCAGCTATTATAGACAGTCGGGAAAAATCTACTCAGTTGTTGTATTCCGTTTTAAAAAAGAACAATAAAAAACTGGAAGCTTTTATTTCAGCTTCGGCTGTAGGTATCTATGGTGCCGTAAATGGCGAAGAGATTTGTTCAGAAAACACACCTCCTGCAAATGATTTCTTGGGATATACCTGTCAGAGATGGGAAGGCGCTTTGGATTTTATTGAAAACTTAAACATTCGCACCGTAAAAATCCGTACTGGATTAGTATTAGGGAATAATGGTGGCTTTTTGAAGCGACTGGTTCCTTTATTCAAGTTTAGATTGGGTTCTGCATTGGGTTCCGGCAAGCAATACATGCCATGGATTCATGTTGATGATTTATGTAATATCTATTTTCAGGCAATTGCCGATTCAAATATGGAAGGACCTTATAACGCAGCAATGAATGACAATACCACCAATACTATTTTTTCTAAAACATTGGCACGTATTTTTGGATATTCTATTTGGTTGCCCAATGTTCCTGCTTTTGTATTAAAATTTGCAATGGGCGAAATGGCAATAATTGTCCTGACGGGAAGAAGGGTGTCATCTGATAAGATTGAACAAACAGGTTTTCAATTTCAATTTAAAAATTTAGAAGCAGCATTAAGGGATTGTTTAGCAAAATAGATTTATTCTAAAACACAAATGAGTTGAGTGTTTACACTTTTAGATATTTTGCTGCGAACAATAAAAGGAATTTCAATCATAAAATCATCGGTGTTTAAGGGAAATTCAGCGTTAATTTCAATTCGTTTATCCACTTTTTTCAAGGTGCCACTAATACTTATTTTTCTAGTTCTGCCATGAATGGTAATTTTTCCATTTATTTTACATTCCTTAGCAACAGAATTGATGTTTTTTAAATCGAATTTATCGATTTTACCTTTAAAAACTGCTCTGGGATATCGTTTGCTTTCCATGTAGTTTTCATTAAAATGTTCTTCCATCAGATTTCTTTCAAATTTGAAATCTTTGATGTTCATCCAACAAGCAATCTGTCCCGTTTTAGTTATCAAAATACAGGTTGTTTTTTCATTCATTGCTTTCACTTCTTCAAATAATGGAATTGAAGCTTCAAAATGTATGATGCCTCCATATGTCACCATTTTTTCTTGAGCAATAGTTCTAAAAGCAATAATGAGTAATACTATTAGAGTAATTTTTTTCATAGTGGTTTATGAATTAAATTACTTAAAGTTACGAAATAAATAGAAGAAATAAAAGTATTGAGCCGTTGAAAAATTACTAAATCAGTTAATTTTTCAAGGTTTTTTTAATCAGAAATTAGATTGCAATTCTAAATGTAATATTCGTAGAAAAGTAGTTTTTACGAATGAGACAGTTAATGGTTAGCGTAATTATAGCGCTAACTTAATGTTGTATTTTTTTAAGCTCTCAAATGATTCTTTTGAGGTGTAATCAAACTCTTCTTCGTGTAGGTCTTTTTCCTTTTTTAGGGCTATTTGTTTGATGCAATTGCAAAAGCGACGTACTTCATTAAGATTGGACAGAATTAATCCGGGAACAAGCATGCTCTTGCCTTCTTTGTCTTTGGCGACCATAGTAAAATAGGAAGAGTTACAATGTTTGATTTTTCCCGTTTGAATGTTCTCGGCTTCTACACGAATACCAATAATCATCGAACTGTTACCTACATAATTGACACTTGCTTTCATTGTAACGAGTTCGCCTACTTCTATTGGTTTTAAGAAATTCACGGTATCTACTGAAGCGGTTACGCAATAATTTCCCGAAAATTTTGAAGCGCAGGCAAAAGCGATTTGATCCAATAAAGACAAAATATAACCTCCGTGTATCTTTCCGCTAAAATTAGTGTGTGACGGCAACATCAATTCTGAAATGCTGATATTAGAAGATGCGACGGTTTTAAAGGTACGGTTCATTTATTTTATTTTAAAAGGAGAGTTTACCATTTTTACGTCTGTGATAAAATAGCGCGTATCGCCCCACCAAGGAAATGTTCTGTAGCGTTCCACATAAGTTACCTGAACATATTTACCTTCCATATCTTTCAAATCAGTAATTACTTTTTCCTGATTGTCCATCACCGAAAAAGAGAAAATCTGTGCTCCGGAAATTCCTTGGCTTATTTCACCTTCCCAAGTTTTGAAAGCAACTCCTTTGCGGCTCACTTTTATTAATTCGCCAGAACGTACCCCTTCACTGTACGTGGCATTGTATAAAAAAGCGAAATAACCGGCAACTGACACTACAAGTATTGCGGTAATAACCATTAAAAATTTTCTCATTTTTTGTTTAGTTTAAAAGTTGATTTTCGTCTTTTTCTGCTCGATTTAATATGCTTTCCGGAAGTGCTTTTTTCGCTTTGGCTCCCATTTTTTTCAATTTTTCTACACTCACAATCAGGTTTCCTTTTCCTTCCACCAATTTGTTCATGGCACCGCTGTATTCAATTTTGCTTTCGTCTATTTTTTTACCAATTTTGATTAAATCAGCTACAAAACCCTCGAATTTATCATACAATGCACCAGCTTGTCGTGCAATTTCCAAAGCATTTTCCTGTTGCTTTTGGTTGGTCCACATGCTGTCAATCGTTCGTAAAGTAGCTAATAAAGTAGCTGGCGTAACAATGACAATGTTTTTCTCGAATGCTTTGTTGTACAAACTTGTATCCTCATTGAGCGCCATGGCAAAAGCGGGTTCAATTGGGATAAAAAGCAAAACGAAATCAGGACTTTCTATTTGATATAAATCGTGGTAATTTTTATTGCCCAATTGTTCTACGTGGCGTTTGATGGAATTGACATGTTCTTTTAAAAATCCAATTTTCATATCGTCATCTTCCTCATTGATGTATTTTTCATAAGCAGTCAAAGAAACTTTAGAATCGACAATCATCTTTTTGCCGTCTGGCAGATTGATGACAACGTCAGGAAAAACTCTATTTCCGTCTTCGGTAGTGAAAGCTTGTTGTACTTCATACTCACGGCCTTTCTCTAATCCTGATTTTTCAAGAACGCGTTCCAAAACCAATTCGCCCCAATTTCCCTGCATCTTGCTGTCGCCTTTCAAAGCTTTTGTCAAGTTGATGGTTTCCTTGCTCATTTGGATATTCATTTCTCGTAAGCCTATAATTTGTTGGCGCAAAGCCGCATGATAATCAATGCTTTCTTTGTGAGTATCTTCGACTTTCTTTTCGAACAAATGAATTTTATCCTGTAAAGGCGTCAAGATATTTTTAATGTTTTCCTTGTTCTGTTCCGTGAATTTAGTGGACTTTTCTTCTAATATTTTATTGGCGAGATTCTCAAATTCCTTGGTGAATTTTTCCTGTAATTTCTCCACTTCTTCTTTTTGTTCTTTGTTGCGTTCCCAAAGATTCTCAAAATCAACTTCCTTTTTAGAAAGCTGGATTGCCAGACTGTCTTTTTCGTTCCGAATGCTTTCTTTCTCAGTATTGGTGTTTTCTAATTGCTTTTCAAAAGTTGTTTTGTCAACAATAATCTGCTCTTTCAGTTGATTGAATTGAGAGGTAAAGGCAATGAGTTTTTCCTCTAAACTAATTTTTTCCGACTGGAATCGGGCAGAGAAAATGAGTTTGCCAATGAAAATACCAATGGCGAGCGCAACGATGAAAATCAATAAAAACGGAAGCATATTTGACATAGAATTTCTTTTTGTAAGTTTGTAAAAATAAACAAAAGTTTGCTGGTTTCCTTTCGGAAATCAAAATAGTATCTTAAGTTTTAGCATTCGTGGATTTGTAAATGTAGTTGTCAATTAATTTTTATACTTTAAAAAATATGCAGGATAAATCTTTAAAATGGAATTCTCGTTTTTTTGCAATTATAGCTATTGTCGGTTGGTTTGCTGTTGTATTGCAATTGTATCTTATCATTATCAATCGTGTGGCTTCGCTTCCGGAAACAATTGCTCGGTTTTTTAGTTTTTTCACCATTCAAACGAATATTTTGGTGGCAATATGTTTTACTTTTCTTTGGCTGAAGCCAAAATCCAAATGGGGTTTGTTTTTTTCGAAACCTAAAAATACAACAGCAATTACACTATATATCACCATTGTAGGACTTGTTTACAATGCGATTCTACGATTTTTATGGGCCCCAACGGGTTCTCAAAAAGTAGTGGATGAGTTGTTGCATTTGGTTATTCCACTATTGGTTTTGATATATTGGATTCTATTTGTTCCTAAAAAAACATTGGAATTCAAAGACATTTTTCCGTGGTTGATTTTTCCTTCGGTGTATTTGGTTTACACGTTAATTCGGGGTGCTTTTTTTAGTTTTTACCCGTATCCGTTTGTCGATGTGATTCTTTTGGGCTACAATACAGTATTGCTGAATAGCTTTTTTATGCTATTGGCTTTTCTTTTTTTTGGAACTTTACTGATTGGGATTGGGAAAATGAAACGAGTAAATTCAGAATCAAACGTTTCTACTGATAGTTGATTTTTTGAAATTAAATTAGTTTTAATCACGCCATAAAAAAAAGCCAGATTTCGTTGCTGAAATCTGGCTTTTTTTAACAAAATCAATTTTTATTCATCCAGTTTTATATTCCCTCGGTCTTCTTTATTGTCAGGATGCTCATTCGGATAACGGTTTGGAATAATATCCGAGTTGTGATCTTTATTTTCTACCATTTTTTTAGCTTGTTCTTCAGAAACATTCGCGGTATCAGAACTTAAATTTTTAGGAGTGCTATCCTCATTTTGTTTCAAAGTTCCGTCTATATTGCGTGCTCTTTGAACAATTTTTTGATTTCCATGTGCATCAGTTTCTACTTCTGCTTTCAAATGTGATACGTCGGAATTATAATCTTCAGGTAAGTTTTTACCGCTAAATCCTTCATTTGTATTTTGCTTATTGTTCGTTTTTTTTGAACTTAAATCGTTATTTTCCATGATGTTTAATTTTAATGATATAACATTAGCTATTATAATATTACGTCTTTTAAACGAGGTAATTTAATCATTTAACTTAGCTTTTGGTTTACACCAATAAATGTATCGCAACACTATTTTAAATCCAGCGAAAACAAAACTATCTTTGCACGCATAAATAATACAATAAAATGTCTCATTCTCACTTCATCATTCATAAACCTTACGGGTATTTGAGCCAGTTTATTTACGAATTAAAAAGAAAAAAGAAACTGTTGGGTGAATTATATGATTTCCCCAAAGGAACGATGGCTATAGGTCGTCTTGACGAAGATTCCGAAGGATTATTGCTATTGACCACGGATGGAATGATGAGCGAAATCATTCGAAGTAAAAAAGTCGACAAGGAATATTATGTCCAAGTCGATGGCGTTATCAATCAGGAAGCGATCGAGCAATTGCAAAAAGGAGTCGAAATAGGTTTTAATGGCACTAAATATAGCACTAAACCATGCAAAGCTTTTTTAATTAATGAAATTCCTGCTTTTGGCGCAAGAGGAAAAAAGATACGCGATGAACGTCACGGTCCAACTTCTTGGGCTTCGATTACAGTCAATGAAGGAAAGTTTCGCCAAGTCCGTAAAATGACGGCAGCGGTTGGTTTTCCCACGTTACGATTGGTTCGTGTTCGAATAGGAAACGTACACCTTAATGATTTACAGGCGGGAAAAGTTCTGGAAGTGT
Organism: Flavobacterium glycogeni; assembly: GCF_048286775.1. Classification (NCBI taxonomy): domain Bacteria; kingdom Pseudomonadati; phylum Bacteroidota; class Flavobacteriia; order Flavobacteriales; family Flavobacteriaceae; genus Flavobacterium; species Flavobacterium glycogeni. The sequence goes on from NZ_JBLVPV010000024.1 coordinate 25,711, forward strand.
CTGATTTTACAGTCGATTCGAATGAGGAATAACAATAAAAAATAACAATAATTGCAATGTTAAACATCGTTTTAGTAGAACCTGAAATCCCAAATAATACCGGAAATATTGGCCGATTGTGCGTCGGTACCGAAAGCCGTTTACACTTAATTCATCCTTTTGGATTTGTAATCAATGATAAAAATTTGAAACGTTCCGGATTGGATTATTGGGTGCATCTTGATGTAACAGAATATCAGAATGTAGCCGAATGGAAAGCACAAATTCCTGATTTGTCCCGTGTTTTCCTGATGAGTTCCCATGCCGAAAAATCGTATTTGGAGAATGATTTTCAAGATGGTGACTGGTTGGTTTTTGGGAAAGAAAGTAAAGGCTTGAGTGAAGCTGTTTTAAACGAATTTCCCAATCACCTGACAATTCCGATGTCATCACTAATTAGAAGTTTTAATATCGCTAATTCTGTCGCTTTTGTTATTGGCGAAGCGAAGAGACAAATAACTAGTAAACTGTAAATTAGAAATAAGAAGTTGTAAAAAAGTAAGGCGTTATTGTGGTTGAAATTTCATATATTTGAGTAGGTCATTCTGGATTGAATTGTGTTTTTGCTCCATTAAAACGTACTTTTTATGATTGATAAAATTACTCTTAGAAGCACCATTTTTAAGCATTTAGATGGTCTGGTTACTGCTCCCGTAGCGTATGTTTTGCATGAAAAAGGAGTGCTGTCCTATATTCTCGATAGAAAAGAAGTCACGCTTACGGAACTTACGGAACAGTTTAAAGCTAATGAAGGCTATCTCAATGTGGGCTTGCGTGTTTTGTGTTCGCAAGGATTCTTGGATTATCATATCAATACCACTACGGACCAAATTAAATTCAGCATGAACGATAAAAGTGCGATTGCATTTTCAATGTTCTATTTGTATGAAGATGTGCTTGATTTACTGCATTTCTCGATGCAATTTCGCACGCGATTATTAGACGATTTTCCATTTGTTCGATTGGGTTTAATTTTCGATTTGTACGCAACTAATTATGGAATTTCATTTTCGAATGATACGCTGACCAATGAAATTCAACATCAGATTTTAATGCATATTGAAGGTTCTTTGGTTGGACCAATATTAGTGCGGTTGGGCATGAGTGGAATGTTTCATAAGTATTTTATGGAAATTTCCTTCCGTCCCGAAGAATTTCATAAGTCCCCCGAAAATTTCAAAATCATATTGAATTTCTTTGTTGATTTAGGTTGGTTTACCCAAAAAAAAGGCAATTATCAGTTTACGGAAAAAGGGTTGTTTTTCGCAAAAAGAGCAGCAGCTTACGGGGTGACGGTTTCCTATTTGCCTACGTTCAGTAAAATGGAGGATTTGCTTTTTGGTAACCCAAATATCCTTCGAACGGTTGCCGAAGGCGAAGATGAAATTCATGTGGATCGAGAAATGAATGTTTGGGGAAGCGGAGGTGCACACGACACGTATTTTAAAGTCGTGGATGAAATTATTATCAAATTATTTAACTTACCAATAGCAGATCAGCCCAAAGGAATTCTTGACATGGGTTGCGGCAATGGAGCGTTTCTGGAGCATATTTTTGATGTTATTGAAAGACAAACGCTGCGTGGAAAAATGCTGGATGATTATCCTTTATTCCTTGTGGGTGCCGATTATAATCAGGCGGCATTGAAAGTAACCCGAGCCAATTTAATCAAAGCCGATATTTGGGCCAAAGTAATTTGGGGAGATATTGGTCGTCCTGATTTGTTAGCTGATGATTTATTGGAAAATTACAACATTGATTTGAAAGATTTGTTGAATGTGAGAACCTTTCTCGATCATAACCGAATTTGGGAAATGCCGAAACAGATCACCAAAGACAGAGTCAGTCATTCAACAGGAGCATTTGCGCACAGAGGAGAGCGAATCAGTAATAATCTGGTTGAGGATAATCTATTGGAACATTTTAATAAATGGTCTCCGTATGTTCGAAAATTTGGATTATTAATGATTGAATTGCATACGATTGCTCCAAATTTGACTGCTGCTAATTTGGGAAAAACAGCTGCAACAGCTTATGATGCCACACACGGTTTTTCGGATCAATATATAGTCGAGATTTCTGTTTTACACAAAATAGCTGCTGAAGCGGGATTGTATCCGGATACTAATTTTTTCAGGAGATTTCCAGATGCTGCTATTGCAACTGTAAGTGTTAATTTGTTGAAAGGAGTTTGAGAAGTGTTCAGTTTCCAGTTTAAAAAAACTTTGCGCCTTAGTGTCTTCGTGGTAAAAAAAAAACAGTTTTTTTGTAGTAAGCAGACCAATTAAACAATCAAAAATTTCCCCTTTTCGCTATCAAAAATAATATGTTCATCTTTGAATAAGGTATTAAAACTTCCTTTGGTAATCAAATTGCACGGCTCATCCTGAACTACGGTTTCTGGCGTCATGATAATCATTTCATCACTCAATTGTATCGCCATATCGATATCGTGAGTAGAAAAAAGGATGCATTTTCCAGTTTCGTGCGTTAATTTTTTGAGTAATTTGAAAAGGGACACTTTGTGTAATAAATCCAAATGGGTTGTGGGTTCATCTAGAATAATTAACGGAGTATCTTGTGCCAAAGCACGTGCAATAAGGACTTTTTGCAATTGTCCGTCACTTATTTCATAATGTTTTTTAGTAGCTAAATGACTGATTTGTGTCAATGACATTGCTTCGTTAACTTTAACAATATCAATATCAGACAAAGTTCCTATCCAATTGGTATAGGGCTGTCTGCCCAACGCCACTAACTCAAAAACGGTTAGATTGCTTGGCGGTAATTTTTCGGTAAGAACAATACTTAAATTTTGAGCTAACTCTAATGGGTTGTAGGAAGTAAGTTTCTTATCATTCAAAAAAACATCTCCGTACAACGGTTTTTGAATTCCAGTTATTGTTCGCAATAAAGTCGATTTTCCAATTCCATTTGCCCCAATTAAAGCAATAAGTTTTCCTTCTCGCAAATTCAAGTTGAGGTTTTCGGCAATAGGTATCTCCGAGTTTTTGATTTTATAACCAATGCTTAAATGCGATGTTGTAAGTATGTTTTTTTTGTTGCTCATTTTTTCTTGAGTTAAACGTTAGAAGTTGAGTGTTAGATGTGATGAAACGTTTAACGCTTAACTTCTAACTTTTTAAAAAACTGAAAACTGCGACTGTCCCGATAACTATCGGGAACTGAATACTAAAATCATCCCATCATTTTCCTCTTCCGTACTAAAAGCCAAACCACGATGGGAGCACCAAATATAGAAGTTACAGCATTGATAGGCAAAGTAATTTCCATGCCCGGCATTTGTGAAATAGCATCACAAATAAGCATTATTGCAGCTCCTAAAAGTAATGTACTCCAATACAATACGGAATGGTCACTGGTTTTAAATATCAATTTTGCTATATGGGGAACTGCCAAACCAACAAAGGCAATTGGGCCTGCATAAGCGGTAATGCTGCCTGCTAAAATACTCGTTGCAAAAATGATAATCAGGCGTGCTTTTGTGAAATTCAGACCTAAACTGCGGGCGTAGTTTTCACCCAAAAGTAAAGCATTCAATGATTTGATACTAAAAATGCTCAAAAACAAGCCAATTCCCACGCAAACGGATAAAATGAGGATTGATGTCCAAGACAAATTCCCAAGGTTTCCCAAAGACCAAAAAGTGAATTTCTGCAATTGTTCCGCGGAGCTGAAATAGGTTAGTACACCCACAATCGCACTGGTAAAACTGCCAAACATCAAGCCCACAATTAAGATTGCCATTGTATCACGCAAACGCTGCGAAACTAATAAAACCAATAACAAAACAGCAGTACTTCCTAATGTAGATGCCAAAACTATTCCGTAGGAAGATAACAAAATTGTACTTAAAAATGACGGTAACAAACTAGCGCTCAATATAACAAATGCAACGCCCAAACTTGCCCCAGAACTCAGTCCTAAAACATCAGGCCCTGCCAATGGGTTTCTAAACAAGGTTTGCATTAACAAACCACTTATCGATAATCCCATTCCTACTAAAACAGCAGTGATAGCCTTGGGTAAGCGATAGTTGATAATGATATATTCCCAAGTGGATTTACTCGCCTGACCGCCCGTTAAACTGGTGTAGATTTCTTTAAAAGGAATCGTAATGGAACCAAGACTAATGTTTACAAAAAACAAAAAAATAAGCCCTAAAGTAAGCAATAAAAATAGAATCGTATTTCGTTTTTGGTGAGGCAATTTGTTCTTATTTAGCTATTAATGATTGTTGTTTAGAAGTTTGTTTAAGGTAACTTTAGTTACTTGCAAAAAACACACTAACAGATTCGGTTTTGCTCCCTCTCTTCGGTAGGAGAGCGGAATTTAATTTAGTTTTTGTGCAAAAGTAAAAGTATAATTTGGAAGCAATTCGGGATGGAAGATTTTAATATAATCCTTCAAAACCAAATCAGGTCGGCTTGGTGCTAACTCATAATAAATGGTACCGCCTTTTGCACCTGTTTTGCCTTCAAAAGTGTAAATGTTCTTTTTTGCAAAAGCATCAAACTGACTGTAATGTGGATTACTGTTTGCTAATTCTGTTATGCTTTTAAATGAACCTGTAGCAATCCAATATTGGGCGGTTTTTGCTTTGTCTAATATTTTCTCAAAAGACAATCCCAGACTTCCGGTTCCTTCAACATTCGACCAAAGATAATTGGCTTTTGCATCTTTCATGAATTGTGCTACCCAGCTATTTCCTTTGGCAACAAACCATTGATCCTGATACATCGAACCATATAATACAGTTGATTCCGGTTTTTTATTTGAAACTAATTTTAAGGCCTCATTGTAGTTCTTTACAATGGTATCAAAAAGTATTGTGGCTTCTTTTTCTTTACCAAATAATGCACCATACAGTTTTAACCATTCAGCTTTTCCAAGAGGGGATTGTTCCATCCAATCGCCTTGTATCATTACTTTTAAACCGCTTTTTTGTAAATTTTCAATCATTGGATTGTTATTGTCTATGCCAAAAGTCACGATAAGATCAGGAGCCAAATCAATGAGTTGTTCCATGTTTAATTTTTCATTTTGACCCACGTTTTTAACGGAACCATTGTCGATTAATTGTCGTGTTTTCTCTGAAGATACATAATCGGTATGTGGAAAACCAACCAGCGATTTTTCGACGCTTAGCATCTCCAGAAAAGGAATATTTGTAGTTGAAGTAACCACAATCGATTGCAGGGGAACTTGAACGGTAGTGTATTTTTGCAGACTGTCCGGAACGATACTGTTTCTTTCTTTTAGTATATAAGTAAAGTTTTTATTGGCGTCAGGCCAAGGGTTAATCACCTTTACAACTGAATACCCGTCGTACTTATAAATAGAAAGTCCCGAGGCATATTCGATTGCATTTTTTGAATTAGTACTTTCTTTTACGTTTAGGTTTTCGCTTTTTTTACATCCGATGAAAGTTGAAAAAGAGAAAACAAAAAGGATTAATTTAAAGGAGAATTTCATGATTTAATTTTTTGATAGCAACAAAGGTATACCAAATTTATAAAATTTCTTGTTTATTTTTAGTGGTAAAAAATTGGACAAATACTATCTTTACGAAATGAATAGCATTAAAGTCAAAAACTGTTCTACTTGCGGAACTCCTTTTAATTGTGGGGACACACCTGAAGGAAGTAAATGCTGGTGCAACAATTTTCCGCCCATTTTTACTCCGTCAGAAGTGGTGGATTGTCTCTGTTCCAGTTGCTTTACAACTGCTTGCTCCATTAAAATTGACGAGTACGTAGCTATATTATCTTCTGAAACTGCAACGGATAATAAAGCCAAAGATTTACCCAAAACGAGTAATCTCATGGAAGGAATCGACTATTATTTGGAGAACGGGAATTATGTTTTTAAAGAGTGGTTTCATTTAAAGAGAGGGCATTGTTGTACTAATGGCTGCCGTCATTGTCCGTATGGATTTAAAAAATAAGTGTTATGGAGAATCTTTCAAATATTCTGATTTATCAAACTGAAGATGGGGTTACCAAGATAGAAACTCGTCTTCAAGAGGAAACGGTATGGCTGACTCAAGCTCAACTTTGTGAACTTTTTCAAAAATCAAAATCAACGATTAGCGAGCATGTAAAAAATATTTTTGATGAAGGTGAGTTAGACGGAAAAGCAGTTGTTCGGAATTTCCGAACAACTGCTTCTGATGGTAAAAATTATGATACTGCTTTTTATAATTTAGACGTTATTATTTCCGTTGGTTATCGTGTGAAATCACATCGTGGAACTCAGTTCCGTATTTGGGCAACGCAACGATTGCGAGAATATATCGTAAAAGGCTTTACGATGAATGATGAAATGCTAAAGCAAGTGGGTGGAGGTAATTATTTTGATGAATTATTAGCCCGTATTCGTGATATTCGTTCTTCCGAAAAAGTGTTTTGGAGAAAAGTATTGGATATTTATGCAACGAGTATTGATTATGATGCTAAAACCGAAAGTTCGCTACTTTTTTTTAAAACTATTCAAAATAAAATGCACTGGGCAGCTCACGGACAAACTGCCGCCGAGGTAATTTATAGTCGGATTGATGCGAGAACACTTAATCTTGGATTAACCCATTTTAAAGGAGAAAAACCTACTTTGCAAGATGTTGAAATAGCTAAAAATTATCTCAACGAGCAAGAATTGAATATCTTGAACAGGACTGTATCGGCATATTTGGAATTAGCAGAATTACAAGCTTTAAACCAAAAGCCAATGTATATGAAGGATTGGGTCGAGCGATTGGATTCTTTTTTGAAAATGACAGGACAAGAAATCCTCTCTCATTCTGGTAAAATAAGCCATCAAGAAGCCATAGAAAAAGCGAATAAAGAATACAATAAGTATAAAGAACTAACGAAAAATCAATTGTCTCAAGTAGAAAAGGATTTTATAAAACAAATTGAAGCTACCGAAAAAAAGCTCAAGAAAGGGGGAAATTAGAAAATGAGTCAATTGGCCAACGTAAAATAGAAAAAATTATACTTAAAGGAACATCAAGATTAACAGATAATGATAGAAAACTTACCAATCTATATTCCAATAACTTTTGCACTGACCACTGTAGCGACTTTGCTGTTTTTTTATTGGATAATTAAGAATTCAAATTCTGAAATTATAAGAAAAAAAGCGAATGTTATTTTATTTGGTTTGATAATTTGGTTGGCTATCCAAGCGGTTTTAACATTCAATAATTTTTACAATTCTGATGCCAATTCATTTCCTCCAAAAATTATGTTGTTTGGCGTTTGGCCTTTGATTCTTGTTATTATATTCTCGTTTGTAACAAAAAAAGGACGGCAATTTATAGACAGCTTACCTTTGGTAAACATCACTTATCTAAATATTGTGAGAATTCCGGCTGAAGTAGTTTTGTTTTGGTTATTTCTGAATAAAGCAATTCCAGAATTAATGACTTTCGAAGGTAGAAACTTTGATATTGTAGCAGGAATTACAGCCCCTTTTATTGCTTATTTTGGATTTAAGAAAGGAACGTTAAATCGGAATTTTATTTTAATTTGGAATTTTATCAGCCTTGGACTTTTAATGAATATTGTAATAAGCGCAGTGTTATCAATACCGTCACCAATACAGAAAATTGCATTTGATCAACCAAACATTGCTGTTTTAAATTTTCCATTTAGCTGGTTACCCACTTTTATAGTTCCAATTGTTTTATTCGGTCATTTGGTATCCATTAGACAACTCATGAAAAATAAATTTGAAAATTAAAAAATGAACGAAATAGACAATTCGTGTTTAAAAAAATAAAAATGATATATTTAATAACAGGGGGAGAACGTTCCGGGAAAAGCAGTTATGCCGAAAATTTAGCAAAAGAATTATCGGATAAACCAATGTATGTGGCAACAGCGAGAAAATGGGATGATGATTTCCAAAAGAGAATTGATCGCCATCAAAAAGATCGTGACGAACGATGGATAAATATCGAAAAAGAAAAACACTTGAGCGAAATTGATTTTTCGGGAAAAGTAGCAATTGTCGATTGTGTTACACTCTGGTTAACAAACTTTTTTGTAGATACTAAAAATGATGTTGCCTTGTGTTTGGAACAGGCTAAAGCAGAATTTGACGCTATTGCCAATCAGGAAAATGCAACTATTATTATTGTAACCAATGAAATAGGGATGGGCATTCATGCCGAAACACATGTTGGTAGAAAATTTACCGAACTGCAAGGCTGGATGAACCAATATATAGCTAAAAATGCCGATACTGTTGTGCTTATGGTTTCTGGAATTCCTGTAACGATAAAAGAAAAAAGATGAATTTTGTAACTTCTTGGAGTGGCGGAAAAGACAGTTGTTATGCAATGATGCAAGCAGTTCAGCAAGGATTTATTCCTAAAGTGCTACTTAATATGATGAATGAAAACGGAAAAGTATCCCGTTCTCACGGATTACCTTTGTCTATTTTGAATCAGCAAGCACAAAAAATGGGATTGCCTTTGGAAGGAATTCCTGCGACTTGGGGTGATTATGAAGCCAAATTTATTGCTGTTTTGAAAATGCTAAAAGCCAAGTATGATTTGGAAGCAACCGTTTTTGGGGATATTGATTTACAACCACATAAAGATTGGGAGGACAAAGTATGCGAGGCGGCTTCACTAAAAGCAATTTTGCCTTTGTGGCAACAAGACCGAATCGTTTTGCTGAACCAAATGATTGAAAACGGCATCAAAACCATGATTGTTTCTTGCAATACGCAAATGGGCGAAAGTTATTTAGGTAAAATTTTGACCGAAGAATTAGCACAGGAATTGCTTAAAAAAGGGATTGATCCCTGTGGTGAAAATGGCGAGTTTCATACGTTGGTAATTAATTGTCCGTTGTTTTCGGAAGCGATTGAATTACCTGAATTTGCAACCAAAACCTATAACGAGTATTGTTTTGTTGTTTGGGAAGAATAACTTTTCAATAACAAAAAAAAGCAATGTCAATATCAATTTCAAAAATCAATTTCAAAACATTGTTTTTTAAATTGATTTTTGCAATTGCCATTGAATTTTGCCATTGCCATTGATATTGACATTGGAATTGACTTTTGCCATTGAAATTGAAAATTTTTTAATTTAAAAATATGACTCATTTAGATGATATTATAAGATCCCGTCGCGACACCCGTCATTTTACCAATGATGAAGTGCCTGATGCGGTTATTCAAAAAGCATTGCAGGCGGGACATTGGGCACCTTCTGTGGGTTTGACCGATGCTACAAAATACTATCTGATCAAGTCGACCGAAATTAAAAAGGCGATCAAGGAGTTGTTTTTAGATTACGATAAAAAAGCAGTAAAGCTAACCGATAATGAACAACAAAAAGCACAATATTTAGCCCTAAAACTAGAAGCAATTGAGGAAGCGCCACTCGGATTAGTGATTTGTTATGATCGTTCGGTATTGAATAGTTTTACCATTGGAACAGTTGGTAGTAATGAAGCAATAAAATTCAGTTCGGTTTGTGCGGCACAAAATATTTGGCTTTCACTAACGGAACAAGGCTATTCTATGGGTTGGGTTTCCATTTTGAATTATTATCAGTTCAAGCAATTATTGGGTTTACCCGAAAATATCGAGCCTTTGGGTTATTTCTGTGTAGGCAAACCCGCTAGCAATTACGATAACCAACCGATGTTACAACAATTGAATTGGAAACAAAAACAGGACGTTCCTTTTATAGAAGAAATAACCGTTTTACACGAAAGTAAAATCGAAAATATAAATTTTGAAAATCAAGATAAAACAGGTTTTTCTTCCGATTTATCTGAAGCATTGCAATACAAAATAGATAATAAAACCAAGCCGACTGGTTCTTTAGGAATATTAGAAGTTTTAGCCAAGCAAATAGGCGAGGTGTTTCAAACTTTGGAACCGAAAATAATTCAGCCCAATATTGTTGTTTTTGCTGCCGATCACGGAATTGCGAATCACGGCGTAAGTGCTTATCCGCAAGATGTTACTCGGCAGATGGTAACCAATTTCCTTGAAGGAGGTGCCGCAATTAATGTGTTTTGCAAACAAAATAACATCCAATTATCAATTGTAGATGCGGGTGTGAATTATGATTTCCCCATGAATGCCAGTTTGATTTCGGCTAAAATGGGAAAAGGAACACACTCTTTTTTGCACGGTGCCGCAATGAGTAAAACGGAATTGGAATTGTGTTTTGCCAAAGGAAGTGAAATTGTTGCAACCGTTGCAAAAACAGGAAGTAATTGTATTGGTTTTGGTGAAATGGGTATCGGGAATACATCTACAGCTTCTGTTTTAATGAGTATTATTTTAGAATTACCAATAGAAGATTGCGTAGGAAAAGGCACTGGTGTAACAGATGAAAAGTTACAATTCAAAATCGAAATTTTAAGAAAATCGATTGAAGATTATAAAGGGGATGCCAATTTGGACAGTAAATTAGCTTATTTTGGGGGATTCGAAATCATGGAAATGGCGGGTGGAATGTTGCGAGCCAAAGAAAGAAATATGCTTATCCTTGTTGATGGATTTATTTGCAGTGTCGCTTTTTTGATAGCGTATAAAAAAAATCCAAGCATTATCACAAACGCTATTTTTTGCCATAGCTCGGCAGAACAAGGACATCAAAAAATAGTAGATTATCTAAAAGTTCGTCCTGTATTACAACTCGATTTGCGATTGGGAGAAGGAACGGGTTGTGCTGTGGCATTTCCTATTATCCAATCGGCAGTGGCATTCTTGAATGATATGGCGAGTTTTGAATCCGCTGGGGTTAGTGGTCGATAAACGTATTATACCCGATTGTAGAGACGCACTGTAGAGAGGCACTTCAGTGCCTCTCTACGACAAGACCAAAATAAAATCAACAAAATTTAATTCCAAAAATGAAAAAAGAACTCCATATATTTTTTACTGCATTGATGTTTTATACCCGAATTCCATGTCCTAAAAATATCGACCACAATCCTGATTATTTAAACAAAGCTTCCCGTTATTTTCCAATTATCGGTTGGATTGTAGGTAGTGTGGCGTTTGGAGTATATTGTGTTTTTAATTATTTAGTTGCTCCTGAAATTGCCATAATCCTCTCGATGATTGCTTCGGTTTTAGTTACCGGAGCTTTTCATGAAGATGGTTTTGCTGATGTTTGTGATGGTTTTGGAGGTGGCTGGACCAAAGAAAAAATATTGACAATTATGAAAGACAGCGCGATCGGTGCTTATGGAGCGATTGGTATAGTGCTGTTGTTTTTACTTAAATTTCAAGGCTTGACTCAATTAATTAATGGCTCAGATAATCCTAAATTTATAATTTATAATTCACAATTTATAATTCTAATGTTGCTTGTTTCAGCGCATTCCATCAGTCGATTAGCTGCTGTTTCTGTTGTTTTTACACATCAATATTCGCGGGAAGATGCTTCTAGCAAAAGCAAACCTATCGCACAAAGTTATTCATGGAGAGAAGTGGTTGGCGCCTTTTTTTTCGGATTGGTACCACTTGTCGTGTTGTCCTATTTTCAATGGCAAATGCTGTTGGTTTTAATCCCTGTTTTTCTGACTCGATTTTTTTTAGCGCGTTATTTTCAGAAATGGATTGATGGGTATACCGGGGATTGTTTGGGTGCGACCCAGCAGGTTTGCGAGGTAGTATTTTATATATCAGTTATTGCATTATGGAAGTTTATTTAGTACGCCACACAGAAACGGTTTGTGAAAAAGGAATTTGTTATGGACAATCGGATGTAGGTTTGTTGGAGTCTTATGATGCTGTTTTTCAGTCTATTCTGAGTCAATTACCTCAAGATGCAATGTTGTATTCCAGTCCTTTGGAACGCTGTGTGCTTTTGGCAAATTATATAAAAGACAATTCAGAAATCGTGGCCGTAAATCAAGATTTCCGTTTAATGGAAATGAATTTTGGCGATTGGGAAATGAAAAATTGGGATGTAATCCCACCGGATGATTTTACACCTTGGATGACTGATTTTGTAAATGTTCGCGTACCCAATGGAGAATCATTTACGGATTTACATGATCGAGTAATTGATTTTATGAATAGTGAACTTCAGGCAACCAGTTCAAAACCAGTAATCATTGTTGCGCATGCAGGAGTGATACGAAGTTTTTTATGTAAAATTTCGGATTTACCGCTTAAAGAAGCTTTTCAGAATAAAGTCGATTTTGGTTCGGTTATCCAAGTTTCAATTTAAAATTAACTAATTTAAAATATTGCAAATTAGCTGATTGCATTTTTTGTAAATTACAAAATTGCCTCATTTTTTTAAAAATTTGCAAAAATCATATTTTATAGATTACTTTTGCAACCGTATTGAGGTTGTGCATTTGCTTTTTGCAAAACACATTAAAAGGGAATTAGGTTCAAAACCTAAGCTGTTCCCGCAACTGTAAGCGTTTATCCCGATAGCTATCGGGACTTGTTGTTATCTACAAACCACTGTTCTAAAATTAGAATGGGAAGGTAAACAACAAGACGCAAGCCAGGAGACCTGCCTTTTACTTAATAAATATCAAACTTTCGGGAAAAAAAGTTTAGAAATTATGACTGTAAAAAAGCTAATTGTTTTCTGTTTTGTTTTAGTGTGCCAATTTATTTCGGCGCAAAACGATTCTATTACTAACTTGAAAGAAGTTATAGTTTCAGATGCTAATTTGTTGAAAAATAACAAATCACAGTCTATTTTGGTGCTTAATGATTCTGTCATTAATAAAAACCAATCTTCCCTTACCAATTTACTAAATTACAACAGCGTTATTTATTTTAAAGAATATGGTCGTGGCATGTTATCTACGGTTTCTTTTAGAGGAACAACAGCATCGCAAACAGCCGTTATTTGGAATGGAATCAATATCAATTCCCAACTCAATGGCAGCACCGATTTTAATACTATCAGTGCCGGAAATTTTAATTCCATCAGTGTGAAAGCAGGGGGAGGAAGCGTGAGTTATGGCAGTGGCGCTATAGGTGGAACAGTGCATTTAAACAATGATCTGGTTTTTAAGAATCAGTTTACTAATGACTTGCGAGTTGATTATGGTAGTTTTAATACTTTTGGAGCCAATTATAAAATAGCAGTCTCAAATGCAAAATGGAGTACCCAAATTGGATTTTTCCAAAATAGTTCAGATAATGATTATCTCTATTTAGACCAATACACATGGAAAGGAGAGCAGCGGAAAAACTTAAATGGAGAATATTCTGGAATGAATTTGTTTGCTAATCTTGGGTATAAAATTAATGCAAATAATATCCTTAAGTTTTATAGCCAAACTTCGAATACAGACAGGCATCTTTCATTGGTTTCCGAATCCGACTCAAAGACAAAATACATCAATAGTTTTAGTAGAAATCTATTAGAATATTCTGGTACGCATAAACAATGGGACACCAATTTTAAAACCGCTTATGTTTTTGAAAATTACCAGTATTTTGATAATATAGAAAAAAATAATTTCAGTTACGGGAGATCAGAATCTTTGATTACAAAATTAGATTTGGGGTATCAATTAATAAAGTCAATTAAGATTAATGGAATTGTAGATTACAACCAGACTAAAGGATATGGTACTAGTTTTGGCAGTAATGTGAGACAAATTGGTTCGGTTGCTTTGCAGGCAAGACAGCAGTTTAATGAGAAATGGCAAAACGAATTGGGTATTCGCAAAGAAATCAGTACGGATTATAAGAGTCCATTTTTATTTTCATTGGGTTCTTCTTATATCTTCAGCAAATTTTATAATCTAAAAATAAACCTTTCCAGAAATTTCCGAATTCCAACTTTTAATGATTTGTATTGGGAATCAGGAGGAAACCCAGATTTAAAACCCGAAAGTTCGTATCAAGCTGAGGTAGGAAATGTTTTTTCTTATAAAAAAATCTCTTTGACCCAAACTTTGTATTTTAATAAAATAAACGACTTGATTCGCTGGGTACCTGGTACGGGCAATGATTGGACCCCTCAAAATACTGACAGAGTTAATACTTACGGGACAGAAACTTTATTAGGATGGACAAATAATTTTGGAAAACATTATTGGAATGTAAATGGTACTTACGCCTATACGATTTCAAAAAATGTAGATACAGACAAACAGCTTTTTTTTGTGCCGTATCATAAATTAACAGGTTCGGTTGCTTATTCTTATCGAAAACTTTCGGCAAATTATCAATTTTTATACAATGGGTTTGTTTATACCAGATCCGATAATGATCCCAAAGAAACAATAGAAGCGTATCAGGTCTCTAATATTGGGATCGATTATGATTTTTCTCTTTTAAATTCCTCTAAACTGGGCTTCCAAGTTTTGAATTTATGGAATGAAAAATACCAAAGTCTAGAAGATAGACCCATGCCAGGCAGAAATTTTAATATATATATAATCCTTAAATTTTAATAGTTATGAAGTTCAATAAGTTATTTTTTGTTGCTCTAGTGAGCGTTTCGGTATTCGTTTCATGTACTAATGATAACGATGAAGTGATAGATTTGGGAGAGTACAACCAAGGAGTTTTGGTCTTGAATGAAGGTGGTTCCGGTCAAGGTTCTGTATCATATATCAGCAATGATTTATCAATTTTTACGCAAGATGTTTATGGAACTGTAAACGGTAGCGACTTGTTTGGAAAATTTACACAGTCTATCTTCTTTGATGGGGATAAAGCCTATATCATTTCAGGTGGTTCTAATAAAATTACGGTAGTTAATAGACATACATTCAAATTAATTGCCAAAATAGAAACAGGCCTTGAAAAACCAAGATATGGTGTTGTAAAAGATGGTAAAGCTTATGTTACCAATGCTAACACATATGCTGCTTGGGGTGCGCCAGCTACAGCAGTTGGCTATACAGATGATTATATAGCAGTTATCAATTTAACTACTAATTTGGTTGAGTCTAAGATTGAATTAAATGCAACGGCTAATAGAATAGTTTTAGAAAATGGTAAATTATACATTTCGGAGCCTTATTCAAATGATAAATTGCTTGTGGTTAATCCAGCTACTAAAACTCTTGAAACTCCTATAAATGTTGGTTCTGATGCCGATTCAATGGAAGCAAAAGATGGTGTCTTATATGTATTGAGAAGCCCTTATGGAGTAGCCAGTGAAATTGTAAAAATAAAATTATCGGATAAAAGTTTGAGTAAAATTGCTTTTCCAGCTGCATTACAAAATGCTAAAAATTTAGATATCTACGAGAATAGAATTTTTTATACTGCTGGAACATCTGTTTATGCTGCAAATATTACTGCTACAGAAGCTTCGGCTACTGCACTGTTTAGCTATACTTCAGCATCTGCTTACGGAAAAATGTATGGATTTGCAGTAAGAAATAATCATATCTTTATTGCTGATGGGGGTGATTTTTCTGCAAATAGTAAGGCTTATGTTTATTCTTTATCAGGAACTTTAGAAAAAGAATTTACAGTAGGCGTTGGTCCAAACGGATTTTATTTTAATGAATAATTTTTAGAATTCTACATAACGAAAAAGGCTTTCATCACTGGAGGCCACTGAAAAACTACCTATAAATAAAAAGGCTTAAACTTTAAATCAGTTTAAGCCTTTCTCTTTGTTATATTTTTGAATTAAACGTTTTCAATCTTAATTAAGCGATTCTCAGAGCGTTTATTTCATTTTTTCATCATGATTTTGTCTCCATTTTTTCTATGAGGACTTTTTCAGTGGCCTCCATCACTGAAAGCCTTTTTTTGTATATCTGCTATTTTTATTATTTCATTTCCGTTATGAATTAATCAAAAACAGATTAAGTATTTTTGTAGCTGCCGACAATATTTTAGATAAAGATTTTGTTGAGAAAAATGGTTACAGCACCAGAGGCAGAAACTTTAAGGCAGGTTTGAATATCTTGTTCTAAAAAAATAAAATCGCATAGGTTGAAATGAAAAAATCCCGCTTCAAGTTTTTGGAGCGGGATTTTTCGTTTGCAGTATAGATTTAGAATCTTCTTATTTCAAAGTATTTCTAAAACCTTCAGGTACTTTGTCAATATGCATTTGATTTTGCCCATTCATGGATTTTGAATCTGTAAAGTATTTAAAATCTTCTCTTTGACTTTGTCTTATCATTCTGGCGTTTCCTGTTATTTTTCCGATAGCGGCACTCAATAAAGGTTCAGTTGTACTGCCAAGAACGCCGTATGTATTTACGTGCTCAATTAGTTTAAAAGTAGGTTCCAATCCACCTAGATAGTCTCCAAAACCAACCGAATTCACGGTGTTGGCGACAATGGGCTGCATAGCATAGCGGTGATTTGGATTTCTTTTGACTGCTCCAAAACTAGGAGAATCGTATAAGGTTATAGAGGCTACATTTTTCCCATAGGTTAGGCCGCCTATTTGTACAACGGGTATATAGGGCTTCAGTCCGTTTATAATTAGCTCACTCGCTGATGCGGTACTTTTTGAAGTCAAGATATAAACCGTGGTCCTGTTGAGGCTGTTGATTGGTGTGGCATCTATTTTATCAGGGAAAAGGTAATTAGTGTTGTTGTCACTATTTTTTTTATTCCATTCTAGTTTAGCGAATACTTTTCCTGTAAATGTGCCAGTTATCATACTTGCTAATCGTGTAGAAGTAAGAACTGAGCCGCCTCCGTTATAACGTAAATCAAGAACTAAGTCAGTTATTCCTTCTGATTTTAGGTAACCAAAAGCCTCATTCAATTGATTGTCGTAATTGGAGTAAAAGCCATTGTACATCAAATACCCTATTTTATGAGTCCCATTGACTATTACTTTATTTATAAAAATTGGATTTTCGTCTAAAATTGTTTTGGTCAGTGAAACTGCTTTTCCGTTAGGGGTAAATATTGGGGCATTATTTGAATCATAAGTAAGAGTAGCAAAATTTAAGGTGTAACTTTCGGTTGCTCCATACAATAGGCTTTGGTAATTACTCACCGTAAGTTGTGTTCCGTTTACACCATAAAAAATGTCTCCACGCTTAATGTCTTTTGGAAAGGCATCTGATTTTGGAAGAATATAACGTACATAACCAACTACTTCATTGCTGTTGTCTGATTTACGTCTTAGCTCAAAATCAACTCCATTATTTTTAGTTGTTCCTTGAAGCGATTTTTCCAATTCTAGATAATCGTCTACAATCCAACTGAATCTATCTTTGGGTTTAAACAATAAAGCATCAAATAAATCTTCAGGAACTGGATATCCGGATAGAAACGTATTTAATTCGGTTTGGTCTGCAAAGCGGTCATCCCCTAAATTAGGAACATCGGCTTGCCATAAGTAGTATTGGTTGAGTCCACTCCAAATAAAATCTTGAATTTCTAAACTGGCCGGCGGTGCAATATCATCATTGTCTTGACAGCTTTGGAAAGTGAAAACGGCTATAAATAATAAAAGTGTAAATTTGAAACTTGTTCTCATGTGTTGATTTTAATATAATTAACGTAAAAATACAAACTTTAGTTTTATTTTATGTTTTTTGTTACAAAAATAAAAATGAATCGTCTTCACTATATAACCAGTTTAAAACCTATTTTTTTATGAACCAAAATGAGTTTGTGCTACTCGTAACTCCTTTTAAAGACAAAGTCTTTAGGCTGGCTAAGCGATTGCTCGTAAGTACAGAGGAAGCCGAAGACGCTACTCAGGAAGTTTTGGTGAAATTATGGAGTAAAAATGGAAATTTATCGGGGTACAGCAGCGTAGAAGCATTTGCAATGACAATGACAAAAAATTATTGTTTGGACCAGCTAAAATCGAAAAGAACCGGAAATCTCAAAATTGTTCATACAAATTATGTAGATAAAGAACCGGGTCTGGAGAAGAAAATGGAAGATTTGGACAGTTTGAATTGGGTTGGGAAAATAATGGATAAATTACCAGTTCAACAAAGATTGATAATTCAAATGCGGGATATTGAACAATATGAATTTGAAGAAATCGCAAAAATACTCGATATGAATGAGAGCGCGATTCGGGTGGCGCTTTCAAGAGCAAGGAAAACGATACGGGATTATATGACAGAAACACACAATTATGGAATCAGTTAAGATAGAAAATTTATTAGAAAAATACTTTCAGGGAGAAACCAGTATTGATGAAGAAAATGAATTACGTAATTATTTTTCTTCACTGGATGTTGCGCAGCATTTAGAACAATACAAACCCATATTTGGGTATTTCTCTCTTGCGGCAACGCATCAGTTTACGCCAAAAATTCCACCACAATCTAAAAAACGTAATGTTGCGTGGATATCAATTGCGGCTTCGGTTGTTGTTTTGCTGGGAATAGGAACCTATGCTTATTATAGTGCTGATGTTGTGAATAAAAGTCAAGATTTAGGAACGTATGACGATCCTGAAGAGGCTTTCAGAGCAACTCAAAAAGCATTGTCATTATTATCAGATAATGTAAATGTTGGCATAGAAAGTGTACAGTATATTCAAGAATATCAAACCACAAAAGACAAAATATTCATTAATGCTAAAAAACAGTCCGGTGGTTCTTAATTGCCTTGAGTAAACAGTAAAAAACAAAAAAATAATAATTTTAAACCATAACAATTTAAAAAAATGAAATCAACAATCAATAACAACAAAATGAACAATAATTTCAATAAGAGTAAAAAAATCATACTCACAGTAGTATTTGCATTAGTTTCAAGTACATTTTTTGCACAGGCGACTTTTGATAAATTCGACGGGCAAGAAGGTGTAACATCAATCATTGTCAATAAAAAAATGTTTGACTTGATGAGTAAAGTAAAAATGGATACTTCTGATAGAGAAACACAACAATACTTGAGTTTGATAAAAAAACTGGATGATTTGAAAGTATTTACTACTAAAAGTGCCAGAATAGAAGGCGAAATGAAAGCTGTAGCCGATAAATACATAAAAACGGCAGGATTAGAAGAGCTGATGCGTGTGAATGAGAACGGCAGAAGCATTAAAATTTTAGTAAAATCAGGGGCAAGTGATTCTCAAATAAGAGAGTTGTTTATGTTTATTGAAGGTGCTAAAAATGACGATACGGTTTTAATGTCTTTGAAGGGTAATTTTGATTTGAATGAAATTTCAGTTCTTACCAATAAGATGAAAATTCCTGGTGGGGAAGATTTGAAGAAAGCAACTAAAGGAAAAAAGTAAGATGAAAACAGTTTATGGATTAGCACTGCTATTGAGTTTGTTTCTGATGAGTTGTAACTCGGAACCGACCTTGCAAAAGTATTTTGTGGAAAATACCGAAAACAAAAATTTCATCGCTCTTGATGTGTCACCTAATATTCTGAATGTTGATAAAACAAAACTATCAATGGCGCAGAGTGATGCTTTGAAGGCGTTTGACAAGATGAATGTTTTGGCTTTCAAATTGAACGATAAAAATAAAGCAGAATTTGAAATTGAACGTGCCAAAGTTAATTTGATTTTAAAAGACAAAAAGTACCAACAGCTTATGAAGTTTGGTTCAGGGAAAGAAGGTGCTTCGGTGAGCTTTGTAGGGACTGATGAGCATATTGAAGAGTTTGTGTTCTTTGCCAATAAAAAGGAAAACGGTTTTGCTGTTGTTCGAATTTTAGGCAAGGATATGAATCCTACTAATATTATGACCATGATGAGCGTTTTACAGCAATCTAATATTGATTTAGAGCAGTTGAAGCCTTTGCAGCAGTTAATGAAGTAAACGTATTCTTAAATAGTGAAAAAGCGTCTTGATAGTATGTCAAGACGCTTTTTTATTGCTGTTGGTTTTATAATGAGTATAGAAATGCAATTACTTGCAAAACATTTTTATGTTTTAATGTCACATTTGCTTCCCTATTCTATAGCTTTAATAAAATTCTGGGTAAGCCAGCTTTTTGACTTCAATTGGAGTGTTGAACAATCATCAATGACGCTTTGTTATCCTTCACTTTGTTGTTTATATTGGCTCTGATGATGCAGGCATCTCCTTTTTTTGGTCTAAAGTATTGTTTTTTGATCTTATCCACCCGTTTATTATTAAATGAAATATCACCAAAAGTGGGTATTGTGGAAACAGTTTTTGGGTTGTTATTTTGCAATAGACATACCCTCAATATGTTAATGTTTTGGGAGTTTATACTGCGTTAAAGTTAAAAGAAATGGTTGATACCGAGAAGAAGGAATAATAAAACATGAGAAAAGAAAACAAAAACAATAAGAGGTATCTCTATGTAGGGACATTTTTTTTTATTACTGGGAGTTTATCGATGGGTTTTTTGATAATAATATTTTTTTTTGATTAAACTAGAATGAGCTTTGTAATACCACACCGACCTAATAATGCAAGATTGAAGTTATAAATCGATAGTTGTCGTGTGTATTGTCGTTTAAATATTTAGTATAAAAAAACGCAACTCCTTTGTTTATAGGGGTTGCGTTAGTTTTTTATTTAAAGTTGTGACCACGGTGGGATTTGAACCCACACGCCCTTGCGAGCACCAGCCCCTCAAGCTGGCAAGTCTACCGTTTCTCCACGTGGCCTTAAAAAAGAAAAGGTCAAGTAATAAATTACTCGACCTTTTGTGACCCGACTGGGGCTCGAACCCAGGACCCCATCATTAAAAGTGATGTGCTCTACCAACTGAGCTATCGAGTCAATGCTTCAAGGAAATTATGTGTTGATCACTAAAATTGTGACCCGACTGGGGCTCGAACCCAGGACCCCATCATTAAAAGTGATGTGCTCTACCAACTGAGCTATCGAGTCATATTCTTTCCTTGAATGCGGGTGCAAATATAAGGACTTTATTTGAAGTTTTGCAAGCATTTTTATTATAAATTTGTCTTTTTTTAACAAAAATACTCAACACCTTAATTTGTAAGGTTTTATTAAGATGAAAAAAATTATATTATTAGGTTATATGGGTTGTGGGAAGTCCACAATTGCAAATAAGTTGTCGAAAATTATCGAAATACCTTTTGTGGATTTGGATAAAAAGATAGAAGAGAAAGTAAATTTATCCATAAATGCCATTTTTGAAAAGCACGGAGAAATTTATTTTAGGAAGTTAGAACATGAAGTTTTTGTCGAATTATTGAATTCGCCTGAGCAATTAATCATCGGTTTAGGTGGAGGAACACCATGCTATGCCAATAATCATGAATTGTTAAAAGGCGATAATGTAGTATCTGTTTATCTCAAAGCTTCAATAGATACTTTGTTCAATAGATTGAGTTATGGTAAAAGTAAGCGTCCCCTTATTGCAAATAAAAGTGACGCTGAGATGAAAGAATTTATTGCTAAACATCTTTTTGACAGAAGTTTTTATTACAATCAAGCGCAATATAAGGTGATTGTTGATGATAGGACAATAGACCAGACTGTAGTCGACATTGTTGCAATTTTAGCTTAAATAAGCATAATTGTCGTCGTTTTCGTCAAAAACTACTTGTACGTGTTCGAGTAAAGAAGTAGAAAGTGATATTCCTTTAAAATCAGCTTTTACAGGGTATTTTTTGTGGTTTCGGTCAACAAGGACCGCCGTTTTAAACTTTTTCAAAGGAACATCTATAAAATGTCTTACAGCATAGATTAATGTGGTGCCTGAATTTAGTACATCGTCTACAAGAATTAAGCCTTTATTAGCATACTGTTCTTTTGATAAGGAAGTGTGAATTGGTAATTCGGGATTTTGTTTATTGATTTGTACTTCGCAAAGCGAAACTTTAAGAGGAGAAATGGTTTCTAGAACCAAGGCTATTTTTTTTGCAAATGTAAAACCGTTAGCCGCAATTCCTGCGATTACAATTTCTTCTTCATCTACAAATGTTTCGTAGATTTGGTAAGCAATCCTTTTTATTTTATGCTCAATTTCCTGATTCGTTAAAATGATGTTTTTGCTCATTGTTTAAAAATTTTATATTCCCCTCCCCAGCCCTCCCCGAAAGGGAGGGAGCCAGGTCCGGCAAAGGTTATTCGATATTTTACTTGATTATATTTGTTTTAATTGTCAAGACTCGTCTCATTATCAAGGCTCGTCTCCCTCCGCTTCGGGGAGGGTCGGGGAGGGGGTAAATCCATCAATATCTCTTCTGTCTTTTTTGGTAGGTCTTCCTGTACCATTTTTTCGGTAATGTTCTTTGGATAATTTCAGTAGTTCTAAATGTTGATAAGCTTCTGCCGGAGTATCATTTCTTCGATAGATATCAACTAGTTTAGCCCCAACACGATTCTCTGGTATGTCCAAGACCGTGATTATTTGGGTAATTTGGTCTTTTCTAAACGTAATTTTGTCAGTAGGGAAAACCTCTTTTGATGGCTTGGCAACAAGACCATTTACTGTCACATGATTCTTTTTACAGGCTTCGGTAACCATATTTCTGGTTTTGTAATACCGCATGCACCATAAATATTTATCTATTCTCATAAATTTTCTAAAATCGGAGTTAAATAGTTTACAAAAATCAATCAATATTGTATCTTGCGCACTTAAAAAATTAGCTATAATGAACAAATTTAAGTATTATTTTATTTTATCAATTACAACTTTCTCTTTATTTTCATGTTCAAAAGATAATGATGCCGCAGAAATCACGCCACCTAGAGATTACGCAGTGCAATATGCAACTGATTTAGCTGATATTGAAGAATATTTAAAAACCTATTATATAGAAGACGTTTCTCCTGATGCTGAAACTAAAATCACTAAAATTCCAACAGGTGGTACGCAACCGTCAATTTGGACATATAAAGATAATGCGGGTTTTCCTAAACTTTTGAGCAGGGAAGTAAAGCTTCACGGTATAACCTATAAATTATATTATTTAGCGTTAAGAGGGCAGGTTAATGAAAATATTTCCTCAGATGCAGAGGAAGCACCTACTAATGTTGATGAATTGTTTATTTCTTACAAAGGGGTGTATTTAGAAAGAAAAATTATTGAAAATATTAGCACACTTTCCACGACTCAATTTGAAGAGCATATCAATCCAGTATGGACTATAGGTTTTGGAAATTATATTAGAGGTTGGAAAGAAATTATTCCTCAATTTAAAAGAGGGGAATATGTTTCAAATTCTGATGGAACAGTTGGGTTTAGTGATTTTGGTGTTGGTGTAATGTTTATTCCATCAGGATTAGCTTATTACAGTAGGTCTACTACAATTCCTGCTTATGCTCCGCTAATTTTTAATTTCAGGCTAATGGAATTTCAAAGAAAAGATAGTGATGGGGATGGAATTATATCTTTTCATGAAGATCTAGATAAAGATAGGTATATGTGGAGTAAAGATGAGTTGCCTGATGGTGCAATAAATCCTGATGATACAGATGGTGACGGTATCCTTAATTTTTTAGATACTGACGATGATGGGGATGGCTTTAGTACAAAATTAGAAATCAAGAATCCTGCTACAGGATTGGCGTATCCGTTTGCGGATATTCCGAATTGCAGCGGTAATACGATCGATCCTGCAAGAGTGAAAAAGCATTTGGATAAAAACTGTCACTAATTAAGAATGTATTTAATAGAAAAGGCTTTCCAGAAGGTAATTTTGGGAAGTCTTTTTTTTGTTACCCTTGTGCGATATTCTTTATTAAAGAATATATTTATAAAAAAAACATAATTTTCTTACTTTTCTAAATATTAATCTATATGTTTGTAGGATTAATATTAAATATATAAAAATGAAAAAATTATTAGTTTTATTGGTTGCTGTTTTTAGTGCGTCTTGTAGTCAGGATGAGGTTGAATCTACCAATCCTGTAGCGGAGACTTCATCGTCTGTGTTAGATGGGAAATTGTTATCTTACAAGGACGATAAGTCATTTGTTAAAGAATATTCTGCATTGTCAGAATTAAAAAGTACAAAAGAAATTCAAGGATGGATTTCAAAAAAAGGTCATAGTTCTCTTTTAAATACTTTGGATGCTTCTGAGGGTATTCAGGATAGTATAATAGATAATACTCGTATTATTTATTCGGATGCTTTAAAAGCAATTGTTAATGATGAATCAAAGTTTAAGATTAATGGGAAAGTGCTTTGGCTTAATGGTATTAATCTTTATGAGCTAAACATAGAAAATAAAGATAAAAATTCTGTGGAACTAATTGGTTTAATAAATGACTTAAAAATTTATGGTAGTGTATTTAATGCAAATAATAAATTAAAAAAAAATAAAGAGTCTTCAACAAGTAGACTTACAATGCCTAATATAAATGGTAGTTCGGTTACATATATGAACTCAGCTAATGATAAAAGATATTACATGGTTGTATTTAACGAAACTATTATTGTAAATGGTGTATCCTCTTCAAAAATGTATTTAAGAGCTTCTATGACATATAAATCTTGTTCATTTTGGAGGTGTACATACAAAGAAGATACTACAACTGGTAGATTTTTATATTTTAATGTAACTTTTGTACAGCCTTGGTATTCAGCATTAAATAATGGTTATGTTTATCAAGGAAGTGGTACGCAAACTATTTTATTGGCTACAATGGGTACAGGTCCATTTCAAAGTTTTGATTTCAATATGGATGGAAATTTAAGAATGCAGGTTTCCAATGGGTTTGATTGGACTCAAACATTTTAAATAATGTTTATATTTTTTTTGTTTAGTTATTTCAGGACGGGACAAAAAATTAAATAAAAAAACCTCGAAAGTTTACGCTTTCGAGGTTTTTTTATAGTAAAAAATAAATAAAAAGATTATTTTCTTTTCATTACTCTTTCTACAGCTTCAACAATTGCTTGATTGTTCAATTTGTATTTTTCCATTAATTGTTCCGGTGTTCCAGATTCTCCAAAACTGTCATTTACAGCTACAAACTCTTGTGGAGCCGGACTATTCAACGCTAATACTCTGGAAACGCTTTCGCCAAGACCACCAAGGATGTTGTGTTCTTCAGCAGTAACGATACATTTTGTTTTTGCCAATGATTTCAAAATCGCTTCTTCATCCAATGGTTTGATAGTGTGGATATTGATTACTTCAGCAGAAATACCTTTGGCTTCTAATGCTTCAGCAGCGATTAAAGCTTCCCAAACTAAATGCCCTGTAGCAACAATTGTTACATCAGTACCTTCACTTAAAAGAATCGCTTTTCCTATTACGAAAGGGGCATCAGCTGGCATGAAATTAGGAACAACCGGACGACCAAAACGCAAGTAAGCAGGACCATGGTGATCTGCTAATGCTAAAGTAGCCGCTTTAGTCTGATTGTAATCACAAGTATTGATTACAGTCATTCCCGGTAACATTTTCATTAATCCGATATCTTCAAGGATTTGGTGTGTTGCACCGTCTTCACCTAATGTTAATCCAGCGTGTGAAGCACAAATTTTTACATTTTTCTCCGAATATGCCACTGATTGACGGATTTGATCATACACTCTTCCTGTAGAAAAGTTAGCGAAAGTTCCTGTAAAAGGAATCTTACCACCAACTGTTAAACCCGCAGCAATTCCAATCATATTTGCTTCAGCAATTCCAATTTGGAAAAAACGTTCCGGATGATTTTTTTTGAAATCGTCAAATTTTAAAGAACCAATTAAATCCGCACAAAGTGCTACTACATTTTCATTCTTTTGACCTAATTCAGTCATTCCCGCTCCAAAACCCGAACGAGTATCTTTACTTCCTGTATTTGTATATTTTTTCATTTTCTAATTTAGATTTTTAGCAGTATTCTACTGAACACTAATTACTGTCTCTCGACTGCGCTCGAGATGACAACTGAATACTTTCTAGTAGTCGCTTTCGCCTCCAGTATTATAGTTTTGTGCCAGCGCATTCTCCAGTTGAGCATCATTAGGCGCTTTTCCGTGCCATGCATGAGTATTCATCATAAAATCTACACCATTACCCATTTCAGTATGCAACAACACACAAACTGGTTTTCCTTTTCCTGTTCTTGATTTTGCGTCATTCATTCCAGCAATGATAGCTTCGATGTCATTCCCTTTTTCAATTTCTAAAACATCCCAATCAAAAGCTTCAAATTTAGCGCGGATACTTCCCATGCATAAAACTTCGTCAGTTGTACCGTCAATTTGTTTTCCGTTTAAATCGATTGTAGCGATAAGATTGTCTACTTTTTTAGCAGAAGCATACATGATAGCTTCCCAGTTTTGACCTTCTTGTAATTCACCATCTCCGTGAAGCGTGTAAATAATATGGTTGTCACCATTTAATTTTTTAGCTTGCGCAGCACCAATTCCTACTGATAATCCTTGTCCCAAAGAACCTGATGCAATGCGTACTCCAGGTAAACCATCATGCGTAGTTGGGTGACCTTGTAATCTTGAATTGATCAAACGGAAAGTAGCCAGTTCTGATACCGAAAAATAACCGCTTCTCGCTAAAACGCTATAGAAAACAGGAGAAATATGTCCGTTTGAAAGGAAGAAAAGATCTTCTCCAATACCGTCCATATCAAAACCTTCTTTGCGTTCCATCAAGTTTTGGTATAAGGTTACCAGAAATTCAGTACAACCTAGAGAACCACCTGGGTGACCTGAATTGACAGCGTGTACCATTCGAAGAATATCTCTTCTGACTTGGATTGTTAAATCGTTTAATTGTTGTGTGTTAGGCTTCATTTTGTGTGTAAAAGTTAAACTGCTGCAAATGTAATTTTTATTTAGGGTTACCGCAAAAGTTTTTATGAATATTTAATGTAAGATTCCGTTAGAATTTAAGTGGAATAAAATTACCGGTATGACTTTGCATAATTCACAAAAAGGCCCGCATTTGGCGGGCTTTTTTGTGAATGGAGAAATAAAAAATAAGGGTAGATTCTCCAACTATAATTATATTTAAGTATTCGTAATTGTATCAGCTCTAAAGGCTTGTATATTGATAGAAGATAAAGCGATTCTGGTTAGTGCAGCGTCCATTTTTTTCTCTTCATCAAGACTCATGGCCAATAGATTTGCTGCTTTGTCTTCTCCTAAAGTTTTAGCAAAAGCATGTAAAGTGCCATAGGCGGTAATTTCATAATGTTTTACCTTTTGATCAGCCGCAATCATCCCGGCATCACGTACCATACCAATATCGGTTTCTTTGATAAGGCCATTGGTCTCTTTCAATATACCTTGCATGGCATCACATTTTTTTGCTGTTGGTGCAATACTTGTTACTTCAAATATTTTTTCCAGACGTGATACATGTTCTTGTGTCTCACTTAACTGTTTTTTTAAAGTGTTAACTAATTCTGGTGATGAAGCATTTTTTACCATTTTTGGCAACGTTTTAGTCAATACTTTTTCTGCCCAATAAATATCTTTTAGTCCAACTTCAAATAAATCTCTCAAGCCATGTGCTGGATTTGCACCTGCTTTTACAACTCCACTCATATTTTCTTTTTTATTAATTACGGTTCTCATAACAGTTGTTTTTTAGATTAATTTTTTTCTAAGTAATACTGAATTCGTTACAAACGGATTACTTAATTTTAAGTTTGATAAAATTAAATAAACTATTCTTCAAACAATTGTTAATTAACTAATTATAAATACGAAATGTATGATTTTTAAAGAAATTAACTTTCCTCTTTTAGTTTTAAATTGTTGTTGACAATGCTTTTTTTAACTGATTTGAGATTGATAATAATTCACATCCAGCCATGAACCGCCGTTATAACATTCAATTCCCTGTTGTGTCAAAAAATGTTGCGCTTGTCCGCTTCTATTTCCCGATGCGCAACAAAGGATTAACGGAACTTTAAGTTCTTGTATTTCTTGCATTCTATGCGGTATCTCATTCAAAGGAATATTTATGGAGCCAGCAACATGACCGCCCATAAACTCATCATAGGAACGTACATCGACTATAGTGCCTAATTTTTCTTTAATTATTTTTGCTACTTCCATTTTGTTGTTTTAAAAATTATTCAGCCTTTTATGTAAATTTTAGCGTTACAAAATTACGATTACACAGTTGATTTTTTAGTGACATTTGTTACATAACAAAAAAATATTGAATTTTTTATTAAAAGGGGGCAACGAATAAAGTAAGAATTTTAGAAAGAATTACTCTATATAACTATCCGTTACTAATACCAGTTGATTGTTTTAGCCACAGATTTTACGGATTTTCACAGATTAAAGAAGAAACGAACCGTTTATTGAAAAGGAATCTGTGAAAATCTTTTGAATCTGTGGCAGAAAAGAAATTTAGTCCGCTTTGCGGACAGTCATATTACTCTATTATATTTTTAAAGAAAGGTTCGAATAGCTGAATCTTAAAATGGTAGGTTTGACATAAAAAAGGAACAACTCAGTAGATTTTTAGTTTCTTGTTGCGATTCAAAAAGACTGTATTTTATTTAGCGATTGCAATTAAGGAATTTATTTTACAGCGATTATTTAGCTATTATAGCATAAAGCTGTTTCGCTCTATCTAAATTTATGGGTTGATTCAAAGGAATTTCTAAAAAATATTCCAGTTGCCATTTTTGGGTTTTTTGTGCTTGTTTACTGACTGTCAAATCCCAAGGTGGATACACACGCATTGCTCGTTTTCCTTCTTTTAAATTGACAGTTATAATTCCTTGTTGGCTAAGCACAGATTTTGGAAATATAAATTGACCAAATTGATTGTCACTTTTAGTGTTTATAATAAAAAAATCAACCTCGTCTGAAACAGCATAAGGCTCGATTGGCCCTTTTCCAATTCTTTTCCAAAAAGTGACAAATTGCCCAATCTTTGTAGGGGTAATTTTGGCAACACGAAAGAGTATTTTAGCTGTATCAAGGTCAAATTTACAAGCGCCATATTCGGCACTTTCTTTTTCTATTTCAAGATTTCGGAGTTCAAAACCACATTTGTCAAATACAAGCTCTTTGGTCTCAATTAGGTTTTCTGGAATCATTAGTGTTGTTGTTTGGGCTTTTTTATAAGAGAAATTAATTTTCTAAAGGCTGTAAGTCAGTATCAGTTAAGATTTTTTCTTCTTCTCCATCTTTCAATTCATAAAGTAAAGGTTCAATTTCAGAATAATCTTTAATCACTTTTACAGTAATTATGGCTAGAGGAATACCAATTATTGAAGCAATAATACTGGCAACTGTGCTCACAGTCAACTCTTCGATTGTCTCAGCTTTCATGGAATATCTAAAAATGAATTGGCCTAAAAATGAAGAAATAATCCATAACGCCCACCACCATCCAATGGAATGGGTTGTTAGATTTTGAGCATAATTTTCATTCTTTTTAGAGAGCAAACGTTGTGTTTCCTGATACAATTCTTTCATGATTTGGTTGGGTCTATAAAGAGATATGATTGGTATAAACCAGCAACCAGCAGCCCATCCTTCGGTGAATGATAAACTTTCGGCTTTTAGATGAAGATTGTAATAGGCTCTCCTAAACCATCGTATAAAAGTAATTCCCGAAATTATAAAGACTGCCAAATAAATTATTGCTATAATTCGTTGTCTTAAATCATTATCTGTAGCTGTTTCACTTGAAATTTGTCCGCCATTTGCAACAGTTTGTAATAAATCATATTGTAAATAATCAGATAGCAATGAAATTATTTCGACTGTAAGCACAGTCCATAGTAGCATAATGGCAATTTTTGCTCTTTGGCCGTTGGGTTTTAAATCTTCCATTTTTGATTCCTCATTTTATAATTTGTACAATTTTAAAGCGTCTATTCATTCCAGTTTAATTGGAGTAAATGTATACGATTTAACTGATTAAAACTACTTTTCAAAAAAAATATATTCGTTTAAAAGAACTTAAACAAGGTTGCTTTTCTTATGATTGTATCTTTTTATTTAAATTTTGAAAAGAGTTATTATGGTAGGATTAGTCTGTACTTTATGTTTTTTAGTAGTCTGAAAAAATTGTTTTTTTGCCACAGATTTAAAATATTATCACGGGTTTTCCCTAATAAATCTAATTCACTTTTCTCTAATCGGTGGAAATCTTTTAAATCTGTGGCAAAAAGTATTGTTTGGTATTAGTTACGGATAGTCCTGTTTTTTTATGCATTATAGAATTCTCTTTGTGGGAACAGAAAAGATTTTCGCACTATCAAATCCGCGACATCGGGTTAATTTATCCGATTTTAAACCTTTAGTTGTACTCATTAATTGTGTCATCTGTCCTTCTTGTGTTAATTCGAAGAAACTATATTTACGAGTGCTGATGTCACATATAATAGGACTGGTCGAACACCTAAATAGAGTACTACACCTATTAGCGCTATTATAGATCCTACTCCAGTTG
Organism: Flavobacterium glycogeni; assembly: GCF_048286775.1. Classification (NCBI taxonomy): domain Bacteria; kingdom Pseudomonadati; phylum Bacteroidota; class Flavobacteriia; order Flavobacteriales; family Flavobacteriaceae; genus Flavobacterium; species Flavobacterium glycogeni. Next base: position 55,994 of record NZ_JBLVPV010000024.1, read on the forward strand.
GAAGCACTGCGCCAAAAGTGACCGTCATACCAATCACAAAGCCTAAAATGCATTCTGCCCGATAAATTGGAAAAAATAGTGCCAGTATAAAAACCCCAATAAGCATGTAGCCGGGTATTTCAGAATAACCAAAAGTGAAGAAGGCAGAAAGCAGTATTCCAAAAAATAGAGCGCCAACGAATCCATAAAGTATATTTATAGGAAATGTTGCTGCTTGTGGTTTTTTATCATTGTTATTAATTAATCTCTTTTGAATCCGATAGAGTAGAAACCAGGTAAGTAAAGGAATTAAAAGACCTCCCCACCAATTTGAAATTTCAGGCAAGTCTTCCCGTGCCAATATATGATGACTTGGTACACCTCCATGATAATGGTTCCAAGTTAATAGTGACCAAATAGCAATTGTTACTATTCCTGTAAAGTACAGACGGGTCTTAAAAAACATTTTTTCGCTCATCAAATCTGGTTTTAAAATATTTGTTCATTCATTGTCGGCATTTAGTCTGACTATTACCTCCCGGGGCTTTGCGTCTGTTGCGGGATTTGGAACAGAGTATTTTCTGATACCGAAAACGAAGTTATGGAAAAAATGGATACAATTTACTACAAACGAGCAATGGCCAGGTCAAACGTATTAAAAATTGAACCACATAGATTCTGTGTTGATTTCCAAATAAATCTATATTTTTTTTATACTTTTGTTTTTAAGTCAGTCATAGAACTAGACTCTATAGCGTG
>NZ_JBLVPV010000025.1:0-52972 GCF_048286775.1 Flavobacterium glycogeni
GCGTGCAAACACAAACGGCTTAAACACGCTATAGAGTCTAGTTCTATGACTGACTTAAAAACAAAAGTATAAAAAAAATATAGATTTATTTGGAAATCAACACAGAATCTATGTGGTGAAAAGAAATGTTTTTTGAATTACACCAAACGGGTTAATAATAATAATAACAAAACCCGACCCGTTTCTAAAACAGGTCGGGTTTTTATTTAATCCCACAAAAAAACCGTTCACCAAAGGCGAACGGTTTTTTAAATCAACAATAAAGACGGACAGCAGTCCGTCTCTACGGGAAATTATTATTTTACTTCTTCGAATTCAACGTCTTCAACATTGTCTCCTTGAGCAGCATCCCCTTGAGGTTGTGCTTCACCTTGACCTTGTTCTCCTTGAGCATACATCGCTTCAGTTGCTTTTTTCCAAGCAGCGTTGATGTTGTCAAGAGCCGTTTGAATTGCAGGAATGTCTTGAGATTGGTGTGCCATTCTCAATTCAGTTAATGCATATTCTACAGCAACTTTGTTTTCATCAGATAATTTAGAACCTAATTCTTTCAATTGAGTTTCAGTTTGGAAGATCATTCCGTCAGCTTCGTTCAATTTTTCTGCTCTTTCTCTTAAAAGTTTGTCAGAATCAGCATTAGCTTCTGCATCTTTTTTCATTCTTTCGATTTCTTCAGCTGTTAATCCAGAAGAAGCTTCGATACGAATGTCATGAGATTTTCCAGTTCCTTTGTCAGTTGCAGAAACTTTGATGATACCATTAGCATCAATATCAAAAGTTACTTCAATTTGTGGAACACCTCTTGGAGCTGGTGGAATACCATCTAAATGGAAACGACCGATAGTTTTGTTGTCAACTGCCATAGCTCTGTCTCCTTGTAAAACGTGGATTTCAACTGTTGGTTGAGAATCTGCAGCTGTAGAGAAAACTTGAGATTTTTTAGTTGGAATAGTTGTGTTAGACTCAATTAATTTAGTCAAAACACCACCCATAGTTTCGATACCTAAAGATAAAGGTGTAACGTCAAGTAACAATACATCTTTTACATCTCCAGAAAGAACTCCACCTTGAATAGCTGCTCCAATTGCAACAACCTCATCAGGGTTAACTCCTTTAGACGCTTTTTTACCAAAGAATTTCTCCACTTCGTCAGCAATTCTTGGCATACGAGTAGAACCTCCTACAAGAATAACTTCGTCAATATCAGAAACAGATAAACCTGCATCTTTCAACGCTTTAGCAACTGGTGCCATAGAACGTTTTACTAAAGAGTCAGTTAATTTTTCAAATTGAGCTCTAGTTAATTTTTTAACTAAGTGTTTTGGTCCTGAAGCCGTAGCAGTTACGTATGGCAAGTTGATTTCAGTTTCAGCAGAAGAAGACAATTCAATTTTTGCTTTCTCAGCAGCTTCTTTCAAACGTTGCAATGACATTGGATCAAGACGTAAGTCAATACCTTCTTCAGTTAAGAATTCAGCAGCTAACCAGTCAATAATTTCGTGGTCAAAATCATCTCCACCTAAGTGAGTATCACCATTTGTAGACAATACTTCGAAAACTCCGTCTCCTAATTCAAGAACAGAAATATCAAATGTACCTCCACCTAAATCGTAAACAGCAATTTTTTGATCTTTACCTTTTTTATCTAAACCGTAAGCAAGTGCAGCAGCTGTAGGTTCGTTGATAATACGCATTACTTTAAGACCTGCAATTTCACCAGCTTCTTTTGTAGCTTGACGTTGTGCATCATTAAAATAAGCTGGAACAGTAATAACTGCTTCAGTAACAGTTTGACCTAAATAGTCTTCAGCTGTTTTTTTCATTTTTTGAAGTGTCATAGCTGACAATTCTTGAGCAGTGTATAAACGACCATCAATATCCACACGTGGTGTATTGTTGTCCCCTTTTACTACTTTGTAAGAAACTCTTTTTGCTTCAGCAGAAACCTCTGAAAAAGAGTGACCCATAAAACGTTTGATAGAAGCAATAGTCTTAGTTGGATTAGTTACCGCTTGTCTTTTAGCAGGATCTCCTACTTTAATTTCTCCACCTTCAACAAAAGCGATGATAGATGGTGTTGTTCTTTTTCCTTCTGCATTAGGAATAACAACTGCTTCATTACCTTCCATTACAGAAACACAAGAGTTGGTCGTACCTAAATCAATTCCGATTATTTTACCCATTTTTAATATATTTAATTTTATTGTATACTTGTTTTAATGACTCGAAGTCGATAAGTCAATCTTTGTGCCAATACAAAACCAACTATTAAATTGTCAGTTTATGTTAAAATTGGCGTAAAAAAATCTGACAAGATGACATTTCAGTGGGTTTGTCATTACTTCTATAAAACAAAACAGCATTCCTTTTAAGAGTGAAGCCACAAACAAAAGAAAACAGCGATTTAAATTCGTTTTTAGATTGTATCCCTTTAAAAAGTATTTCCATAAAAAAACGGGAATAAATCCCGTTTTAATAATTGTCCTTTTAATTCCTCTTTAAAATTTAAAGTTTAACCCCGCTGTAAATGTGGTTCCGTTAAAACCAAATTGGTTTACTTCCCACGGATATTCAAAACGACCTCCCAAGTCAGTAACTACATCACCTTTAGTATCCAGTTTGTCAGGATAGACATCGAATAGATTGTTTACCATCACATTGGCTGATATCGTGCTGGTAAATTTATAAGAAAGACCTAAATCTGTAATAACTTTTCCTGCAAAAGTTTGATCTTTTGACATATCGGTAGCATGCTGCCAAGTAACTTTTCCAAAATAATTATTATTAAAAATAATACTCATTTTATTAATATCATAATTGATCCCTAACAATACTTTTGTATTCGGTCTGGAGTTCAATATTCTGCCTTGTTCTTTACGGTTAAAAATGTCATACCCATTTGCTTTTAAAATAGCTGGTGTAGCAATTTGCCCGTCGATTTTAGTTTTAGAAATATTAGAAGCCAAACTAAATCCTAGTTTCCCATTTCCTAATGCTATATTTTTATAATTCATCACGATATCTACTCCGTTAGTTATGGTATTAACAGCATTGATGAAAAATTTCATACTTGTTATATCATTGCTGATTAATACTTCTTCAACCGGGTTTGTTGTGGTATCATCATCATCAAATTCAATCGCCCCAGAAAACAAAACACGATCTTTTACTTTGATATGATAGAAATCAATTGAAGTAGAAAAATTTGCTCCTGATCTAAAAGTAAATCCAGTCGATAAATTTTGAGATTTCTCCGCATGCAATTGAGGAACTCCTAATCCAATAACCGCCGGATCAACATTGTTAAAAGTTCCTTGATTAGAAATCGTACCTCCAGACACAAGCGTTTGAATATTACTCAAATAAATTTGATGCAATGCCGGTGCTCTAAATCCGGTGCTGTAAGAAGCTCTTACGGCAATATCATTTCCTATTTTGTAACGAGAATTCACTTTCCAAGAAAAATTATTCCCAAAATCAGAATAGTTTTCATATCGCAAAGAGCCTCCTATTAAAAAAGCCTCAGTCACATCATAATCTAAGGTAGTATAAACACCTACGTTATTACGGTCTTTTTTTAATGCATTTGCCGGTTGCAATCCAGGAAAAGACTGTGCGCCTCCACCTACATACGACTCCTCTTGACCTGCTCTCGCTTCAAATTGTTCTTTTCTCAATTCCGTTCCAAAACCAAGTGTCACTTTGTCAAAAGTTCTTGAAAAATCAGCATTTCCTACAAACTGACTAAAAGTATATCCACCCGATTTAAATTCAGTTGGACTATTAGCCCCTAAAGAAACGTTTAATGTATTTTTTACTGTATAATCAACCGCATTAGAACCCGCTGTAAAACTGAAATCCGAATTAAAACCAAACAAAGTAGATCTCAACCCAACACTTCCTAGATGATCGAGCACATCCGTATTGAATGTAGGCTGAAAACCATTGTATGTAGTTCCTGGCTTGTGCAATAAATTGTGAGGATCTGGAACCCAATAAGGAGTTCTGTAAAGTGCAAAACTCGTTCCTTTTCTAATATTGACATCTCCAAAAGCATAAAGCGTTGTTTTCTCCGAAAGAGGATACTCAGCATTAACTACTAACGCTCCCATTTTAGAATCAGGCTGTCCGATAGTCATTCCTAAGTCAGGATTGTTTTTTAGCCAGTCTCCCCATTCCGGATCGTTTGCCGCTACTCCAAACAAATCATCTTTTCCTGGTCTTCCAGCTCTATTGGTTTTATTTTGATCCAAATAAGAAAGGTTGAAATTTACAAACCCTTTATCAGCAAATTTAAATCCCGAGTTTAGATCAGCTCCAAAATTGAAACCATCTCCTTTGGAGGTTACTCCCGAAGTAAGACTTACTTCAGTAAAGTTAGTTTGCTTTTTAAGGATAATATTTACTACCCCCGCAATGGCATCAGAACCGTATTGAGAAGACGCTCCATCACGCAATACTTCCACTCTTTCGATTGCAGAAAACGGAATACTTTTCATATCTGTTCCTACTTCTCCTTTCCCCGGAGTATCGTTTATGTACACTAATGCACTTTGATTTTTTCTTTTTCCATTCACCAAAACTAAGGTACGACTGGGTCCTAAACCACGCAAATCTGCCGGGTCAAAATGAGCTGTAGCATCAGAAATAGCCTGATTACTCGAATTGAAGGAGGGAATTTTGTAAGCCAACATTTTATCAAAGGTAACTTGACCACTTGATTTAAGATCTTCTGAGTAAATCTTATCGATAGGAACCGCAGACATCAATACACTACGCACTTTTGATCTGTTTCCTGTAACAACAACCTCATCTAAACTATTATTAGGCAATAGCTTAAAAACAATGGGTGTGGTATCATTAGTCACCTCAATATTTTGATTTTGGTACCCCACATATTTGGCTGTCAATGTAGCGGGCAATCCTTTTACCTTAATTTCAAAGTTACCGTTTCCGTCCGTGGTCACACCATTGGATGTCTCTTTATCTATAACATTAGAATAGGGCAAAGCTTGCCCATTCTCGTCCGTCACAATCCCTTTGATTGTTTGGGCATTCATAACTGCAGGCATTATTATCATAAATAATACACCTAAAATAAAACGGTTAAATCTCATAAATAGTTTTTTAATAGTTCCAAATACTGAAGATCACAAACCTATGTATTTTTGTTAAAACAACCTTAAAAATAGTATATTTTTATTGAAAAAATTACAAACAACACATTTTTAATCAAAAAGTCTTACAAACATTACTTTTTATACATTCAACCGTCCGCTATTATTTTGATGTGTGACAAGCTTGTACAAACAGCTGAGTAAACGCAACTTTAGGGGTCAAGTCCTTTAGTTTTCTGGAGCTCTCTCCCGCTATTCGCTATATCTTTTCTTTTTTAAAGAAAAAAAGAAAAGGATGCCGCTGCTATCGGGGCTAGGAAAATCTGTTTGTCAAACACACTTGTACGAAATTTCATGAATTAAATTCTTATATTTGGTCAAATTAAAAAACATAGCTATGAAATTTTCAACAATTCACTTAGGCAATAATAAAATAGAAATTTTTAATTCGTTTATGGGAAAAGAAACAATAAAATTAAATGGAGAAATTGTATCCGAAAAAAGTTCTATAACTGGAGCTAAACACAATTTTAAAATAATTGAAAACGACCAGAAAGTAGATTGCAAACTAATTTTAGGTTACGGTGCAAATGGTGTTGTCATGGACTTATACAAAGATAATATTGCAATAATAGAATCCCCTAAAAGTTCATTATTAGCTATACTATTTTTTTTAGTTCTCTTTTTTGTATTTCTAGCATTAACACAAATAGCATTTCATTATTGATAAAAATTATCCGACCATGCAGATACCCACAGTTCGATAGCGTAATGCCATTTTAAGGTTAAGTTTTTTTGTTTTATCAATTTTGAAGAGCTACTAGCGTTCTAATATTATGTGATTCCTCCTTCGTCGGAATGACAAAACGTGAGTGGTTCAGTATTTTTTATCAAGAAAGTTTGTCATCTCGACGAAGGAGAGATCACACAAGTAGCTCGACAATCCTAGTAAATTCAATTCATTTTTCCTTAACCTTAATGACATTTCGCTAATCTTCACAACTAATTCAAACCTTTAAAAAACATCAATCACTAAAACCAACAATCATCATGAAACAACGTTCCAATCATTTTACAGTAAAGACAATCCTAATTGGTCTATTCATCCACCTAATTACAATAACGGTTTCCTTTGGGCAAACCAAAGCGGATCAAATCGATAAGTTGATGAATTTATATTCGGAATACGGGCAATTTAACGGCTCTATCCTTGTCGCTGACGCAGGTAAAGTCATTTATAAAAAGGGATTTGGAATGGCAAATATGGAATGGAATATTCCTAATCAGTCAGACACGAAACACCGATTGGGTTCCGTTACCAAACAGTTTACCGCCATGTTGATGCTGCAATTAGCCGAGCAGGGAAAATTAAAGTTGGATGCACCTATCTCTACGTATCTTCCAAATTATCCTAAAGCATCGGGAGATAAAATCACCATTCATCACTTGCTTACACATACATCAGGAATTCCAAATTACACTTCGTTTCCTAATTTCTTCAAAACAACAAGTCTTAATCCTTATAGCCCGGAAGCATTTGCAAAAATATTCGCTGACTTACCACTGGAATTTACGCCAGGTGAAAAATTTGCTTACAGCAATTCCGGTTATTTTTTATTGGGTTACATCATAGAAAAAGTCTCTGGTAAAACCTATGAGCAGTGTTTACAAGACAATATTCTTACGCCACTCAAAATGAATAATACAGGATACGACCATCATGAAACGATTCTGAAAAACAGAGCCTCGGGTTATGAAAAAAAAGGTAAAAACTACAGCAATGCCAGTTATCTTGATTTGTCTATTCCCTACGCTGCCGGTTCTTTGTATTCTACCGTAGACGATTTGTATTTATGGGACCAAGCGCTTTACACAGACCAGTTACTTTCGACAAAATACAACCATTTATTATTTAATTCCTACATCCCTGCAGGACCGGGACATTATGGCTACGGATGGTTTATCAATAAGGCTTCCAATGGAGAAAAGAATGAAAGTCTAACGGTTATTGAACATGGTGGAGGAATAAATGGATTCAACACCTTGCTTTCCCGCATTCCGTCTGACAAAAATCTAGTGGTATTGTTAAATAATACGGGCGGTACAAAATTAAACGAGATGAATACTGCGATTCGAAATATCCTTTACAATAAACCGTACAGTTTGCCTAAAAAATCATTGGCCAATGCTTTAGTAGATGTTATTTTAGAAAAGGGAATCGCATCCGGACTAGCGTATTTTAAAGAAAATAAAAATTCAAATACCTATGCTATCAACGAAAATGAAATGAATAGCGCAGGATACCAATTATTACAAACCGGAAAAGAAAAAGAAGCAATAGAAGTTTTCAAGCTAAATACTGAAGCGTTTCCTCAATCAGGGAATGCATACGACAGTTTGGGAGAAGCCTATTTGAAAAATGGGGATAAAAAGCTTGCCATTTTTAATTATAAAAAATCCGTAGAACTTGATCCAAATAATGAAAGTGGAAAAAAAGTATTGGAAGAAATTTCAAAATCGTAAATTCGTCCTTCTTTCGTATTAAATTGAACCGAAAGGACAGCGACATTAACTAAAATAAAACAACAATGACTTCATTTAGCAAAGAATTATCCTTTCGTTGGTCTGATCTTGACCCTAATTTTCATGTCCGCCACAGTGCTTATTATGACTTTGGAGCACAGCACCGTATCGAAATTTTGGAAAGCCTGGGTTTGACGATGAAGGTGATGCAAGCACAACATTTTGGGCCTATTCTTTTTAGGGAAGAATGTGTTTTTAGAAGAGAAATAAAACTTTCGGACAAAATTTTCATGCATACCAAAACCTCAAAAGTAAATGCTGATGCTTCCCGCTGGTCTATTGTGCATGAGTTCTTAAATGAAGACAACAAACTTTGTGCAACCATAACTGTTGATGGTGCTTGGATGGATACCAAACTTCGTAAACTAGCGTCTCCTACTCCGGAAATCGCCATTGAAGCCTTGAGTATTTTTCCTAAAAGTGAAAATTTTGAAGGACTTTAAAATTATATCCCGAGTTCCTATTTCCTCAAAATTGAAATCACTAAGCGATAAATAACCGTTACTACTAATGGATTTGAATCCTAAGCTACAAAAACTACAACTCTAAAAAGTTGTAGTTTTTTTTATTTAAATGTCCCGATCACACTGAGTTAAAGCCCTGCAATCCCTCTTAACGTTTGTATCTGTTTTTCATTCGGAGGTGAACTACCATCTTTTTTTTGTTAGAATCATACAATTCGTACTTACAATTAGTTAATTAACAGTCATTTAGTTCGCAATTTAACTAACTTTACAATATGTAAATATTAAAGCCGGAGTGTATGAATTTTAAAATTACTACAAAATAAAATTGTCAATTTATAATTAGACGCAATTTATACCACTCGAAAAATAATATTTAAAAAACAACTGTTATGGGAACTACAGATAGAAAACAAGAAGCTAAAGGATTTGCGGAAGCAAAATCAGAAGCAGCATATAATTTAAGAGACTTATTTGAAGTTGGGTTGAAAGATATTTACTCAGCAGAAAAAGCATTGATGAATACCTTACCGAATATGGTGGAAAATGCATCATCACCCGAATTAGCCAACACCTTAAAAAATCATTTGAACGAAACAAAAGAACATGTTTCCCGCTTGGAGGAAATATTCGAATCTACAGGTATTAAAGCTGTTGCAAAAAAACCAGAAGCAATAGAAGGATTAATAAACGAAAGTAAAGACATAATAGCAAAAACCGAAACAGGAGCTGTGCGTGACGCTGGAATTATTGCTACTGGACAAAAGTTAAAACAATATGAAATAGCTACTTATAATGCTTTACAAACATTTGCAGAAAATCTTGGTGAAAACAAAGCTGCTAATTTACTTACTATGTCACTAAATGAACAGAAAAAAGCGAATGCTACTTTGAATGAAATTGCCCAATCTAACAATAATTTTAACGCTTCAGGAGCTGAAGCAATTGAAAATATTGAATAATAATTTTGATAGAGAACCAGCAATTATTTACTGTTTTTCTGTTTGATATAAAGCCTGCCAAGTGCAGGCTTTTTTTTGGGCTAAAATTATCAACAATAATAGCCATTCAAACAACTATTCTGTTTTCAATTAAAGGAAACTATGCCTACTTGGTAAAACAAAAATCTATTATTTAGATGTTAATAGTCAAGAAGAATATAGAAGAGGTCATATCAAAGAATCAATCATCCAAATCCTTAACGCTGGTGTCTATTTTTAAATCCAATTGTTTGAGGCCTTTTCCGTGATCCCCAAAATATTGGGAAGGGAACGGTTTATCTCCATAAATGGTAGCCCATACATATTTACTGAACATCAAGGCGTCCTTATCTATGCGATCGGGTCTTGAGAAATCCAATTTTTCCGTTTTGGGAGCCAATCGCGCCTGTGTTTTTGACTTCATGTCTTTCTTGGCAGGATTCATCTCATTTAAGGCAATGTTGGATTCCAAATAGGTATAATTTGTAAAATTGGGAGTATCTTGAAAACATTCAGTCATTAGCGGAGACATGGCGACTGTTTGGTTCATGGGTTGCACCCCAAAAATCTGGCAAATAGTATGCAACACCGAGGATTGATTATAAAAAGTGCTCACTAAGGCGTCACGTTTTACATAGGGCCCGGCCACTAAGCAATAGGAACGATGACCATCCACATGGTCGGTACCGGTTTGCGGGTCATCTTCATTGATAAACACAACCATGTCTTTCCAAAATGGGCTCTTTGAAAGCGCATCAACCACGCGTCCCGTGGCTAAATCATTATCGGCGACATAGGCTCTAGGAGTTGGATTGGCTGTACTGTGACCATTGGTATGATCGTTGGGCATGTAGATTACCATAAATTCCGGTAAATTTCCTTGCTTTTCATATTCCGACAATGCTGTGATAAAAGCATCTGCCCTTACTTGATCCGGTATATTCATTTGCCAGCCCGGGAAACGCAAATCGCTGTATTTGCGAAGCATGTCGGAGGTATAAACACATTGGAATTCTGCTGTATTGTTTTTGTTGGCCCATGAACTATAAAAATCAGTCCAAGTTTTTCCTTTAACCAAAACCGGATAATCGAGTTCCCCAAAATTCCTGAAAGAAATTCCTTTACGCAAAAGGTGATCCCAAATAAATCCACTTGCGGCATAACAAAGGGGATCCGTGCCAAAATCATAGGCACAGTGCACACTTGCATAATCCTTTTCGCGGTAGGGAGTCGTTATGCCTTGTACCGCCCATTGGTGACCATCATTGGACTGGATACCATTGCAATAATAATTATCCAATAATACAAATTGACTGGCCAGCGCATGCATGTTTGGAGTCACCATTTTTGGAAATTCAACTAGATTGGGATCGCAATTTCCTTTTCCAAAATCGCCGAATACCTGATCAAATTTTTTATTCTCCTTGATAATATAAACTACGTGTTTAATCACCGAAGGTTCCCCCACACGGGCAGGAACCGGTTTTGGCTCAACTCCCGATTCGGCCTCGGCTTGTGCTCTGATGATATCGATTAGATGAAAGCCTTTTTCGGCTTCTTGGGTATATTTTTCGAGTTCGGCTTTATTGGATGGCAACGTCACTTTTTGCAAACCTCCCTTTAACGGGACAACATTACCGATAAATAAATCGTCATTTTTTATACAAAGGGCTCCCGGAAAGCCACCCGCAGCGATAAACCCATAAGGCCCTTCTTTCGGTTTTTTAGGGTTGATTAAAGCAATAGCGTTGTTTCCCGCATTGGCGGCAAAAAGTATTTTTCCGTTCGAACTAAATTCCAATGCGGTGGTCAAACTCCCATAAGGCAAGTTGGGATTGGGCTTGGTGTCAATAGTCTCAATAACTTTTCGTTTTTCTATATCAATTACACTAATTCCGTCTCCGCTGGCATCGGTAACATACAAGAGTTTGCCATCGGGAGATAAAACCATCGATTCGGGATGAATTCGGGTATTGATTTCGGCAATAACCTTTTTGGTTTTTATATCGATTACCGAAACGGAACCCCGAAAAGCAATTGAATAGCCATCTACTGCCACATCCGAGCCGGCAGATTTTTCGGTTTTATCGTATTTTCCGGGAATAGGACCTCCAAAATTACTAACAAATGCAGTCGATTCATCATGACTTATGACAACGGCATACGGGCAAACCCCTACGGGAATGTTGCGAAGTACTTTTTCGGTTTTTAAATCCACTACCGCCACCTGATTGGCAATAGCCAGAGCCACCAATGCCAAGTTGGATTTGTTACAGAGACCAATTCCCAGCGGATTGGTGAACTTTTTATCAATAGACAAATCAATTGTTTTTGTTTGTTCGAAAATTCCAGTCTTACTTAAGGTGCCTATGTACATGTTTTTTTGCTGTCCCGTATAATAAATCGTGGCGTCATCTTTGCTTAAAGCAAGTCCATACATGGAACCTCCGTCATTTTTATCGGGAAAGGCATTTTGACTCATTACTTTGAAATTATCAGCATCAACAACTGACAGCTGTGCATCTGATTTCACCACCAAAAACTTCTTATCTTGGGCCAAAACCAAATTAAATATGCGTTCCTTTTTCCCCAGTTCAATTGAAACACCCTCCGGTTTTACCAGGTAGCCAAAAGAAGAAAGCGTGTTGCCCACCAGCATTTTTTTCCATGTTGAATCGATCTGGGTTGGCTCTAAGACAGCACTCCCCTTTTGCAGGGAAGCGTCCTTAACGGGAGCTTTATTGTCTTTATGACGGTTAGCCGAATTAAACCACTGATTGTTTTTATCTTCTTGGGAAAAAACTTCTGTCTTTACACCAATAGATAGTAAAAGAATAGCAAGGATACTAAAAACACTAATTGACCTCATTGTCTGTTTATTAATTATTCATTACGAAAGTAACTATTTATGATTTATAGTAATAACCATAATGATTTTTTTTATCTAATATAAAGTAAAGGCAGCTCTTCCATATTTGATGTTCGAGGATTTTATCCTTATCTTTATTACTATTTATAACTCTATGGAAACCCTCAATCATATTTTTAAACTTGCTGCCGGAATAGGCTTGTTTCTTTTTGCCATGTATTTACTGGAGGAATCATTAAAGAATCTTTCAGGGAGAAATTTCAAACTCTTCCTTCAGCGCATTACCAAAAACAAGATAGGCGCTGTAGCTGGTGGAGCCATAGTAACTGCTGTTCTTCAGAGCAGTTCAATGGTTTCGCTGATGGTGCTGGCATTTGTGGGGGCTGGCGTATTTACCATGAAAAATGCCATGGCTGTTATTCTTGGTGCTAATCTGGGCACCACACTCGATAGTTGGTTGGTCGCCACGCTTGGTTTTAAAACGAATATAGAAGTCATAGCCTACCCTGCCGTTTGTTTAGGTGGTTTTATTCTAATCCTATTTAGGAACCGCAAGACAATGAAATATGTTTCTTATTTTCTTTTAGGGTTTGGCTTATTGTTCATGGGCCTTTCCTTTATGAAAACGGCTATGGAAGCGCAGGTGAAGGACTTTGATTTTTCGAAATATGCCGAGATGTCGCTCGCTGTTTTTCTGCTCATTGGGTTTATCATTACCTTGCTTGTTCAATCAAGCTCAGTAACTATGGCACTTACTCTAAGTGCGCTTCATGCAGGAGCCATCGGATTTCCTGCAGCCGCTGCCATTGTGTTGGGATCGGAAACAGGCACTGTAATTAAAATTCTGTTGGGAGCCATCGGAGGCAATGCTTCAAAAAAGCGGGTAGTTCTTGGTAATTTACTTTTCAATATCTTCCTCACGGTATTTGCTTTTGTATTGTTAAAACCTATTCTATCGCTGATAATCGATGTTTTCAATATCAAGGATCCGCTCATTGGCTTAGTTACTTTTTCGAGTCTTATTAATCTGCTCTCTATTGTTATTTTTCTTCCCGTTCTCGATTTATTCGCAAAATTTTTAGAACGTTTTTTCAAAGATGCTGATGGTTCGACAGCTGCTTTCATAGGACATGCCACTATCTCTGAACCCGAGACAGCTCTGGATTTATTCCGAAGAGAAACAAAATATTTCATTCATAATTCGATGCTTTTTAATTTGGAGTTATTCAAGATTGATATGCCATCGCTTCTGGAAAATGCTGATTTTAAAGTCATCAATGAGAAAAGAGATTTCTTTTCGAAAACCGTAGAAGAAAAATATGAATTTCTAAAACAATTACAGGGCGAGTTACATGCATTTTATTTAGAACTTAGAACAAAATTAGAGGGAGAGCAACAAGCTGAACTTAACCAACTGATTTCTGCCGTACGCAGTTCCATGCACTCCGTGAAAAGCGTGAAAGACATTGGAACAAATATTAAGGATCTCAGACACTCCTCAAAAGACATCAAATACAATTTTTTTATACACCATAAAAAAGAAACCAAAAATCTATACCTTCAATTGAATACTTTCCTCACTCAGGATAAAAAAGCTAGCTTCGAAGAACTTCAATCCATTTTTGATGTTATCCAAACTAATTACAGTTCCGCTCTCAATAATTTTTATACTGAGGCACAGCACGCACCAATTGAAAATATTGATATTACCACAGTGATCAACTTTAACAGGGAACTTTTCACCTCGAATAAAGCGATGCTTATGGCAGTAAAAGAAATTTTATTGGAAGAAAAACAAGCGGAGTATTTTAATGAAATCCCCATCTATAAAACATAAAATTGTTCATTCGCTTATAATGCCTTCCAGTAATTTTGCAACATTATTTTTGAATTTTGTAAAGTATTTCGCTTTCAATTTTTAATCTTTGCAAGTAATCCCATTTACATAGAAGATTGCAATTTTGATTTAAATTGGTTAATTTTAACAAAAAAACACACCACATTTGAAAACATATGTAAAGAAAAGTTTAAAAATTTTCCTTTGGATAATAGGATCCATAATTCTGTTGTTCTTAATTCTGGTTGTGGCTATTCAAATTCCCTCCGTTCAGAATTATGCCAAAGAAAAAGCGGTAACTTATCTGGAAGGAAAAATCAAAACCAAAGTGAGGATTGATAGTCTCGCAATTGAATTTCCAAAAAAAGTTATTCTCGAAGGCGTTTATTTTGAAGACCAAAAAAAAGACACTCTTTTTGCTGGAGAAAAGCTGGCTGCTGATATCAGTCTGTTTCAATTGATAAACAATAAAGTCGAAATCAACTCCTTAGAAATGGCAGGGATTTCTGCCAATTTAAATAGAGATTCCAAAGCAGTTTTTAATTTTGAATACATCATAAAAGCGTTTGCTTCGCCAGAGAAACAAAAGAATGATTCACCTCAAATGCAATTTTCTGTAGCAGAAATTAAGCTCGACCGCATCAAGTTTAATTATACTGATGCCGTTACAAAAAATGATATTTATGCCAATCTAAAGCATTTTGAAACGAAAATTAAAACTTTCGATTTAGATGAAATGAACTTTGAAATCCCGAAAGCTAAAATCAATGGATTGAAATTCAAATTAAAGCAAGGTTTGGTTCAAATATCCAATGCGACCAAAGTGGCAGCGATAAAAAACGAACCGGAATCCATCTTAAAATTAAAATTGGGTGAAATTGATTTGGCAAAAATTGATTTCGATTATAAAAGTGAGGAAACCAAGCTATCCACTAATTTTTACTTGAAAAAACTGCTCGTTAAAATTGATAAAATTGACCTTAACAATCAATTCGCAATTATAGAAAGTCTTGATTTAACTGGTGCGGAAGGTGCTCTGTCCTTTGATAAATTAGATAAAATCAAACCTAAAAATGAAGCTGTAAATGCCGAATCGAACAATTGGGAAGTCAAAATAAAGAAAACGGAATTCAAACGGGTAAATTTCCGTTACGACAATAATACTATTGCTACAGTTCAAAAAGGAATCGATTACAACCATTTAAATCTTACCAATTTAAACTTACAAGTGGATTTACTGAATTACAATCCCGAAAATATTTCAGGAGTTGCGAATTCATTAACCGTTAAAGACAAAAGCGGTTTGAACATTCAATCCTTTAATGCGGAATTTTTCTATGGCAAAAAGAATGCTTTTCTTAAAAAATTATATTTAAAAACACCTCAAACGGAACTGAAAGATGAAATTAGAATTGGCTATCCTTCCATTGAATCTTTAGCCAAAAACCCAGGAGAATTAGGACTTATTGCCAATTTGAAAAAAAGCAAATTGGGGATTAAAGATATTTTGCTTTTTGCTCCAACGCTAGTCAATGTAAATCCGTTTATGAGCAATCCAAATGCGATATTGCTAATCAATGGAACTGTAAAAGGAAAATTAAAAAACATTGAATTCCCATCCATTGAGATCAGCGGTATTGGAACTACAAAAGTAGCGGCAAGCGGCAGAATCATAGGTTTACCAGATGTAAACAAAGCCTATTTTGATTTGAATATAAAAGATTTACAATCCGGTTCGAAAGATTTTGTTGGCTTTTTGCCCAAAGGAACAATTCCAAATTCGATTCAGTTGCCGTCAAAATTCAGCGCCAAAGGAATTTTTAAAGGTACCATTGCTAATTTCAATACCAATATGAATATAGCAAGTAGTTTTGGAAATGCAAAAATCAAAGCTACATTCGACCAAAGCAGAAAAAATTACGAGAAATACGATGCCCAAACGGAACTTACTAATTTTGATTTAGGGAAATTTATCAAAAACGACTCCATTGGAAAAGTAACTTTAAAAGCCAATATAAAAGGGACTGGATTTGATCCAAAAACGGCAACAGCATCTTTAAACGGAACTATTCTAAAAGCATATTATAATAAATATACGTACCAAAATGTAGCCGTAAAAGGAACTATTCGCAACGGAAATTTCAATGCAACCGCTTTGGCAAAAGATCCTAATCTGACTTTTGATTTGGTGAGCAGCGGAAGTTTTAAAGACAAATATCCTACCGGGAAACTAAAACTGAATGTGGATATCGCTGATTTAGAAAAACTAAATCTGCACGCTGGCCCATTAAAAATAAGAGGTGCTGTAGATGCTGATATTCAGTCGGTAAATCTTGATTACCTCAACGGAACGGTATATGCGCGCAACATTACCATAGTAAATGCAAAAGAAGAATTTGTAATTGATTCTATTAGTGCAGTGGCAACATCCACCTCTGAAAAGAATACATTAGTATTGAAATCACCGTTTTTGGATGTGGACGCCAATGGAAAATACAAGTTATCAAAAATAACGACTGCATTATCAAATTCTATTTCGAAGTATTATGACAGCAAACCAAATTCAAGAAAAACAACAGTTGAGAAACAAGAATTTGTTTTTAAAATTGGCGTAAAAGACAGTCCTATTTTATTAAAACTTATTCCTGAATTGAAAAGTCTGGAACCAATCAATATACAAGGAAGATACAACTCTGTTAACGACTCTATTGTTTTGAATGGTACAATTCCAAAATTAATTTATGGAGAAAATACCATTACAAATGCTGTTCTTAAAGTGGATACCAAAGACAATTCACTTGTTTACAGTTTTGTTGTTGATGATATTCAAAACAAACAAATTCAATTGCCTCACACCAATATTTCGGGAAAAGTGCAAAATAATATTGTGGATTATACCTTGCAATTAAAAGATTTAAAAGACAAAGAAAGATACTTAATTACAGGAACATTAAAAGCAACAAACGGAAACAACGAAATAAACCTTGATCCAAATAATTTGTTACTGAACTATGAATCTTGGAAAATAACACCAGACAATTTAATTCGCTTTGGCAAAAAAGGAATTTATGCTGATAATTTCGAATTGAGTAAAGACGGAAGTAAAATCCTTATACAATCAGAATCTCAGGAAGCAAATGCACCAATCGCAATTGATTTCAAAGATTTTGACATAAAAACCATTACCAGTATCGTTGAGAAAGATGATTTACAAATGAGTGGTAAAATCAATGGAAATGCATTGGTCAAAAATCTAAATACTACTCCGTTTTTCACTTCGGATTTGAATATTGAGAATTTTACTTTCAAAAAAGACACAATCGGAAACATCAGTATCAAAGTAAACAATGCTATTGCCAATCGATATGATGCCGTAATCGCAATTACAGGCCAAGGAAATCAAGTCAATTTAGAAGGAAATTATAAGACGACTGACAGCAGTTTTGACATGAATCTCGACATTGATAAATTGAACTTAAAAAGCATTCAGGGCTTTACATTGGATAACATTACTGAAAGCACGGGATTTTTGACAGGGGATTTTAAAATAACGGGGAATACAACCCAGCCCAACGTAATTGGAGAATTACAGTTCAATGAAATAGGCTTCAAAGTGAAACAGCTCAATGCAAAATTCAAGTCTTTAAACGATAAAATTGTATTTACACCCAATGCTATTCTTTTCGATAATTTTATTATTAAGGATGAAAAAGACAATGATTTAGCCATCAACGGAAAGATTGACAGTGCCAATTTCAGCAATTTTGGTCTTGATTTAGCCATCGATGCTGATAATTTCAAAGCAGTCAATTCTAAGGCAAAAGACAATGATTTGTATTATGGTGAATTGTACTTGGACAATCATTTAAAAATATCCGGAAATTTTGATAATCCCGTTGTTGAAGGAAATATCAAAATTAATAAAGACACTAAATTCACTATTGTTCTACCACAATCGGATCCATCAATTGCCGACAGAGAAGGAATTGTAGAATTCATTGACCAAGACAATCCGAAATTAGTAGAGACCATTGTTATGGATGAATTCAATAGTGAGTCCAATATAAAAGGAATCAATGCATCGGTAAATATTGAGGTGGATAAAGATGCCGAATTGTCGATTGTGATTGACAAAGCCAACGGAGATTACCTAAAATTAAAAGGAGAAGCGCAATTGAACGGCGGTATTGATCCCTCAGGAAAAACGACTTTGACCGGAAGATATGAATTATCTGAAGGCAGTTATGAAATGAATTTTAATGCTATAAAACGAAAATTCGACATCAAAAAAGGAAGTTATATCCTGTGGACTGGTGAGCCTACAACTGCTGATATCAATATCACCGCGGTTTACAAAACTGAAGCTGCTCCAATTGATTTGATAAATGACCAATTAGGAGATGTCACTGCCGAAGTGAGAAACACCTACAAACAAAAAATTCCTTTTGAAACCGAATTGAAAATGAATGGTGAATTAATGAAGCCAAACATTTCTTTTGATATCATTTTGCCTGAGGGAAATAATAGTGTTTCAACAGAAATCATCAATGCTACACAAGCTAAATTGACTCAACTGCGTCAGCAACCGGATGAATTAAACAAACAGGTTTTTGCCTTACTGCTGCTGAATCGTTTTATTGGAGAAAACCCATTTGCGAGTGAAACCGGAGGAACAAGCGTTTCGTCGCTAGCAAGAGAAAGTGCCAGTAAAATTTTGTCGCAACAGCTTAATAATTTGGCGGGTGATTTAATTGAAGGTGTAGAACTTAATTTCGATTTGAATACTTCTGATGATTATACAACCGGTCAACGAGAAAATAAAACCGATTTGAGCGTAGGGATTTCAAAGAAATTATTGAATGACCGATTGAAAGTAACAGTGGGTAGCAGTTTTGGAATTGAAGGACCGCAGCAAGTCAATCAAAACGCCAATAATATTGCCGGTGATGTTTCGATAGATTACCAACTTTCAAAAGATGGAAGGTATAAAATAAGGGCATATCGCATAAATAAATATCAAGTAGCACTTCAAGGTGAAGTTGTGGAGACCGGAATTGCTTTTATCATCACTATGGATTACAATAAATTCAGTGAATTATTTCGCAAAAGTGAGGCGAAAAAAGCAAGGCGAAAAAATAAATAAAAGTTTTTGCACCATTAAGAAATTAAGAAAACAGACCAATCGATTTTCCTTAATGAAACTTAATACCTTAATGATTTAATTTTTTTTAATAAATAATAGAATTGATGAACAAGAGCCATATACTATATTTTCTTTTTTTAGGATTGTTCGTTTCCTCATGCAGTAATACCAGATTTCTGCCCGAAGGAGAACTATTGTATACAGGTGCAAAAGTAACCGTGGAAGGAAAAGAAGTCTCTAAAAAAGAAAAAAAAGCATTAAAAACGGCATTAAAAGAAGTAGTTAGACCAAAGCCCAATTCCTCGATTTTAGGATTAAGACCTAAACTGTACATCTATAATTTGGCTGGGACGCCAAAGAAAGAAAAAGGATGGCGCTACTGGTTGAGAACCAAAGTAGGTGAAGCGCCCGTTTTATACAGTCAAGTAGATTTGGAATACAACAAAAGTGTTTTGCAAAACTTTGCCGAAAACAGTGGCTATTTCAACACAAAAACATCGGCAGATTCAACCCGACGTGGTAAAAAAGCAACCGCAGAATATATTGTAAAACCCGGAAAACAATATAAAATTAAAGAAGTGAAATTCCCTACGGATTCTTCCATAATTTCGACTGCAGTTCGCAATACCAGACGAAGAAGTCTGTTAAAAAAAGAAGAAGGCTACAGTCTTGATGCCATAAAAGAAGAAAGAATTCGCATTGACGCCAGACTAAAGGAAAAAGGATTCTTTTATTTCAATCCTGATTATCTTAAAGTACAAGTGGATACAACCGTTGCAGATCATCAGGTGGATCTTATTGTAAAAGTAAAAGATGAAGCTCCAAAACTGGCGGAAACACCATACAAAATAAATAAAATCATCGTTTATCCAAACTATTCCATAGGTTCTGACAGTGTAAAAACCAATATGGATTCCATCAAAAAATACAATGATTTAACCATTATTGATCCGGAGAATTTATTCAAACCCCGTATTTTTGATCGAGCGCTATATTTCAAAAAAAACGATTTATACAACCGTACCAATCATAATTTATCCTTGAATCGATTAGTAAATCTTGGAACTTTCAAATTCGTGAAAAATCAATTCAGAGTTTCTGATACAACAGGAAATTATCTGGATGCGTATTATTATCTCACGCCATTACCAAAAAAATCAATACGACTGGAAGTATTAGCCAAAACGAATTCAGCTAATTATACAGGAACCGAACTCAATTTAAATTGGAGCAATCGAAATACTTTTAGAGGTGCTGAATTGCTTACCATCTCTGCTTTTGGCGGTGTTGAAACACAAGTTTCCGGACAAAACAATGGATTTAATGTTTATAGAGTCGGTACCGAAGCCAATTTAGTTTGGCCTAGATTTGTTGCTCCTTTTAAACTAAATTCTCCAAGTGGTTTTGTACCCAAAACAAAAGCAACGTTAGGATATGAATTCCAAAACAGAACCAAATTATACTCCCTGCAAACCTTCAAAGGTTCGTTTGGTTATTTATGGAAAGAAAATGAACGAAAAGAGCATTTATTAAATGTTACTGAAATTACGTATGCCAGTCCGCAAAATGTTACTGCTTTGTACCAAGAGCAAATTCTTGCAAATGAATCTTTGGGGAAAGTCATTGAAAAGCAATTGATTTTTGGACCAACCTATTCCTATACTTACACGAACACACTACAAAAAAGAAAGAAAAATACTTTTTACTATAAAGGATCTATCGACTTGGCTGGAAACGTGGCAGGATTAGTTTCAGGTGCGAATGTTCAAAAAGGAGATACCATTAAATTATTTGATGTTCCGTTTAGCCAATTTGTCAAAATAGAAAATGATTTCAGACATTATTTGAAATTAAGTCCCGATGCACAATTGGCCAGCCGAATTATTGTAGGCGCTGGGTTTGCTTACGGAAACTCAGCTGAAATGCCATTTATAAAGCAATTTTTCATTGGTGGAACCAATAGTTTAAGAGCCTTTAGAGCACGTTCTATAGGTCCGGGAAGTTTTGATGGCGCATCAACGAATACCAATACTTTTTTACCCGATCAATCCGGTGATTTAAAATTGGAATTTAATACCGAATACCGAGCTAAAATTTACGGATTGGTCAAAGGCGCTTTGTTTATAGATGCCGGAAACATCTGGCTATTGAATGATAATCCTGATAAACCCGGAGCCAAATTTTCAAAAAAATTCCTGAATGAAATAGCCGTTGGTGCCGGTGCCGGATTGCGTTTCGATTTCTCGTTTCTGATTCTTAGAACGGATTTCGCCTTCCCTATTCGGAAACCGTATTTACCCGATGGCGATCGTTGGGTTTTAGATCAAATTAATTTTGGAAGTGGCACTTGGCGAAAAGAAAATTTGATTTTCAACTTGGCTATTGGCTACCCTTTTTAAAAATTATAAGATCTGGATAAATAACAAAGAGCACGAAAATCATCGTGCTCTTTGTTTATAAAAAGTATTCTTAATTTCTTATTTAATCCACCAAGAACAATGCATTGCTGAACAATAGATTTCCGTTTTCCCAGAAACCTCTAAACAATGGATTATCTACCATATAAATTACTTCGCCATTCTCTTTTTTGTCCACCGCAAAGCTTACGGTGTTATTCAATTTCTTTTTGATTTCATTACCAACAAAACCATAACTCTTATAATCTTTGGGCACGTAAACAACATTTGTCGCTTTTTTCAATAATGAATAATGTCTGTCATCCGTTTTCAGACTGAAATATTTATCTCCTAAACCGAAAGACATCGGGTGCGTTTTATTCAACAGATTCTCAATGATAGCACCAGGAATCGATTTAGAAATATACCTGCGTTCTGTTTCCTGAAAATCTAAGAATCGTTCTTTTAATTCGTTTTCCGAAGCTTCTTTTTCGGAACTAAGTTTATCCTCATCAGTAGCAAAAGGACTCAAAGCATATCCTTCTTTTCCTTCAAATAAACTAAGGGCACTATTCATGGCAATTACTTTTCCACCGTTTTTAACCCATTCTGCAATTTGTTTTTGTTGCTCTTCAGAAAAATTGTAATACCCATCAGGTAATATCAATGTGTTATAATTGTATAATTTTATTCTTTTAAAGTTATCAGCATCCACAACACTTACCGGATATTCCACCGTTTCTTCAAGATAATACCAAACAGAACCAAATTCAGTAGAACCAACTCCTTTTCCTGACAATAAAACAATTTTAGGAGCTTTCAATAAATTAAAATTTTCACCACCAACATCCTTAGAATTTGAAGAAAAACCAGTTAAGATATAATTAAAATCTGTTTTTATTTTCACGAGTTCAGTAATCGTTTTTTCAAAGTCAACTACTTTAGGATTATCCGTTTTGGTAACCAATAAACCTCCTGGATCAACAGTTGTATCACCAAAAACGGCTTTTTTCATCGCTGATCTAACTTTAATATTATTTTGGTGCAACAAAGACAAAACCTGAGCTGAGATTCTGTTATTCCACGGAATATGAAACGCATATACATTTTGAGGAATCGTTTTTTCCTTCGCCTCAATTGATGCTTTTGTTTTAATGGCTAAACTATTTTTCAGCGCATAACCTTCAACTCCATACGCCAAAGGCAATGCCCAAGAGGTAATATCGTACGATAAACTGTCATTCAATTTTTGGTTCGGTTCAAAAAGCACTTGCGCAAAAACGGCTTTTTGTTGGTCTACTTTTACTATTAAATCATTGGGTTCAATCGTAAAACCTTTCTCTGTTTTTGTATTGTAATTGAATCCCGACGCTTTTTGACTGGCATCGGCATAACTGAATTCTACGTTATTTTTTTTCAACAAATCCGCCATTTGAATTAACTTCGGATTGTTTTTCATCACATACATTTTATAATTTCCCTTAACCGTTTTTCGGGAATTATTCATAAAACCTCTGAATCCTTTCAGTAAAACATCCGCTTGAGATGCCGCCGATTCCACAACCGTTAAAACTGCCGTTGCGTGATGCGTTAATCGGTCTTTTATAGTCAAATTGATCCCGTTACTCATCACAACTTCTCTTCCCGCTCCTATTCCTCCTTGTTCCAATGTCATTCCTACAGCTCCGTTGTAAGTAGGATACGTATCGCCATAACTTGGATAAAACAAATCAAAACGTTCACCGGTATTGTACATCCAATTTTGAGCATCGAATTTTTTAGAAATGTTTTTACCTAAAGTGTAATGAAAATCTTTCTGGTATTTCTCAATATATTCATGCAAAGGTTCCGCTGATGGTGGAAAGAAGTACGGAGAATCGTATCCCATTTCGTGTACATCCGTATGAACTTGTGGCATCCATTGGTTGTACAATGCAATACGCTGTTGGGTTTCCGGTTGCGTTTGCCAAGCCCAATCCCTATTTAAATCAAACATATAATGGTTGAATCTGCCACCCGGCCAAACTTCCATGTGCTCTCTGTCTGACAATTCAGGATGCGTTTTTTTACCTGAAATTTCTCTTAACCAATTCCCGTATCTGGAATATCCATCCGGATTAATGCATGGATCAAGGATTACAATTGTATTCTCTAACCACTTTTTAGTTTCAGCATTCGAAGGATTTACTAATTCGTAAGCCACTGTCATAGCACTTTCGGTTCCGGCAAATTCATTTCCGTGAACATTAAAACTCAACCATACAATTAACTTATCGCCAATCATTTGGGATTTATTCTCAGATAAACCAATAGCTGCTAAATTGTTGTTTCGAATTTGTTCCAAATTAGCCAAATTCTCCGGACTGGAAATAAAATACACATTCAAATCCCTTTGTTCCGGAGTAACTCCGTATTTCTGGTGTTTGATGAAAGTGGACTTTTCCGTAAGATGCTTGAAATAATTTTCAGCCTGATGATAATAGCTTATTTGTTTTCCGTAATTGGGTAAAAACTGGGAAGGGCTTTGCACTTGCGAATGAACACTCAGCACCAAAGTTAGCATTAGATAAAAAGAAAAAACGGTCTTTTTCATATTTTTTTGGGTTAGTTATGCTTCAAAAATAGCCTTTTACGAAGTATTGCACAAGCTAAATTTTGGATTAATGAAATATTGATTTTATCAAAGTCCTTGTTTTTATTAATTCCTTTTTTGTCGAAGAAGAATAACATTATTCAGTATTAAAAAACAATATTATTCTGTTTTGGATTAGTATCATTGCTACATTCTATTATATTTGCAGACAACAAAATTCACACTACAGATGGAAGAATGTATCTCAGTTTTTGACATGCTAAAAATTGGTGTCGGACCTTCGAGTTCGCACACACTTGGACCTTGGAGAGCTGCCGAACGCTTTCTTGGCGAATTGAGAAACGAAAATTTAATTCATGCTGTAAACAGAGTAAAAATAGATTTATACGGTTCCCTTTCCTTAACTGGAAAAGGACACGCCACGGATTTAGCCGTAATGCTGGGGTTAAGCGGACAAGATCCGGAATACATTCCCGTAGAAAATATTGATGTAATTATCAAATCCATTGAATCTAAAAACGAAATCAATTTAGGAAACGAAAAAATAATCCCTTTTTATTTCCTCCAAGACATCGTTTTCAATAAAAATTTCCTTCCTTTTCATGCCAACGGAATGACTTTTACGGCCTATATGACTGATGATAGCGAATACGTCTCCACCTTTTATTCTATTGGTGGCGGATTTGTAGTCAAAGAAGAACGCATCAATGCCAAGAAGAAAATCCAGATAAAATGTGCTTTTCCTTATCCAATTGAGAAAGCGGCAGAACTATTGGATTATTGTAAAAAAGAGAACAAATCCATATCGGAAATCGTTTATGAAAACGAAAAATCGATGCGTACCGAAGCAGTTATCGATCATGAATTGATGCGCATTTGGAACACGATGCTCGAATGCATGTACATTGGCTGTCATTCCGAAGGGATTCTTCCCGGAGGATTAAACGTGCGCCGTCGTGCTTTTGATATGCACCAAAAATTAATCGGTTTATCCAATTATAATTCACCACAAACTTGGTTAGACCAAATTAGATTAACCGAAGTAAAATTTCGTCAAATCCTGAAATGGGTTTCTTGTTTTGCCCTTGCGGTAAATGAAGTAAACGCTGCTTTAGGTCGTGTGGTAACGGCTCCAACAAATGGAAGTGCAGGCGTTATTCCAGCTGTTTTGATGTATTATTTAGTGATTGAAAACCACAATGCGGGAGAAAAGGAAATCAAACAATTCTTGATGGTTGCCGGAGAAATAGGCAGTATTTTCAAGAAAGGTTCTACAATATCCGCAGCAATGGGTGGTTGTCAGGCCGAAATAGGCGTTTCTTCCTCTATGGCTGCCGCAGCTTTATGCGAATTGATGGGCGGAACTCCAGAACAGGTTTTAATGGCCGCCGAAATTGCCATGGAACATCATTTGGGATTGACTTGTGATCCTATTGGCGGTTTGGTTCAAATTCCGTGTATTGAAAGAAATACGATGGGGGCCATAAAAGCCATTAATGCCGCTGAACTAGCCCTGGAAACCGACCCGAAAAATGCTAAAGTACCTTTAGACAAAGTGGTCGACACGATGTGGCAAACCGCCAAAGACATGAACAACAAATACAAAGAAACTTCCGAAGGCGGATTAGCCATTGCCGTGAATTTGGCGGATTGTTAAATTTATTTATTTTTAAACCGCTGTTTTTGTAAGGATAAAAAGATATATTTGGTTTAATAAAAATCGTTTTTATTCGAAAATGAAATTGATAATGCAAAAAAACGAAATGCTTTTTCGTATGTTATTAAGATACAAAAAAACTACAAATCAATATATTTAGTTGAATTTTAAATTTTAAAAATGCATGTATTTATCAATTGTGTGTTATACTCCCAAAATCGTAAATAGAAAAAATGAATACAATAATTAATTGGAATGTTGACTCTGAGATTTTTTGGATCACTAATAGTTTTCCTGTAAAATATTACGGTTTACTTTTTGCCTGTGGATTACTGCTAGGATTTTATATTGTTAAACGCATTTATATTAAAGAAGATATCCCTGTTCAAGATTTAGACAACCTTTTAGTCTATATTGTATTTGGAACTCTTTTAGGTGCAAGACTTGGACATTGTTTTTTTTATGAGCCTGCATATTTCTTGAAAAACCCAATAGAAATACTTTTACCAATCAAAAAAGTTGGCGAAACATATAAATTTATTGGATATGCTGGTTTAGCAAGTCACGGAGGAACAGTTGGAGTGTTTATTGCAATACTAATGTATTGCAAAAAGTTTAAAGTAAATATGCTATGGATTTTGGACCGAATTGCAATTGGAGTTCCAGTAACGGCCGCATTTATAAGATTTGGAAATTTTATGAATTCTGAAATCTATGGAAAACCAACAAATGGAAATTGGGGTGTAATTTTTCAAAAAGACGATTTTATTCCTAGACATCCAACGCAACTCTACGAAGCATTTTCATACTTATTAATTTTTACAATTCTATTTGTAATTTACAAATCGAAAATTGCAGCAAAAAATAATGGAATACTATTTGGCATTTTTCTAACATTATTGTTTTTAGCGCGATTTATAATTGAATTCTTTAAAGAAAATCAGGTCGATTTTGAAAATGGAATGACATTGAATATGGGGCAAATGTTAAGTATTCCATTTATTATAATTGGATTGATGATTATCATATGGAAAACAAGTACTGCACACAGGGATTTTGCATGATTGCGGTTTAGGTCTGCAACTGAAAATTAAAGATGACATTTGGTTTATTAATAACAAACTATTGTACGAGTTTTGAACCAAACTTTGCTAAATATTAGAAATAACCCGTTGGGTCTAATTATTCAAAACGTCATTTCGAGGCTTATTTTTTTTACAAAAAAAGCAATATAAAATGACATTCATTGTGTCACCCTGAGCGCAGTCGAAGGGCTACGTAATAAAAAACGTCAATGGTAGTGTTTTTTGTGGAGTAAAACGGAGCAAAAAATGTATCGAGAATTGTTTTTAATTCAAATTTTTCTTGTTCTCGATACTCCCGAAGCTTCGGGATCTAACGAAAATCACTCGAACTGACGAAAATTATAATTAAAAACTAGTTGCACCCAACGGGTTAGAAATAGTTCTTTTATTTACATAACCTAAAATTAAAACACTGATAATATAAAATTTATCTATTTATACTATAATTTAACCAATTCACTTTAACCTAAACCAACAGTAATGGAAATCAATTGGATAATAGTTAGCATTGTAGCCATTTGTGTGGTGATTTTGATCGTATTTCTTATTAGAAAAAATCAAAATGAGAAAAAAAATACACCCATTTTTTAAACAATGATTACAAAAAAGCAAACGAAGAAGAGTCAGACTTGAATGACGAAACCTATTAACTTGAAATCTTGTAAAAGCCAGTAGAAATTATTTCGCTTTTCATAAAAGTGAAACCAAAACTACTTTCTTCGGGTATCAATAAGATGTACTATTTTCCATCCCGAAGTTTCGGGAGTATCTTTCTTGAAAAGTGTAAAAGCATTCACCCCTTTATGACTTAATTTACCATTTACATAAAACTCATAAGGCGTCCAAGCGTGCGCCATGCTTCCATCGACTTGAATGGAGTAACTCATAATTTTTTCCTGAAACTTTAATTCGGCAGGAATAGAAGCTATTGATTTAAAAAATACTTGTGGTTTTTCATTGGATAATTTAGTGCCTTTGGCATTCTCAGCAATGGATTGCAAAATCATTGTGTCGTCACAAAGAGTCTGCAATTTCAAAGTATCTTTGGCATGAAAAGCCTCGAAAAAAGTTTCAACCACTTTTTGAATTTCTTGATTTTGAGCCTGAGAATTAGCGGATATAAATAACACAAAAATCAATAAAAATTTCTTCATCTTTTCTTAGTATAATTAATTGGTTCTACAAATAACATTACTGTTACATTTTTGAGTTAAAAATATACATTTTATTACCTTTACAATCTTAAAACAACAAATATGTCTGTCGCAAAAAAAGATTATAAAAGGATTACTACAAAATCACTGATTGAGATGAAAGCCAATGGAGAGAAAATTTCCATGCTTACCGCATACGATTACACCATGGCAAAAATCGTTGATACCGCCGGAATTGATGTCATTTTAGTAGGTGACTCTGCTTCGAATGTAATGGCCGGTCATGAAACGACTTTGCCTATTACATTGGACCAAATGATTTATCATGCGTCATCTGTTGTGAGAGCAATCGAAAGAGCGTTGGTTGTCGTGGATTTACCTTTTGGAAGTTACCAATCAGATCCTAAAGAAGCGTTGCGTTCTGCCATTCGAATCATGAAAGAAAGCGGTGGTCATGCGGTAAAACTGGAAGGCGGTAAAGAAATTAAAGATTCTATCAAGAAAATATTAAACGCAGGAATTCCGGTTATGGGACATTTGGGTTTAACCCCGCAATCTATTTATAAATTTGGAACTTATACGGTTCGCGCCAAAGAAGAAGAAGAAGCGCATAAACTAATAGAAGATGCTAAATTGCTGGAAAGATTGGGTTGTTTCGCATTAGTATTAGAAAAAATTCCTGCTCATTTAGCCGAAAAAGTGGCCCAAAGTATTTCGATTCC
Organism: Flavobacterium glycogeni; assembly: GCF_048286775.1. NCBI lineage: Bacteria > Pseudomonadati > Bacteroidota > Flavobacteriia > Flavobacteriales > Flavobacteriaceae > Flavobacterium > Flavobacterium glycogeni. The sequence continues at coordinate 28,601 of NZ_JBLVPV010000025.1, forward strand.
AGTAATTGGTATTGGTGCAGGTGGCGGTGTTGACGGACAAGTTTTAGTGATTCACGATATGTTAGGAATGAACAATGAATTTAGCCCTCGTTTCTTGAGAAGATACATGAATTTATACGAAGGAATGACAACTGCCATCGGTCAATATGTTGCCGATGTAAAATCAAGCGATTTCCCTAATTCCAGCGAACAATATTAAGCCCCTAAACCCCAAAGGGGAATTGAAAAATGAAAATAGTTTCGAATAAAAACAACCTTCAAGTTCTTCACGAAGACAATCATCTTATTGTGGTAAACAAGCGTGTAGGCGATATTGTACAAGGCGATAAAACCGGCGATAAACCATTATCTGATGTGGTGAAAGAATACATTAAAGACAAATACAACAAACCCGGAGAAGTTTTTCTGGGTGTGGTACATCGTTTGGACCGCCCTACAACCGGAATAGTCGTTTTTGCCCGAACCAGTAAAGCGTTGACGAGAATGAATGAGTTGTTCAGCAATCGTGAAACTCAAAAAACATATTGGTGTATTGTCAAAAACAAACCTTCGAATCCAACAGATAAATTGGTTCATTTCCTGAAAAGGAACGAAAAAAATAACACTTCAAAAGCGCATTTAAAAGAAGTTCCTGACAGCAAAATAGCCAGTTTAGATTATAAAATAATCAAGGAACTCAACAATTATTTTGCTTTGGAAATTAATCTTCACACGGGAAGACACCATCAAATCAGGGCTCAACTTTCGGCTATTGGTTCACCGATAAAAGGAGATTTAAAATATGGTTTTGACCGTAGCAATCCTGATGGAGGAATCCATTTGCATGCCCGTAAATTAGTTTTCACACATCCAGTTTCCAAAGAAAATATAGAAATCATCGCACCAACACCGGATGATGTGATTTGGAATGTTATTTAACACTAAAAAATAGTATTTTTACTTTTATTCATTCCATAAACCCAACATTAAACATTCACAAAAACCAAAATTTATGAAAAAACAATACCTAATTTTTTGCTTCATTTCTTTTTTGAATATGGCTGCTCAAGACCATTTTTCAGGAATAAACATGTCTAACAGAGTAGGATTACTTAATGCCAGTATCAATCCGGCAGAACTATCCAATTTAAGTTCTAAATATGAAGTAAATCTTTTTTCAACGAGTATAAATGTTGCCAACGATAAAATAGGTTTTAGCGATATCGTTAACGGAGAAAATATCGAGGATTTATTATTTAAAGGAAACGATCCTGTAAACATGCGTGTAGATGCTGAAATTTATGGTCCTGGTTTTGCCATGAGATTGGATAAATGGGCATTTGGCATTACAACAAAAGCAATTGCAAAATTAAATCTTATTGATATAGATCCAAAACTTGCTGATGCGATTAATTCCGATAACATTGTTGGTTCTTCAACGATAAGCAATGATTATAATCAGCGTTTAAACGGAACAAGCTGGGGAGAAGTAGGATTCTCATTAGCAAGAAACCTATTCGAAAATGAAACCCATAAATTCAATGCCGGTGCCACATTAAAATTATTATTCCCAGGTTCTTACACAAATTTAGGGGTAGATAAATTTCAAGGAACCATCAACAATATTGCTGCCGAAGCCTATTTAAATAATACCCAGGCAAATATCAATATTGCTTATTCAGGAAACTTTAAAGATGGTTTTACTGATTTCAGTAATTATTCAGAATCTGTTTTTGGAAAAATAAACGGGGTTGCCGCTGATTTTGGCGTAAATTATCTATGGAAAGACAAAGACAGTTACAAAATAAAAGCAGGTTTAGCAGTCCGAAATATTGGAGGAATGACTTTTGAGGATGAAGCAAATTCATCTACTGATTATGCCTTAAATATACAATCTACACCAGCAAATCCAAATGGTTTGGCTTTAAGCCAATTTCAAGATGCCAAAAATTTACAAGAAGTAGAAACCATTTTACAAAACGATGGCTATTTAACTAAAACGGAATCCAGTAAAAGTTTCAAAGTAAACCTACCTGCTGTTTTCTCTGCTTATGCAGATATAAAAGTAGTTCCTAAATTTTTTGTCGCACTTTATACCCAACAAAAACTAGGAGATGATACTAAAGATAATCAAATAACAACTCAAAATGTAGTTTCTGTTACGCCACGATTTTCATTAAAAAACTTTGAGGTTTATTCTTCATGGGCCAGTAATGAGATTTCAGGTACAACTGGTGGATTAGGATTTAGAGTGTATGGTTTTTATATGGGATCCAGTTCTGTAGTAACCGCTTTAACAAGCGACACAAAACAAGCTGATTTTTATATAGGATACAGACTTGGGTTAAAATAACGGTTCTACAAATTTTAAAATCATCCTATGAAACACAAGAACGACATCAGTTATAGAAAAGAATCCCTTAAAAAATTATTGCACAACATTATAGAAAATGAAGAGGCAATCATTAAGGCTTTGTACGATGATTTTAAAAAACCTGCTTTTGAAGCTGTTTTAACCGAAACCAATTATGTGATTAGTGACTTAAAAGAAACCATAAAAAGAATGGATTCTTGGGCAAAACCAAAGAAAGTTTTCGCTTCTCTTTTGAATTTCCCCTCATCCGATTATATTTATAGTGAACCTTACGGAAATGTATTGATCCTTTCTCCATGGAATTATCCGTTTCAATTGGCCTTATGTCCGCTGGTTGCTGCTGTTGCTGCCGGGAATAAAGTAACCTTAAAACCATCGGAACTTACCCCGAATACTTCGAATATTATTTCCAAAATTATAAGCGAAACTTTTGCGGTAAAAGATGTTGTTGTGGTAACTGGAGATGCAACAATCGCACAGGAATTATTAAACAAACGTTGGGACTATATTTTTTTCACCGGAAGTGTTGCTGTTGGGAAAATAGTGGCGAAAGCAGCTGCCGAAAACCTAACGCCAGTCACACTGGAATTGGGAGGAAAAAGTCCTTGTATTGTTGATGAAACGGCTAATTTAGAATTAAGTGCCCGACGCATTGTGTGGGGAAAAATCATAAACGCCGGACAAACCTGTGTTGCGCCCGATTATATATTGGTACACCATAAAATGAAGGATACTTTCGTGAAATTACTGATTCAAGAAATTGAAAAAGCACTTGGAACAAACCCGGAAGAATCATCTGATTTTGCCAGAATTATCAACCTGAAAAACTGGCAGCGTCAATTAAGTTTATTGGAGAATCAGAAAATCCTTTTTGGAGGACAATCTAACAGAGAGACATTATACCTTGCTCCTACTTTACTTGACGAACCAAATATGGATAGTATAGTGATGAAAGAAGAAATTTTTGGTCCAATATTACCTATACTATCCTATCAATCGAAATCAGATATTGAAAAAATAATTTCGAGCTTCGAAAAACCATTATCCTTGTATTTATTTTCCCAAAACAAATCTTTTATCGATGAAGTTTTGCAAAAATATTCTTTTGGAGGCGGTTGCATTAATGATACGGTAATTCATTTGGCTAACAATCGCCTGCCTTTTGGCGGTGTTGGAAATTCCGGAATGGGAGCGTATCATGGAAAACTAAGTTTTGATATTTTTTCCCATAAAAAAGCTATTGTAAAAAAAGGAACTTGGCTGGATTTACCCATGCGTTATGCGCCTTATAAAGACAAATTAAAAACCATTCAAAAAGTATTAAAATGGTTGTAACCAATGAAAAACCAGTAAGCGCGGGACTTGCAGCGCAGAATTTCATGATCAGTATGGCAGCTATAAATTATGATACGTGTCCAATGGAAGGTTTTGATTCGCTGAGAATTAAAAAAAATATTACATTTACCGGCATCTTCAGAAATAAACATGATTTTAGGATGTGGAATCAGGGAAGAACAAGGCGTATATGGGGAACGATTCAGAGTTCCTTTTGAAGAAGTCTATTTTAAAAAATAAAAAACTAACAAACCAAATAATACCAAAAACCAAATGATTAAAACGACTCAAGACCGAATTGAGGAAATAAAAAAGAATGGTTACGTCTTAGATTTTGGAAATGTTTTCAACCATGCATTCGAAAATTATAAAAAAATTGCACTGTATAGCGGTTTAATATTGTTTGTGGGTATTATTCTGATAAGTATTTTGTTAGCTATAATAGCTCTTTCAATTTTTGATTCCGAAACTGTTTTAGAAAAATTAAAACCTGAAAATTTACAACCCGAAAATTTAAGTTTAAACTCCATGTTAATGTTCTCAGGAGTCTCTATTTTAATAACGTGTTTGCTTAGTCCATTTTCTGCTGGACTAATAAAAATGGCGTATTGTGCCGAAAGAGATGAAGAATTTCATGTGTCAACCATGTTTGAATATTACAAAGCACCTTATTTTAAAGAACTATTTATTGCAATATTATTAATTTCTTTATTGAGTACTGGCGTTCCAGAATTAATTGACTATGCACAAATACCGTTTGTTGGGTTTTTAATTACTATACTCACTACATTTTTTACGTTCCTTACAATTCCACTTATTATTTTTGGAAAGCTCAAAGCTGTTGAAGCTATCCAAGCCAGTATTTTAATAATTTCTAAACAACCGTTGGTTCTATTGGGATTATTTGCTATTGGAATCATAGCCACTTTGGTTGGATTAATTGGATGCTGTATTGGAATCGTTTTTACTATTCCATTTATGTATTCATTATATTATGCTATTTATAGCGAAATAATAGGATTTGATCCTGAAACTGAGATTGAAAACAGAAACTAAAAACATTTTTTATAGCTAAAAACCAAAATTTATTAAAATTTAAATTTAAATAAATTTTGGTTTTTTATTTAAAATAAATCCTTACATTGAAATCCATAAAGATAGAATCCCACAACTAGTCTTTCAAATCTAATCAAAATACTTCTATGGTATTATACTGTAGCCTATTGACTATTTTCAACTCAAAATTTGTTTTATTTTGGGCTTCTAATTTTTTTATAATGAGTAATCCTTTATGGATTATAATTCTTGTTCTATTTATTTTTCTGGCTTATAAAATTTATAAAATAAAAGCTACATTAAAAAGTAAGTTGCTGGAAAATGGCACAGAAACTGCTTCAAAAAACAAAGAATACCAACTCTATCTACTCTTTTTAGGCATCATACTTCCTTCAATAGAAGTCATTTTCGAAATTTTTAAAATTAGACCTGTTAGTCTATTAGTGCCAAATTGTACTATTGGTTTTTCTTTAATTTTATTGTATTTTGTAAGTACCAAGTCGGCTATAGTATTTAGAAATATTAAACAAATTTTCATTGCGCTATTCTTACTCTATTTTTGTTTTATAGCCCGCAATCTAATTTATTCCCCAACTGATTTTATACCCATAACCGCTTTTGTTGTTTCTTTTTTCTTTGCTTATAATGTGTTAAGCCCCATAAAAGTGTATTGGTATTTTGTTGTAGCTGTTTTTATCTTCTTAGGTACATCTTATGTTTTAGAAATAATACCGTTAAAGACAAACATTGCATTATTTATTTATTCCACCATAATTCTGATTATAAATTACATTCACCATATATCATTGTTAAACATTGATGTTGAATCTCGTTTTAATAACCAAATTATTAATAAAGGGAATTCGCTTATTCTGGCAACAAACAGAAAAGGTGAAATTGTTTTTTGCAGCGAAAATGTACAAACTATTTTAGGCTATTCTGTTGAGCAAGTAATGGGATTGGGCTACTGGAAAGTCACGGAAGACCCTGAATTCTATGGTGAAGATTATCATCCAAAGTTTAAGGATGACGAGGTATTCATCCGAAAAGTTAAATGTAGTAATGGAGAATATAAACACATACAATGGAACGATAAAAAATTTTCGGACGATTTAATCATAGGAATTGGACAAGATGTTACCAATGAAATTCTCATTCAGAATCAATATAAAAATTTGATCCAAAATGCTACTGATATTATTTTTGAGGTAGATGATGATGGGAACTTTACATTTGTTAATGATTTCACCATTAAAGCTTTAGGCTATGAAGAAAAAGAAATTCTAACCAGAAACTATTCCGAATTTATACGAACGGACTATATCTATGAAATGATGAGTTTTTATCAAAATTTGGAAGAAAACGAACATGATTTCCCTATAATTGAAATTCCTTTATTAAAAAATGGTGGGGAAATACTATGGATTTCTCAAAAAGTAATTATACGTAGAAATGATTTGGGTAAGGTAATTGGTTACTCCGGTATAGCAAGGGATATAACTACGTTTAAAAATATTGAGGCAGAAAATAAAATACGTCAGGAAAAAGTAGAAGAGTACAACAAAACGATTAAACAATTATCAACTACAAACTTCAATAATTATAAAAATCTGGACTCTGGCATAATGCAAATCATTGAATCAGCTGCAATAGTTTCTAAATGCAATCGGGTAAGTTATTGGAAATATACTGAGGATAAAATTATCTGTGAAAATTTATATGAATTACAAAAACATACTTTTAGCAAAGGATTTATTTTAGAAAAAGAAAAATATCTAGTTTATTTTGAAGCGATTAAAAGTGAAAAAGTTATTAGTGTATTCGATGTTTTCAATAAATGGGAAGCATCTGAATTTACTGAAAATTATTTTTTACAAAATGAAATTAAATCCTTACTTGACATTCCTATATTTATAGATGGTGAATTAATTGGAATAGTATGTTTCGAAACTACATCTCAAAACAAAAATTGGGATAATGAAGATGTCAATTTTGTCCGAACAATATCTGATATTATTTCTTTGGCAATAATCTCACACAGTCGATACGATGCTGAGAAGAAATTAGAGTACAAGAGTGAACTTTTATCAGCAATGGCTCTTTGTACAGAGAAATTTTTGAACAGTAAAGATATAAACGATATTTTCTCGGATGTACTTATAATTATGGGGAAAGCAACTAAATCCCATAGAGCCTATTACTATGAAAATGATGAGAATACAGGATTAATAAGTCAAAAATACAGGTGGATAATCAATAATCTCAAATTAACTGAGAATAATATTAAGCTTCAAAATTTACCGCATGAGTACTTTGAAGAGCTGATAACGCCACTTTTAAACAATAAAATATATAGAGCAGTAATACCAAAAATCGAAAATATTTCATTGAGAAATAAATTAGCCAACGTAGATGCAATCTCATTAATTCTTTTTCCAATTTTTGTGAGAAACAAATTTCATGGCTTTTTAGGATTTGATGATACTCAAAATGAAAGATACTGGTCAGAAGATGAAGTAAATATTTTACAAACATTAGCCAGTAACATCGCCTCTTCGATTGAGCGTATTGCTAACGAGACTGCTATTAATGAAAGTGAAGAAAAGTTCCGATTATTAGCGAATAATATTCCCGGGACGGTTTATTTATCTAAATATGATGAGAATGCTACCAAAATTTATCTTAACGATGAAATAGAAAAACTTACTGGTTATTTGAAATCTGATTTTCTGGAAAACAAATTATCATTTCTTGATTTACTTCATCCAGAAGACAAAAAACAAACTATACGAGAACAATTAGAAGCTATTGAAAAAGGGAGACCATTCCATTCTACTTATAGGATCATTCGAAAAGACAAAAAAATTGTTTGGATTGAAGAGTTTGGCGATACTATTATCAAGGAAGGAAAAATTGCATTTATAGAAGGTATTTTTATCGATATTACAGAGAGAAAACAAACTGAGACCGTAATACAACAAAAGGAATTAGCCGAAGCTGCCAACAAAGCAAAATCTGATTTTCTAGCTAATATGAGCCATGAAATCAGAACGCCTTTGAATGGAATTATTGGTTTTACAGATTTATTAATGAAAACCAACCTTGGAAAAACCCAAGAGAAATATATCACCACAGTAAATCAATCGGCTCATTCTTTATTATATATCATAAATGACATTCTTGATTTCTCAAAAATAGAAGCCGGAAAACTCGATTTATTCATTGAAAAATATGATATTAAGGAACTATTGAATCAAATTATGGATTTAATAGTATATCAATCCAATCAAAAAAAATTAAGTTTAGAACTGAATATAGCACCCGATGTCCCTAAATATTTTTGGACAGACGGTGTTCGTTTAAAACAAATATTAATTAATCTTTTATCTAATGCAGTAAAATTCACAGAAAAAGGCTCTATAAAATTAAATGTTTCCATTATTGAAAAAATAGATGATTCCAGAACCAAATTTCTTTTTACAGTTATTGATACGGGGATTGGAATACAAGAAGAAAACAAAAAGAAAATATTCAATGCTTTTTCTCAAGAAGACAGCTCAACAACAAGAAAATTTGGGGGAACTGGCTTAGGCCTCACCATTTCAAACCAGTTATTAGGCTTAATGAATTCGCATTTGCAATTAGTAAGCACGGTTAATTTTGGCAGCGCCTTTTATTTTTATTTAGATTTAGAAATTAGTAATGAACCATCAGAAGATGTAAAGCAAATTACAATTCCTGTTACTACTAATGAGATTGTAGGCAAACCAAATAAAAGCTCAAAAAAAATAAAAATAATGATTGTTGAGGACAACAAAATCAATATGCTATTGCTTAAAACAATCATTAAAAACTTACCTATAAATTCCGCTATTTTTGAAGTTATAAATGGCAAAGATGCGGTAGAGCAATTTGAAGCGATAAATCCAGATATTATTTTCATGGACATCCAAATGCCAATCATGAATGGATATGAAGCTACCCAATTAATTAGAACTTTAAAATCAGGACAAAAAGTACCCATTATTGCAATAACTGCAGGTACAGAAAAAGAAGAGAAAGAAAAATGTCTTACAGCAGGAATGAATGATTATATCTCAAAACCAATAGTAAAAGGAATCATTGAAGAAATAATTTCTAAATGGACCCGTTAACATCTTCGAAAAAAGAATATTTATCGTTTAAAATTTTATACTTTTATATATATACATTTTTTAATAACAACTAAAAATAACACAATATGAAATGGAGTGGTAGACGTTCAAGTGAAAATTTTGAAGACCGAAGAGGAATGTCCTCAGGAGGAAAAACAATTATAGGAGGTGGAATTATTGGTATTATTATCTTGTTATTGAATCTTTTTGGTGGAGAAAATGCCCAAATGCTAACTCCAATATTAGAACAAATGAACCAAGGACAAAGCACTCCTACTGAACAAAGAGCCTTAACCGCAACAGAAATTGAAGAAGGCAAATTTATAGAAGCCATATTAGTAGATACAGAAGATGTTTGGGGAAAAATTTTCCAGGAAAACAATATGCAATATAAAAGACCAAATTTAATGTTGTTTTCTGATGCAGTAGAAACTGCTTGTGGTAATGCCACATCTGCTTCGGGACCTTTTTATTGTCCTGGTGATCAAAAAGTATATATGGACTTGGCGTTCTTTGAAGAACTGAAAACTAGATTTGGAGCCGAAGGAGGTGATTTTGCTACTGCCTATGTAATTGCGCACGAGATAGGACATCATGTACAAACTTTATTGGGAACATCCGCTAAAATGAGGCAAATGCAAGAAGGAAAAAGTGAAGCCGAAGCCAATAAATTATCTGTAGCTTTAGAATTACAAGCTGATTTTTACGCTGGTGTTTGGACGCATTACAATCAAAAAATGAACAATTTCTTGGAGGAAGGCGATATTGATGAAGCTTTAAGCGCAGCTCATGCTGTGGGTGATGATGCGATTCAATCTAAAATACAAGGTCATATTGTTCCGGAATCCTTTACTCACGGAACTTCAGAACAACGTAAATATTGGTTTATGAAAGGGTATAAAACGGGAGACATTACTCAAGGAAATACCTTTTCGGAGTTGAAATAGATTCAATTTCAATGGCAAAATTCAATGGCAATTTCAATGGCAAAATTCAAAAAGCAGAAAACTTAAATACAGAATGTGGTTGCTTCATTTCAATAATTATTGGACTGTTTTTCTAAAAGTATAAAGGAATAACGATTTTAGCTTCCCCATTGAATTCACCATAATTATTAACGTCTCAGCTATGTTTTGTAAACGGATTAAAACGAAGTACTATGATTTTATTTAAACAAAGTCAAGCAATCAAAAGCACATCGAAAAAATTAGCAGTACCTTTGCGCCCACTTAAAGAAGTAAACTAAATAATTGTGTTTGCTTCATAAACACCATTTATGTCATTTAACTCATTAGGCTTATCTGATGCTTTACTAAAAGCCATCAGCAAAAAAGGATACACAACCCCTTCTCCGATACAACAAAAAGCAATTCCACCCATTTTAGAAGGTAAAGATGTATTAGCATCTGCACAAACAGGAACAGGAAAAACAGCCGGTTTTACGCTACCTATATTACAATTATTATCGCAAGGCCAACATTTAAGACAAAGACCCGTTCGTGCCTTAATATTAACTCCAACACGAGAATTAGCAGCTCAAATATTTGCCAATATAAAAGAATACAGTGAGTTTTTAGATTTACGCAGCACCGTTATTTTTGGGGGCGTAAACCAAAATCCGCAAGTAACTCAATTGCGTCAAGGTGTCGATATTTTAGTTGCAACTCCAGGTCGATTAATCGATTTGCAAAATCAAGGTTTAATATCGCTTGCAAAAGTTGAAATCTTAGTTTTAGATGAGGCTGATCGCATGCTGGACATGGGATTTTTACGAGATATAGAACGAATCTTAAAAGTATTACCTTCAAAAAGGCAAAACTTACTATTTTCGGCAACCTTTTCAAAAGACATCAAGAAATTGGCAATGGGCATTTTGCACAACCCAGTTCATGTCGAAGCTACCCCAGAAAACACAACAGTGGATGCTATTATTCAAAAAGTATATCCTGTTGCCAAAGAGAAAAAAACAGAACTAATAATTAAACTTATTTCTGAAGGAAACTGGAAGCAGATTTTGGTATTTACGCGTACCAAACAAGGTGCCAATAAACTGACTGAAAGCATGATTAGTGCTGGCATTAAAGCAGCTGCCATTCATGGTAATAAAGGTCAAGGCGCACGAACCAAAGCCTTAGCGGGTTTCAAAGACGGAAGCCTGACCGCTTTAGTCGCTACAGATATTGCAGCGCGAGGTTTGGACATCCCGTTATTACCACATGTGATTAATTTTGAATTGCCAAATATTCCTGAAGATTACGTTCACCGCATTGGTAGAACTGGTAGAGCCGGAGCAAGTGGAGAAGCTATTTCGTTATTCAGTCCGGACGAAACTGTCTTTTTACGCGATATAGAAAAATTAGTAGGCTTGAAATTGCCAGTAGAAAATATCAAAGGTTTTGAGCCAGATCCTAACGCTTCAAAAGAACCCATTAAACAAGGGCAAGGAAGGCAACAACGCAATTCGACTCCTAAGAAACCAAAAACTGATACTACAAACCGTAGCAGCAACAATAGTTTTGGTCCAAGACGTCCGAGTCAAAATAATGACCGACGCTCTAATAGATAACAACTAAGAAAATACGTTTTCTTTTTTTTGAAGCAGAACGAGTTCGTTTTTTAAGAACTTATTTCCCGCTATACACTACAATCCTTGTGAGAGCTAAACGCCAGCCCTCACAAGGTTTTTCGTTTCTATCGGGGCTATTAATAACGATTATCTTTCTAAAGACCTTTATTCAAATCTTTGAAAATAAAGTTGCTCTCGTTTGTGGGCACAGTTTGCAAAACTGCGCTATCCAACTCGATATGTTTAGTGCAAATCAGGGTGAATATCTAAATGTTCCTCCTAATAATGTTCAAGCTTAAAAATATACTATTATAAAAACTAAAGCCTCATAATTGAGGCTTTTTTATTTTACTTATATTTGTCTATAAAAGAAATTCAATGGAAATCTTAATAGGCATAGCAGGTTTATTTATAGCGTGGTTAACATATCATAAAACTTTCAATTCTACTCCTAATACTACCGAAGAAAGGAATAATTTATTAGCGGTTTTTATAACTACTCAAAAGCTACATTTAGAAGTGCAATCCATAATTCAAAAGTATATCGATGATAATAATGGAGCAGAACATTTACTATATCCTAATATAACTTTTCAACAATATCTGAATGTTGCTAAAGTAGAATATGAAAAAGGATTATCTGATAAAATTTATCAAGACTTAAAAAATAATAAAGAATATACTAAAAGTAATATTGCCACTTTTCAAAATATGATTGATACGCAACACAATGCTTTATTTCAATTTAAAAATCAATTATTATTTCTAGACAAATAAAACACATAATAACCTAAAAATCAGCGAGATAAATCCTTAACTTAATGACATTGCGCTCGCGCTAGCAATCGCAGTATGTACAATAAACACCACCACTGGCACTCGTTTATCTACGTTATCTAGTGCTCGTTTGCAACGAGTACTTACTTAAATTAAGAAACAAATTATAGCGTTTGCAACGCGGATCTCCCGCTCCGCAAAGTCTTCGACTTTGAGGATGTGTTTTTCAGTCTCCGACTGACCTTAAAATTCAAATATTTGAAAAACAAAATCGGTTAAAAACCGAAAGTCACTTCCTCTGCTCATCTTTATACTGAAAACTGTTGTTTCAAAATACAACAATAATTTAAAGCATTAATTTACAAATTATTATTCTATTCATACTTATTCAAATCTAGATTAAGAATAGTACCTACTCTACTAAACTCTTCATTAATCTTTGCATTCAAGATTAGTTGTTCATTTGTTATTGGATGATTAAAAATTAACTGATGTGCATGAAGCATCATTCCTTTCAGGTCAAAATTCTCCAACCATAATTTATTTTGTTTGTTACAACCATGTGGACGACTTCCTAAAATGGGATGAAAAATATGTTTGAAATGTTTTCGTAATTGATGCATACGTCCAGTTTCAGGAATCGCTTCTACCAAACAATATCGTGACGTTGGTTGATTGTTAAATTCTAACTCAATTTCGGTACTTTGCAATCGATGAAAGTATGTTATTGCATTTTGTATAATGCCATCATCATTGGTTAAATCATAATCAATCGTTAGTTCTTCGGGTGACCAACCACGTAAAATTGCTAAATATTTTTTTTCGACTTCGCGTGTGGCAAAACGATCATTCATAATTTTTAAAACGGCTGCATCCAACGCAAATAACAAGACACCAGATGTTTTGCGATCTAACCGATGAATAGGATAAACATGTCGCCCTCCTATTTGATTTCTCAATTCTTGAATAGCAAAAACTTTTGCATCGCGCGCATAAAATGATTTGTGGACCAACAATCCACTTGGTTTATTAATTGCTATAATATATTCGTCTTGGTAAAGAATTTCTAACATTTGGCAAAAATAAAAGAGATTTCTATCGAAATCTCTTTTTTGACTTATTTATTTCTATACTTTTCTTTTTTCATTTTAGTTCGAAAAACAAAATAGAAGATTACGATTGCTAAAACTGTTATTAAAATTGTATCCAAATGCTCTTTTATACTGTTGATTATATTATCCGTATTCTTGAAATTATAGTTAAATTAATAAAAAAAAGCTACGCAATCTGCTACGCAAAGTCTCCGACTTTGAGTATCTATTTTTCAGTCGCCGACTGACCTTAAAATTCAAACATTTGAAAACCAAAATCGGTTGAAAACCGAAAGTCACTTCCTCAAAGTCGAAGACTTTACGGAGCATTATAAGATGCTTAATCTGTAATCTAATTCAACCCAACCAACCATCACGATCCAAACTTCTATATTGAATAGCTTCAGCAATATGGCTGGAAACAACTATTGGAGCCGCATCAAGATCAGCGATGGTTCTGGCTACTTTCAAGATTCGATCATACGCCCGAGCCGATAAATTCAATCGTTCCATGGCTGTTTTCAATAATTGTTTGGAAACATCATCCAAGGCACAATATTCCCGAATGTGTTTGGTATTCATTTGAGCATTATAATGGATGTTTTCCATTTGCTCAAACCGTTCTGTTTGAATTTCTCGTGCCGCAGTAACTCTTTTTCGAATGTCAACACTGCTTTCTGCTTTTTGATCTTCCGATAATTTTTCGAAAGGAACCGGCGTCACTTCAATATGAATATCAATTCTATCCAATAAAGGCCCTGATATTTTACTCAAATACCGTTGCATTTCATGTGGCGAAGAAGTCTGTGGAGAATCCGGATCGTTGAAGAAACCACTTGGGCTGGGATTCATACTTGCCACCAACATAAACGAGGACGGATAAGTAACCGTGAATTTCGCCCGAGAAATAGTCACTTCTCTATCTTCCAAAGGCTGACGCATCACCTCCAGTACATCACGCTTAAATTCCGGTAATTCATCTAAAAATAATACGCCGTTATGCGCCATAGAAATTTCGCCCGGTTGTGGATAACTTCCTCCTCCGACAAGCGCCACATTTGAAATGGTATGATGCGGACTACGAAAAGGGCGTTGATTCATCAATCCAACTTCTTTTAACTTTCCGGCCACACTGTGAATTTTTGTTGTTTCCAATGCTTCGCGCAACGTCATCGGCGGGAGAATACTGGGTAATCGTTTGGCTAACATCGTTTTTCCCGCACCTGGCGGACCAATCAGGATAATATTATGTCCTCCGGCAGCGGCAATTTCCATGCAACGCTTGATGCTTTCTTGTCCCTTGACATCCGAAAAATCGAATTCAGGAAAATCTAATGTTTTATAAAATTCGGCTCTGGTGTCAATTGTTGTTGGCTCAAGAGTTCCTTTTCCTTCCAGAAAATCAATCACTTCCTGAACATTTTCGACTCCGTACACATCTAAACCAGCCACAATAGCGGCTTCTTTTACATTTTGCTTTGGAAGAAAAAAGCCTTTAAAACCTTCTTCTTTGGCTTTGATTGCAATAGGCAAAGCGCCTCGGATAGGTTGAAGACTGCCATCTAGGGAAAGTTCCCCCATGATGATGTATTTGTCAACTTCATCGGCTTTTATTTGCCCAGAAGCTACAAGAATTCCTATGGTTAAAGTCAAGTCATAGGCAGAACCTTCTTTACGCAAATCAGCTGGAGCCATATTGATGGTTATTTTTTTTCCAGGCATGGCATATCCATTATTTTTGAGTGCAGCCGCAATCCGGTAACTACTTTCTTTGATGGCGTTATCAGGCAAGCCAACTAAATGATACCCAATCCCTTTATCGATATTTACCTCTACGGTAATTGTTGTAGCTTCCACTCCAAAAACAGCGCTTCCAAAAACTTTAACTAGCATGTTTACTTATTTGATTCTAAAATTAGAGAAAACATTTTTAATTACTATAATTAATCCTACAAAATTTAGAAACGATAGAGAATCGTACTGATTTATGTCAAAATAATTAGAATAGTATGATGGAGTAGCTCAATAATATTCAAATTCTGCAAAAAACAACTGTTAAAATCAAAAAAAATAATGCTTAACATTTCCTTTTTTTTACTTTTAGAGAATAATTAGAAACTATACTATGAAAAAAATCTTACTTCTACTCTATTTCAGTGTTTTATTGCCAAAAACCTATGCACAAGAATACTTTCCCAATAATGAAAGTGTTCAAAACAAAAACACCAATTTTACCGCTTTTACCAATGCAAAAATTTATGTTACACCAACACAAATTATTGAAAAGGGTACCTTATTGATTCAAAACGGAAAAGTTATTGGTGCAGGAAATAACATCGCCATTCCTAAAAATTGCATGATAATCAACTTAGAAGGAAAATCAATTTATCCTTCATTTATTGATATGTACACCAGTTTTGGGATTGAAAAACCAAAAGGAATTACCAGTACTGAAAGAAATCCTTTATATGACACTAAAAGATCGGGATATTACTGGAATGAAAGTATTCGTTCAGAAGTAAATGGATATGAAAGCTTTAAATACGACCAAACTAAAGCCGAAGAATTATTAAAAGCAGGATTTGGTATCGTGGGAACTCACGTCCCTGACGGAATTGCTCGCGGGTCAGGAACGCTGATCGCTTTGAATAACTTTGATAAAAGCACCCAATTATTATCTGATAAAGTAACCAATCATTTTGCGTTTACTAAAAGTGCCACAACAAATCAAGCCTATCCAAGCTCATTGATGGGAATGATGGCATTACTTCGTCAAATGTATTTAGATTTAGATTGGTACAAAAAAGGAAATGCCACAACCAAAGATTTATCCTTGGAAGCCTTATCCAATAATGAAAAATTAGTTCAAATATTTGCTTCTGAAGACAAGTTAAACAGTTTGAGAGCAGCCAAAATAGCGAAAGAATTTGGCTTAAATTATGTATTGAAAGGAAACGGAAATGAATTTGAGCGAATTGAAGAAATCAAAAAAACAAATTCGAAATTTATTATCCCAATCAATTTCCCGGAAGCTTATGATGTTTCTGACCCCAACCAAGCCAATCAAATGGAATTGAAAGACTTGCGTTTTTGGAATCAAGCACCAACCAATCTTAAAGTTCTATCAGATAATGGAATTGTTTTCGCTTTGACGACTGATAAGTTAAAGAAGCTGGAAGATTTTAGACCAAATCTATTAAGAGCCATTAAATACGGATTTGATAAAACGAAAGCATTAGAAGCTTTGACAACTATTCCCGCTGCTATTTTAGGAAAAAGCAACGAAATAGGAAGCTTGAAAACAGGAAGTTTAGCCAATTTTGTTATTACATCCGGTGAGATTTTTGAGGAGAAAACAATTCTTTACGAGAACTGGGTTCAGGGTAACAAATTTGTTATAACTGATATAACAATTAAAGACATTCGCGGTGATTACGATTTAAGTGTAGCTAATCAACAATACAAATGGAAAATTAGCGGCGATATTACTGCTCCAAAATCGATAATTACGACAATTGATTCCAAAAAAGTTAGTTCAAAACTTACGGTTTCGAATAATTGGATTTCAACTGTAATGAAATCTATGGATTCAACAAAAACAACTTTCTCCAGGTTAATTGGATATATCGATGACATCCAATTACTTTCAGGAAAAGCAATTTTATTCAATGGAAATGAGGTGAAATGGTCTGCTGTCAGAACGGCTCCTTTTATAAAACCAATTGACTCCTTGAAATTGGAAAAGAACAACATGATTATTCCAACAACATTTCCAAATGTTGCTTATGGTAATTTGAAAAAACCCACTACACAAACACTATTGTTTAAAAATGCCACTGTTTGGACAAACGAAAAAGACGGTATTTTAGTCGAAACTGACGTGTTGGTTAAAAACGGAAAAATTGCATCTATTGGAAAAAACATTTCTGACGCTTCAGCAACAATTGTTGATGCCAAAGGCAAACATTTAACCAGCGGAATTGTTGATGAGCATTCTCACATTGCAATTTCTAATGGTGTAAATGAAGGCGGACACAATTCCAGCGCCGAAGTTACCATTCAGGATGTAGTGAATTCTGAAGACATTAATATATACAGGGACTTAGCCGGTGGAGTTACCACTTCTCAATTACTGCATGGATCTGCAAATCCAATTGGTGGTCGTTCAGCGATTGTAAAATGGAAATGGGGCGCTTCAGCAGATGAAATGCTTTACAAAGACCAACCTGGATTTATCAAATTTGCCTTGGGAGAAAATGTAAAACAAGCAAACTGGGGAATCACTAATCCTACTCGTTTTCCTCAAACCAGAATGGGTGTGGAACAGGTTTTTACGGATTATTTCCAACGTGCTAAAGAATATGATGCCGCTTGGAAAAATTACAACTCAACTGGTAAAAAAGGAAAAGGGAAAGCACCAAGAGTGGATTTAGAACTACAAACATTAGCTGAAATATTAAATAAAGAACGTTTCATTTCTTGTCATTCTTATGTGCAATCTGAAATTTTGATGTTGATGAATGTAGCCGAAAAATTTGATTTTAGAGTCAATACGTTTACCCATATTCTTGAAGGATACAAAGTTGCCGATAAAATGAAAGAACACGGTGTTGGAGCCTCAACTTTCTCAGATTGGTGGGCTTATAAATTTGAAGTAAATGATGCCATTCCTTTCAATGGTCCAATAATGCATAATGCCGGAGTTGTAGTAGCCTATAATTCTGATGATGCTGAAATGTCAAGAAGATTGAATCAAGAGGCCGCAAAAGCAGTTAAATATGGTAATGTTTCCGAAGAAGAAGCCTGGAAATTTGTTACTTTAAACCCTGCTAAACTATTACGTATCGATGACAAAGTAGGAAGTATAAAAGTGGGTAAAGATGCCGATATTGTATTGTGGAACGCCAATCCGTTGTCTATTTATGCAAAAGCTGAAAAAACGTTAATCGAAGGTGTAGTTTATTATGATCTTCAAAAAGATGAAGAACAAAGAATAGCTATTGCTAAAGAACGAAATGAGTTGATTGGTCAATTATTACAAGAAAAGAATAAAGGAATGATTACTCAAGAGCCTAAAAAAGCGGAGAAAAAAGAATACCACTGTGATACTTTAGAACAATAAAAATAAAATCTAAGATTCACTGCGAGCGCTTTTGCAAAAAGGCAAAGCAATTCCAAATAAAAAAATATAAATATGATGAGTAAAAAAACATATCTATTGCTATTGGTATTTAGTTTATCAATACTTACAAAAGCACAACAAACACCCGCTCCTAAGCAATCAAAATCGGTTCTAATTCTTAATGCTACGGCACATTTAGGAAATGGTGAAATAATCGAGAACAGTGCTATAGGATTCGTTGACGGGAAAATTAATTTGGTAGCAGATGCCAGAGTGATTCGACTTGCAGAAGGCGCGTATGACATTACTATTGACGCCGCAGGAAAACATGTTTATCCGGGATTTATTGCTCCTAATTCAACACTGGGTTTAGTTGAAATTGATGCCGTTAAATCTTCTGATGATGAGGATGAAATTGGAAACATGAATCCACATGTAAGAAGTATTATCGCATACACTGCTGATTCAAAAGTAATAGAAACAGTAAGACCTAACGGGATTTTAATGGCTCAAATCACACCGCGTGGTGGAAGAATTTCAGGAACTTCCTCAATTGTTCAGTTAGATGCCTGGAACTGGAAAGATGCACTTATAAAAGAAAATGATGGAATTCATTTAGACTTCCCTTCTAGTTTTAGAAGAAGCGGTTCTTGGTTTGAACCAGGAAGCATTGAAGCCAATAAGGATTATGCAAAACAAGTTTTAGAATTATCTTCTTTTTTATTCAATGCCAAAGCGTATTTAGGGGATAGTTCAAAAGAGAGAAATTTGACTTTGGAATCTACAAAAGGATTATTAGATGGAAATCAAACCTTATTTATTCATGCCAATGAAGAAAAACAAATTATCGACGCAGTACAATTTGCAAAAGAAAATGGGGTTAAAAAAATGGTGATTGTTGGTGGATACGAAGCATATAAAACTGCTGAATTATTACAAAAAAATAATGTTGGCGTATTGCTTAGACGCGTTCATGATATGCCAGAAAATGACGATCATGATATTGATTTACCTTACAAATCAGCCAAATTATTAACGGACAAAGGTGTTCTGGTAGGTTTAGAAAATAGCGGCGCACATGAAAGAATGAATACCCGAAATTTACCGTTTTTAGCAGGAACATGTGCTGCTTATGGACTGGATAAAGAACAAGCATTACAACTAATCACATCAAATACTGCTAAAATATTAGGAATTGACGCTCAATGTGGTACCTTAGAGCAAGGAAAAGATGCTACATTATTCATTTCTGAAGGCGATGCTTTGGATATGAGAACAAACAAGTTGACCAATGCTTTTATTCAAGGCAGGATGATTAGTCTGGATACCCATCAAACCAAGCTGAACGACAGATATAAAACAAAATACAATCAAAAATAAATTAGTATAATGGGACTATTTAACGCCATCTTAGGCAATGCATCTGAAGTTAACATTGAAAATGTTTCAAAAGAATTTGAACCAATCTTAATAGATGGAGAAATAATTGAAAAAGCGTATAAACTTATTCGGGATATGTTTATTTTCACCAATAAAAGGCTGATTTTAGTCGAAAAACAATTGGTTGGGACTAAAGTTGATTATATGTCAATCCCCTACTCCAGCATCAAAAAATTCTCTAAAGAAAGTGCCGGAATATTAGACATGGATGCTGAATTAAAAATTTGGTTAAATAACGATAATACACCCATTGTCAAACAATTTGGTAAAGGAGGTAACAATATCAATGAAATCTATAAAATTTTAAGCCAACATCTTTTAAAATAAAGACATTATTTATTTACTTTAAAATAATTGCACCAATTGAATTAATTTCAGTTGGTGCATTTTTTTTTAAACGATATTCAACTTTTACCATTAAGATATAGACCTATTAATTCTTAGAATAATTGCCCTATAATCTCCTAAAATGACAATTTCTCTTAACCTTAGTTTAACAAATTACAAATTTCAACTTTAAATTATAACATACCCATAAAAAAATAGGGGTCATTTTACAAAAATGATAAAAATAAAACATTAAACCGTTTTTTCAAAGGGGCTTATTAATGATTTTTATATTTTTATCGAAATTTAAAACTACAAAACAATGCGAAAAATTATTTTAAGTGTGCTATTAATCACGATTTTGGTATTAACCCTTTTTTCAAATTATTTCATAATTGACAGCCCTGCTCCAACAGAAGCCGTGAAATTTGATACCGGCGATACCGCTTGGATGATTGTTGCAACTGCACTTGTATTAATAATGACTCCTGGACTAGGTTTTTTCTACGGGGGAATGGTAGGAAAGAAGAATGTTATCAGTACTATGCTTCAAAGTTTTATGGCCATGATAATTGTTACCGTTTTATGGGTAGTTATCGCCTTTGGTTTATCATTTGGCCCTTCAATAGGAGGAATAATTGGTAATCCGTTACCTAATTTATTTTTTCAAGGTGTTGGTACCAATACCGCTTGGAGTCTTGCTCCAACAATCCCTTTTATGTTATTTGCTTTATTTCAAGCAAAATTTGCAATCATTACACCTGCCTTAATAACTGGAGCTTTTGCAGAAAGAATTCGTTTCTGGGCTTACCTGTTATTTATGGTATTATTCATATTACTTGTATATACACCGTTAGCACACATGACTTGGCATCCAGATGGTATTTTCTTTAAAATGGGAGTATTGGATTTCGCCGGAGGAACGGTAGTTCACATGAGCGCGGGATGGGCTGCATTAGCTGGAGCCATTTTCTTAGGAAAAAGAAAAATACAAAAAGTTAATCCTGCCCGTATTACTTACGTACTGTTAGGCACTGGTTTATTATGGTTTGGATGGTTTGGTTTCAATGCAGGTTCAGCATTAGGATCTAATGGTTTAGCTGTACAAGCATTAGGTACAACAACTGTAGCTGCTGCTGCTGCTGGAATGGCTTGGGTATTTCTTGATAAAATTCTTGGACACAAACTTTCTGCTATGGGAGCTTGTATAGGTGCTGTTGTAGGTTTAGTAGCGATTACTCCAGCTGCAGGTTTTGTAACTATTCCTCATGCCATGTTCATCGGTATATTTGCCAGTATTGTTAGTAATCTAGTGGTTAGTAAATTTCCTAAAGGTAAAATTGATGATGCTTTAGATGTGTTTGCCTGTCACGGTGTTGGTGGTATGGTTGGTATGCTATTAACTGGTGTTTTTGCTTCTAAAACTGTTAACTCAGTAGTAGGAGATAATCAAGGACTTATATTTGGTGATGCTACATTATTTTTAAACCAATTAACCGCTTTAGTAATCGTTTCAGCATTTGCATTTTTAGCATCTTATTTCCTTTTCTTTATTGTAAACAAAATAACTCCACTAAGAGTAAGTGAAGAAAAAGAAGAATTAGGTTTAGATATTTCTCAACACGGTGAGTTTTTATAGATCGATTTTTATGAAATAAATCAAAAAAACACTCTGAGATCAAATTTCAGAGTGTTTTTTTTTACAGTCAATTGGGCAAATTACAATCCTTTAGAATGTTACCCTGAGAAAGTTAAACGTTAAATCCGGATGAGCCAAAACTGAAAAAATAAAAAGTCATCCCGATTTTATAATCGGGATGACTTTATTAAACCATCTTTACAAAAACAGTTTTATTTTTTTACCAGTCTGACCGTTTTTTGTTTCACACCCTGATTGATAATCGCAATATATGTACCTGATGGAAGCTCTTCACCAAACTTGATTTCTTGGCTATCACCATTCTCAATATGTTTGACCATTCTGCCTAATATATCATATACAATCACTTCCGTTTTTTCATTAGTACCACCTTTTATGTCAATAATGAAATATTGGGTAGATGGGTTTGGATATGCCGTTATAGTGAATGGTACAATTTCTGGGGTTTTCTCGACAATTACCACTTTTGCAGTTGCATTTTTCTTCACCTCATGTATTACTATAGAACCACCACCAAGCGCTGTTGACGCTTCGGCATTATCAGGGGATAATTTTTGGTTATCATATACAACACCTGATCCATTCCAAATTTTTATTCTAAATTTATCTGTAACACCGGTTGATTTCTTATCACCATCTATTGCAGATACCATAAAACTGTAGCCAGGTATTCCGTTTATAGTTCCTTTGCCTTTGTATGTAGCTTGTGCTCCGGCAATCACCAATGACATAGCTTCATGCGAACTACTTTTGAAATTAAGATTTCCGGTCTGAAATTGAAACTCCGTATTTCCATCCACCTCATTATTTCCTTTTTTGTACTTGGCTACAAATCCAAAGTTTGCTTTTCCTGATAAAGTTTTAGTGTAATCATTAAGAACATAGGCACCAGCCGGAGACATAATCCAGCCACCACCAGTTACAAATCCACCATTAGGATCATATACAGGTAAGTATGCTACTGATGAAGCACACCCAGTGCCGGCTGTAGCAGTTATCAAGTATACCTCTACAGGTAGTGTAGCTTGAGCTGTAGCTAAACCACTTCCATTAGTTATTGCTGTATACGTAGCTAATACACCATTACCATTATCAACTGTAAATACTACAGTAATGTCAGGAGCTACAGGAGAAACGGCGGCACTCAATATGGCGAGAGATCCTACCGGTACAGGTTTACTGCTGGTGCTTGCGTCAATAGTCACACAATTAATCGTTAGATTTGATGGAACATAAGTTAATTCATAATTTGTACCCAAACTTACTGTGCCTTGATTGATTTGATAGATTCCACTACTTTCTCCGGCAATTCTTGAAAGATTTCCTATAAATGGATAACTTGAAACACTTGCCGTTAATGTGCTTGCAAGTACATCACTTATCTGGTAAGTCAAAGGAGGATCAACCTGTCCGCTAAACTTATGTTTAGGATCGGCTGTTACCGTAATCGGTCTTGCGGTGATGGAAAAGTCTTTCGGCACGAACGTAATAGCGTAGTTGCTGTTGGCCAGTGTACCTTGTCCGATTGCCCAATTCCCTACGTTTTCTCCTGCAGCACGGTCAAGTGCTCCGGTGAACGATACTGTTGCGCCATTGGAAAGTAAACCTGTCGGCAATGAAGCATAAGTGTATGAAGCCGGATCTGCTGCGCCATAAACCTTAGTCTGTCCTGCATCGGCCGTTACCGTAATCGGCATTGCGGTGATGGAAAAGTCTTTCGGCACGAACGTAATAGCGTAGTTGCTGTTGGCTAATGTACCTTGTCCGATCGCCCAATTCCCTACGTTTTCTCCTGCAGCACGGTCAAGTGCTCCGGTGAACGATACTGTTGCGCCATTGGAAAGTAAACCTGTCGGCAATGAAGCATAAGTGTATGAAGCCGGATCTACTGCGCCGTAAACCTTAGTCTGTCCTGCATCGGCCGTTACCGTAATCGGCATTGCGGTGATGGAAAAGTCTTTCGGCACGAACGTAATAGCGTAGTTGCTGTTGGCCAGTGTACCTTGTCCGATCGCCCAATCCCCTACGTTTTCTCCTGCAGCACGGTCAAGTGCTCCGGTGAACGATACTGTTGCGCCATTGGAAAGTAAACCTGTCGGCAATGAAGCATAAGTGTATGAAGCCGGATCTGCTGCGCCATAAACCTTAGTCTGTCCTGCATCGGCCGTTACCGTAATCGGCATTGCGGTGATGGAAAAGTCTTTCGGCACGAACGTAATAGCGTAGTTGCTGTTGGCCAGTGTACCTTGTCCGATCGCCCAATCCCCTACGTTTTCTCCTGCAGCACGGTCAAGTGCTCCGGTGAACGATACTGTTGCGCCATTGGAAAGTAAACCTGTCGGCAATGAAGCATAAGTGTATGAAGCCGGATCTACTGCGCCGTAAACCTTAGTCTGTCCTGCATCGGCCGTTACCGTAATCGGCATTGCGGTGATGGAAAAGTCTTTCGGCACGAACGTAATAGCGTAGTTGCTGTTGGCCAGTGTACCTT